>JASFMR010000022.1:0-39497 GCA_050117475.1 Balneolaceae bacterium | reverse complement strand
TGGTACGTCGATTATAATCGATTTAAGGTT
The DNA here is from genome assembly GCA_050117475.1 of Balneolaceae bacterium. GTDB lineage: Bacteria > Bacteroidota > Rhodothermia > Balneolales > Balneolaceae > Fodinibius. The sequence continues at coordinate 39,467 of JASFMR010000022.1, read as the reverse complement.
GTAGTCTCTCGGCAGCCATTCCGGGACGCAGCTGCTCCAGCCCAGAGCCGTATGTGATGGGCAGGTGGGGATGCCGAAAAGTAAATCAAGGGGGGGTAAATAAAAAAGCCTGAATCCGATTAATCGGACTCAGGCTTAATGAATGATCAAAAAAAGGTTTAGTCTTGAATTTCGACCAGCTCAATATCAAATGTTAAATCTTTGCCGGCCAGTGGATGGTTCGCATCAAGTTTAACATAATCATCTTTAACGGCTGTAATTTGAACCGGGATAGCCTGGCCATTTTTTTGCTGCATTTGAAGCTGCATGCCGGCTTTTGGTTCGATATTATCTGGCAAATCTGATTTAGAAACTTCCAATTCAAGATCTTCGCGGCGAGCGCCGTAAGCATCTTTGGAAGCGATTTCTACGGTGGTGTTGTCGCCAACTTCCATGCCGATGACTGCCTTCTCAAATCCGGGGATCAATTGTCCTTGCCCAAGCGTGAATTCCAGAGGCTCTCTTTCCCGTGAACTGTCAAACACGGTTCCTTCATCAGTTAATTTTCCTGTATAGTGCACTTTTACGGTGTCACCGTCTTTTACTTTTGACAAAATACTAACTATTTATTTCTAATTTTCATGAACCATTAATATAAGAATTTAAATGGAGAATTGAGACTATTAAGCTAGTCAAAATTCCGGGTAGTCAATAGCTGTTTGTTAAAGGCAGTATCTCGAACTATTTGAAAGTTTATTTTTCCTAATACCAGTCCGTCATCAGTGGTTACATTAACTCTCCAAATGCCCAGCCTGATATTTTCTTTAAATGTATATCCCCAAAAAACCGCCCTGAAGGCCTCCTGTTACGTCATACGAGATGGTATCAGTCAAATTCCAGGTTTTGGTTTTGCTGTTATACCATTCCCAGTGGTGTTGCACAGATTCTTTGAGATCTGTTGGAGCAAAAATAGATGTATAAATAAAAACCGTATCGCCCTTCGTGTAGTTGAAGGAATTATCATAGGTATTCCATAAGTGATAAGGGGTAGTTTGTTCGTAACTTAGTTGAAAGGTTTGATCTCTTTTTTTATCTCATATGCAACCAACCCGGTTTGAAGGGAAAGCGGAACCGGTGGGATTAAGTTGAAATGGTAGCATATATTTATAAACAGATAGATACTCAGAATTACTGTCCCAATCTTCCAGTCTGTTATTTCTTTACGGGTTGATGGGCTTATGCGGTAAATAAAGGAGATGAAAAAGAGGGTAAATACTAAACTAGAGAGTCCCGATATGATAAATAAGAAGGTGTTCATCTTACCTACAATCACAGGGGAAAAGAAAGTACAGAAGGTAAAATTGACAAAAAAATAAGCACTGAATTGAGGATATTCATTTGAAATACGGTTCTTTAAAAACTGGATTAGAAAAGACGATCGTTTTGGTGAGGCTTACGCCCTGAAAGAAGAAAATAACATAGGCGCTCGACAATCCTTCAAGGAAAAACTGTATAAGCAGGGGGGCGTACTCTTCATAATGTTCAATGAACGTATTTTTCCAGTATTCGTCCTCGGCCAGGTTAAAAACATAGATACAAATCGTGAGGCAGATTAGATGAGTTAACAAAACGGTATTACTGTACCATCCGTCAAAACGTCTGAGAGACAGGCTGTCCCATATAAATCCACCTATAAAGAAAAGAAGCGGCGCGTTTTTTTGTGTCTTTGTAGAAACGCTTAACAGCTGTTACCATTTTGGATACTTTAAAAACAGTATTTGTGGCAAGCCCAATAATAATGGAAATCATTTAAATGTCTTAATTTCTTACCTTTAAATTTCTAATAGAATGGATGATGCATATGGAAAAAAATATCTCAGAGATTTTAAAAAATGCTGACACAGTTGCTATCGTCGGATGTTCTGCCAATAAGTATCGAACCAGTTATCATATCGCTAATTATTTGAAGGAGAATGGGCTTAGAATTATACCCATAAATCCCAACTACGAGGAGATCCTCGGCGTAAAATGTTATGAAAGAATGGGAGAGATACCTGCCGAAATACAAGTCGACATAGTCGATATTTTTCGGAATGCTGAATTTACCGCTGATATGGTTCGGGATGTATTGGAGTGGTCCAAGAGGACGGGACAGCAACCAGTTATCTGGACACAGCTTGCAGTTTCGTCGCAAGAAGCAAAAGCATTGGCTGAAGAAGCCGGGCTATCCTATGTGGAAAATCAGTGCATTATGGTACAGCACGAGCGTGTTGCTGGCTGACGCAGTATCCAATTACTTCATATTGACAAATTGCATTGGAATTCCAAAATCCTTCGATTTCAAGTGTTTGATTACAGATTGAAGATCGTCAATTTTTTTCCCGGTTACCCGTACCTGGGTTTCTTGAATTGCTGGTTGTACTTTTAGCTTCATACCTTTGATCTCTTTGGTAATCAGCTTTGCCGTTTCCTTGCTTATGCCTTCTTTTAGTTCAATACGTTGTTTAAGGTGTCCCTGGGAAGTACCTTCAGTTTGCTTGAAATCCAGCACTTTGGGACTGATTTTTCGCTTGGCAAAATGACGAGCCAGGATCTCTCGGACAGCTTGTAACTTCATATCATCAGCTACAATAAGCTGGATGCTATTCTCTTTGCGGTTAAAAGAAATTTCTGTGTAAAGCCCCCGGAAATCATATCTGCTGTTGACTTCTTTTCTGGTATTATTGACGGCATTATCAACTTCCTGTACATCAATCTTATTGACGATATCAAATGAAGGCATTGTATTTTATCGGTTGTTTTCAAAGAATTATGTTGGATAGAAGAATTATTTAACCTCCTCTTTTGCCATCATTTCCTTGCGCTCCTGTTCATGTTCTTTAAGCTTCTTACCCAGAAGGCGTTCGATCATCAGTCGATCCTCTGGGGGAATATAAGTGGTAAAATCGGTAAGTTTTTCGTCTGAAGTATAGTAATCAATTTGCAGGATGTCTTCCGATTGCCACTCATAGGAGACAACTTTATGCCACGGTACTAATTGGTCCAGAATGAGAATACCTTTATACCTGAATTCGGGAACGACTTTAACAGTGAGCCCGAAAAAACCAAAGCCCAAGAGCGATAGACCGGAAGTAATGCCTATTCCGGTATAAGGCCCCAGTGTAAAAAGTCCCGTTCGATAAATCCCAAAGGCGATAACCAGTATAGCAATCAGGTTAGGGGCTGCTTCAGTCCAAAATGAACGGTACACATATTCTACTGCTTTGACCTCTTGACGTAAAATGACCATCTTGGCTGCAAATCCACAGAAAAAACCTGCTACCATACAATACAATAACATGGTAAATTTAGCCGCGATATCCTGGGGAAAGAAACCCAGCCATTGTGCAATGGTCATCAACGTCAGGATAATCATGGCTGAAATAAAACCGTTTACCACTAACTGCTGGCTGAGGTGTTGCAGGCGCAGAATCCGGCGATATCCCATCCAAAAGGAAAGCACGGTCGCTAACCCTAAAAGGCCGATTAGAATATACATGTGAAATCTTTTAGCGTTCTCTGCGAATTTATATGCTCGTTCAATTTATTTCAACAGCTGAATATTTATTTAATATAAAAAAGAACTTAATGGAAAACGACTCAGTACCAACCGGAATTGAAGTTTCTAATAGTAATCAAGTTTTAGAAATAGATTGGTCGGACGGACACCATTCGGAGTATTCCCTTTTTGGACTTCGTAAGAATTGCCCATGTGTTGTCTGCCGCGGTGGACATGGAAATATGAACACATTTAACCGATCCTTCTTTTTTGTAGAACCGACCCAGAAATATGAGATTGAGGATATCCAACAAATTGGGAACCATGCGATAAAGATTTTTTGGAATGACGGGCATAACAGTGGCATGTACCAATGGGAAACACTTCGCTCGATGTGCCCCTGTGAAGAATGCTATCCCAAACAGGAATAAGAAGCTATTTTAGGGTATCCAGATCAACCCGCGACTGCGAGATCGTGGAATTCGAAATGTGATATGGAGCCGGCATCATATCGTGAGGGCGTTCTTGATAATGAGGGATTAACTTAGTGGGCAGGCCCGGCTTAACAAAGTTAAAATATAACACGGCATTTTCTCTTTTAATGTAGGTCAACTCCATCTTTATTGGTTCAGACAGATCTTGGAAATAAGAGATCCGATTCAATGATTTTACTACCGAATCCTTATTTCGGTATTTGTCGAAGACTTGCTTCCCGTGAATATTAAATTCGACAATAGATAGATTTTCATTCCAGCTAATTTGCGTGCCGATACCTTTTTGTTGAGCATTTAAACGCAGGCTCAGGTGGCGAAGTGAATCTGAACTGCTGTCGGCCAAGATTTGAATCTCGGGTGAAGGTATCTTCATGGATGGTGCAGAAGTATAAAGCAACGAGCTGTTGTCACCAAAGAACCGGTTTTCGGGCACGGGACCTCTTTTAAAGCCGGAATTCAAAAATTGCCTGGTCCAGGAATCAGTTGTAAAGTCTCTGCTCACCCAGTAAGCCCGTTTTGTATTTATATCCTGAACATAATTAATGTCATTCTGTTTCTTATGTCTGACGCTAAAACCGGAATTTAATGAAGCGATGATGAAGCATATAACGCCGGTAAGCAATAATACTGTACTCCAAAGAACCGGTCTCGTTTGTATGATTTGCCAAACTAAAGCCCAGCAGAGCCCGATCATTAACAGGAGCAAAAGCATGCTTACAGCTATCATCCTGGTAGTTAACATTACTTGAATCAAGTAGATGTAAGGAGGGATCATAAATAACACTCCTGATAGGCTGATTGCTAATAGCAGTATTGATTTCCATGAAAGGTTTGAAATGTCATCACCGAGAACTACCCATCCAATCAAGGCCATTAAAACAGGCCAGCTGAAAAAATAGCTTGCAGTCGGCAGGTACCAGGCTGAAACCAGTGAGAAGAGTATCCATGCCGTAAAGCTTCCCGCCAGGAGTTGTTGGGTTGAAAGTTTCTTTTGTATCCAGCTGTAAATCACGCAAAAAAAGGCGGCGTTTAAGCAGGTGAATCCCAGGAGATACCATTTATGGTTGTAATTTTCCCCAAAAAGAAACCACTCGTACTGCGGATGAAGCCAACTGATTCCCTTCCAGCCGAAATAAGTGATTGCAGTACCGATGACGATTGATCCCATGAACAGCCCGAAGCTGCCGGCATAACTACCCAATCCAAGTCGGTCGGTTCTAAACAGGTAGACAAGATAAGCGAAAAATAAAATGGCTGTAACAAGTGCTATTGGAAAAGACCAGCCTGCCGGGTAGTAGGTTAGTCCTCCCGTAGCATTATTGAAATAGACGTATTCTGTGTTGCTGCTGAGTTTAAAGTCTGTATTTCCAAAATGGCGAAGATTATTTAACAAGTTTGATCCCTGGTGCTGCAAGGAAGCCAACGACAAATTTTCGGGGTTATCCTGGAGGGTATGGTAATCAGTAAACTGCTCAGTAAATGCGAAATTTATTCCGTTAATTCCCGCTTTTTTGGTTATAGACATGTCGGTATCATTCGGCAACATCTTGTAGACTGTATACATCAGGGAATTGGCTACCGGGTCCGGTGTTGCACTGGCAAAAGAGGGGATCAAATTGCCATTTGGAGAACTGGTTTCGAACATCATTGACGCACCGCTGGTACCGCGGGCTTCAAAATTCAAGACCAGGTCAATTTTGTCGATCTCGGCAAATTCATCGACAAATTGCTCCGCTCCCAGCAGGCCTCTCTCTTCGCCATCGGTGAATAATATCCAAACATTATTGTTAAGTGGAATTTCTTGAGATTGAATGGCACGTATTGACTCCAGGATAGCGGCTACACCTGAGGCGTCGTCAGCTGCTCCCAGGGCATTAGGAGCAGAATCGTAATGGGCCATCAAAAGAATTGTTCTTTGGGGGCTATGTCCTCGAATCTTCGCAAAAATGTTTTTGCTGTAGCCAGCAAGAGCCTGCCCAAAACTACGACTTACACCCACCCCTTTCAGGACTTCAGGTTGTAGTTTCATGTTGCGCAGCTCTTCCAAAATATAATTTCGGACACTGTCGTTAGCGGCAGAACCCAATGGGTGAGGTCGGGTTGCTATCTTTTTGACATGTCTGAAAGCCCTTGCTGCCGAAAAGGTTGTAAGATCACTGTTCGCATGCCGGGATTCCGGCGGTTGTATAATGAAAAAGCTATACCAAACAGCAAGCACTGCCGCACTGAATAACACGACTTTTTTAGCGGTTGATGATTTCATAGCCTCTCAAATCAAATCAGCTTCATTTAAACAAGTTTTTTCCCCCAGTATGCATTAGGACATCGCCTTGCTTAGCACTTTCTTCAACAACGATTGAAAATGATACACCCCTTTCTCGCGTTCTACAGAAAAGCGTCCCTTGTTATATGCTTTGGATTGTAACCCCTTCTGAACGAGTTCGCAAATTTCAATATCCTCCTGCTGAATTTCATCACTGTATGTTATATCCTGACTGATAATTTTCTGCATTTTTTCAGAATCAGGATCCAGGTAGTAGTAATTAAATAATACCTGCGTTTTGTCTGCAGAAATAGGCCTGATTACATTGGTTTGCAGCCGGTTAGGCAGGATGTTCAGCATGATATTGGGAAAGATAAAATAATAGTAGGCTTTGCCGCCAGTTGAACCGTAGGGATTATTTTCTTCCCGCAGAGGGCTATGCTGTAAGGAAAACCAATTAAAAGTATCGGTTTTATATGCCCGGTAATCCAGCAGTTTAGCCAGTTCCGGGTGAACGATTGGGATATGATAACCTTCCAGGAAGTTGTCGACATAAACCTTCCAGTTGCAATTAATGAAATAGGACTGTGTCTCAACAAAACAGAAATTTGAAAGGTCAATAGGAACTATTTGTTCGGCAATGCGACCCAAGAACTGATGAACGGGCGGAATGTTGTCTTTAAGGGAAACAAAAAAGAGTCCTTCCCATTGTTGTAGTGCAACAGGTTCGAGCCCAAAATCCTTCTTGTCAAAAAGATCAACCTTGTTGAACTGGGGAACGCCGCGTAACGAGCCGTCGAGCAGATAGGTCCAACCGTGATATTGGCATTTTAATACAGAGGTGGTTCCCTTTTTGACAGCCACCGGACCGCCTCGATGTTTGCACACATTGAAAAAGGCATTCACCTTTTGATCCCGATCGCAAACCAGCAGCAAGGGATTACCTGCTACTTCCAAGGGGTACATATCCCCCGGTTCTGAGAGTTCGTTCGCATGGCAAGCCAGCTGCCAGAATGATGAGAAAAGCTTCTCCTTTTCCAACTCTAGCATGGCATCGGAGTAGTACCAACTGGATGGAATGGTTTCAGCCCGTTCGATCGGTTCCTGCTGCAAATCCTCAGGTGTAAAGTCAGGGAGCTTATCGTCATGCATGCTATCGCGGATTCGTTGCCCATACACTCGTTTCCGGGATAAAGCCTCGATCAGCCAACGATAACATGCTGCAGATTGCCTGGGCGATGTCATCAGCGATAAGCTTGCTCTCATTAAACGGCCGAGAACCCATGCCTGCATTTTCCGAAAATTCGGTCTGTACCTCGCTGGGATTGATCTGCATAACGCGGATATTATGTCCCCGAAGTTCCGACCTCCAACATTCTGTCATGCCTCCCAAGGCAAATTTGCTGGCAACATAAGCGGTACCGCCCTCAAAACCTCGCTTGCCTGCCGTGGAAGATACATTAATAATATTTCCGTAATCCTCCTTTATAAAGTATTTAGCCGATTCCCGGGCGACCAGCATCGCCCCGATGGTGTTGGTCTTTAGTTGTTTTTCAAAATCAGTCGCCGACAGATTTACAAGTTTTGAAAACTCACCATAGCCCGCATTATTGATTAATACATTATATTCGTCTAATTCCTCTATGGTTTGTTCAACGAGGTCAATGACCTCTCTCTCATTGCTTACATCGCATTGAATAGGAATGGCACCGATTTGGTCGGCCGTATTTTGCAATCGATCTTTATGGCGAGCGGCGATAACAACTTGTCCGCCTGCATCAATAATAGCTTTTGCTGTTGCTTTTCCTATTCCGGAACTTCCTCCCGTAACTAGTGCTCTCGATTCCGATAAATCCATAAATTACATCCATTTTAATTTTTGATAGATATTTATGACAATATTTACAGCTGAACAATAGAAAACAAATCCCGGTCATAATATGGGATACTAACCAATAAGCTTTGAGGCTTCTTTGCATATAAACTTCCAAGCCTGCTCTACGTGACGCTCTTCGATGTTTGTGTTTCCAATTACAATGCGGATCGTGTATTTGTCGTTCAGCTTGGTATGGGTCAGAAACAGCCTGCCACTTTCCTGGATATTGTTTAGCAATCGCTCATTGAGGTCGTTTAGTTTTGTTTCGTCATGAATATGAGACGGATGAAAACGAAAGCAAAGCGTATTCAGAGGGACAGGCGCCAAAAGTTCGAAATCTCGGTTCTTCTCAATTTTTTCTTTTAGGTTTTGGCCGAGTGAAATATGGTATTGAATTTTTTCCCGTAATCCTTCGACCCCGAAGCTTCGCAGAACGAACCACAGTTTCAGCGCGCGGAACCGGCGCCCAAGTTGTATTCCCCAATCGCGGTAATTTTTGACTCGTTGGTCTTCGGAAGTCTTCAGGTATTCGGGCATTATCTCGAAGGTTCGAACAAGCAGCTCTTCATCCCGTACATAAAATGCAGAACAGTCAAAATTTGTAAACATCCATTTATGGGGGTTGAAGACAAATGAATCAGCATATTCAATCCCGGTATTCATCCATCGCATTTCTTTCAAAAGCAAAGCCGTCCCGGCATAGGCAGCATCCACGTGTAGAAAGATCTCATATTTTGCACATATTTTTCCGATCTCTTCCAATGGATCGATTGCCGTTGAGCCGGTAGTGCCCAGGGTGGCTACCACTACTGTAGGTTTGTGTCCATCCTTCAGATCCTCCCTGATGGCCTGTTCCAGGTCAGCCGGACGCATAGCGAAGTCACTGTCCACCGGTATCTTGCGCAGATTCTTCCGGCCGAAGCCGGCAATTTTTACATCCTTTTCGATCGAAGAATGTGTTTCTGAAGAGCAGTAAACGGTAAAGGTTTGGTTAGACGGAAATCCATTTTGATTAACTCCAAAACCTGTGATCCTTTCGCGGGCCATCAGTAGGGCACATAAGGTGGATGTAGAGGCGGTGTCTTCTATAACACCGGTAAAATCGGAAGGCAGTCCAATAAGGTCCTTAAGCCATTCCATAACACGTTCCTCGAGTTCCGTTGCCGCAGGAGAAGTCAGCCAGCTCATGCATTGGGCACCCAGTGTGGCCGTAAGCATCTCAGCCAAAACCGAGGGATAGCTTTTGTTGGCGGGAAAATAAGCCATGAAATTGGGACTTTCCCAGTGCGTCATTCCCGGCATGATGATGTTTTTGAAATCGTCAAACATGGCTTTGAATGATTCTCCTTTTGAGGGAGCTTTTTCGGGCAGTTTAACCAAAATATCCCCCGGTTGTACATTTGGTTTTACGGGGTATTCTTCAACCTCCTCAAAATAATCAGCCATCCAGTCGACAAGTTCGTGAGCATATTTACGAAAGTCGTCGTTGTTCATGTTGTCTTAATTCAGCTTAAAATTTCTTTTATTTAAACAGGTTATATATTCATGACCATAGATAATAATTTTACTGAGTCTTTTTTGAAAAAATTGTATAGAAAATGGTTAAGCATTCTCTTTATGATTACAAACGGATGGATCCGGCAACTGCAAAAAAAGTACAGGAAGAATTACGTGCCGAAATATCACTGGTTAGTTTAGATAAAGCTCCGGGGCTAGTAGGAGGAGCGGATATTTCATTTAATCGGGGTTCAACCACGATGCATGCTGCTATTGTGGTTCTGGAGCTATCTACCTTGCAGCCGCTCTCCCTTTCCCTCGTAACCGAGAAGATGGATTTTCCTTACATTCCAGGCCTGCTGGCTTTTCGTGAAATGCCGGTTTTATGGAATGCATGGCGGCAACTTGAAGATAAACCCGATGTTCTCATACTGGATGGACATGGTATCGCCCATCCCAGGCGTATGGGCATTGCCACGCATTTTGGAATTGAGGCGGATCATCCCACCGTTGGCTGTGCTAAAAATGTGTTGATCGGCACCGCGGATGAACTTCCGGATGAAAAAGGAGCGTATGTTGATTTGAAAGATGGAGACGAAAAGATTGGGATGGTGTTACGGAGCCGCTCAAATGTCAAACCGATTTATGTATCGCCGGGACACAAGCTATCATTTGGAGATGCATATTCAGTGATAATGAGAGCATTGACCAAGTATAAGTTGCCACAGACAGCCCGTCTAGCCCATTTATGGGCGAATAAACTGCGAAAGGGAGAAGTTGATGCGGGGTATTGTAAACTGCGGTAGGCGGGGGGCGGTAGAATTTGTTTTTTCGAAGTTAGATCCATTTAGCCGTACGGGTATTTTTTATAGCTGATTCTGTAGCATGATATCCGCACATACCGTGAACGCCTCCCCCGGGAGGTGTTGAAGAAGAACAGATATACATATTAGTGTCGGGAATGTGATACGGATCGAAAAGTCCCGCCGGGCGGGTAAATAATTGTGTAATATCCTGGCGTCCGCCGTTGATATCACCCCCCACGTAATTCGGGTTATAGGCTTCTATCATTTCAGTATTCATGGCATGCTGAGTTATGATGCAATCCCTGAATCCCGGGGCAAAACGTTCAATCTGACGAATGATTGGCTCAGTCATATCTTCTGTAGAGCCATTGGGAACATGGCAGTAAGCCCAGGCAGTATGCTTGCCAGCGGGGGCTCGACTGCTATCAAAGAGAGAATGTTGGGCAACCAGGACATAAGGTTTGGCCGGGTGTTTACCGTTTGCTGTATCAGATTCAGACAATGCTATTTCATCGAAAGTACCTCCCAGATGCACGGTACCTGCTTTGAGACACGCCTCATCTGTCCAGGGGATGGGATCACTCAAAGCGAAATCCAGCTTAAAAACCCCGGGGCCGTATTTGAAGGTTTCTATTTTTTGCCTGTATGAAGCGGGGAGCTTCTTTCCCGCTATTTGCAATACCTGTCGGGGCGTAGTATCAAATAAAATGATATCCGATTCGGAAAGTTGATCGAGGTTCGTTATTTCAGCATTTGTTTCAATGTCACCTCCCAGATAACGTAGATACTCGGCCATAGATTTAGTCAGGTTGTAAGAACCGCCCTTGGGAAAGGGCCAGCCGACAGTATGAGCCGCAATTCCTAAAACCAGTCCAATGGCGGCAGTAGCCGTATGATCAAAAGGTAAAATGCCGTGTGCTGCCAGTCCGGCAAAAAGAGCCCGGGAACGGGAAGTTTTGAATTTACCTGCCAAGGTCTCGGCAGAACGTAAAGCCACTAATCCGAAACGTGCCATTAGCAAGGGATGGGAGGGGAATAAGGTAAAGGGGGCAAGAATTTGAGGGATGAGGTCCTCCCAGTGATGAACAAAGGGTTCTATAATTTTCCGATATACAGGCCCGTCTTTTTCAAGCTGGATTGCGGTTTCATCCAGAGAGGTAAAGAGTGCGGCAGCAGGTTGGTTATCCAGCGGATGGGCTACCGGTATTTTGGGATAGATCCATTCAACGCCATATTGTTCCAGAGGCAAGGTTCGCAAATAGGGGGAAGCTTTTGCCAGCGGATGAATAGCCGAACATATATCATGATGAAATCCCGGCAGAGTAAGTTCCTGGGTGCGGGTGCCCCCGCCAATGGTTTTGTTGCGTTCAAAGATTTTCACAGACCATCCCTTACTAGCCAGGTGAATAGCTGCTGCTAAACCATTAGGTCCGGAACCTACTACGGTGGCGTTATATTTCATAATAGTTTCATATCAACTATTCAGCTTATGGTTTGATGTATCTAAGGTGTTGAATAGTATTTATAATCATAAATAATGTAAGTTCACTTTTAAAGTGTACGTCCAAATCTTATCTTAGCGCTTGAAAAAAATAAGTCAACCAATATTTAAAAATAGTGAAAGAATCTATCAGGATTGCATCCGGACAAGGGTTTTGGGGCGACCTGCCCAATGCTCCCATCGACCAAGTGAGAAAGGGCCCCATCGACTACCTGGTGATGGATTATCTGGCAGAGGTTACCATGTCGATTATGCAGAAGCAGAAAATGCGAAATGAGCATTACGGCTACGCCCGTGATTTTGTGGATGTGATCAGCGAAATACTGCCGGATATAGTAGAAAAAGGTATTAGGGTAATTTCCAATGCAGGCGGAGTAAATCCGGAAGCATGTAAAGACAAAATTTTGGAAGCCGTTGAAAAGCAGGGGTATAAGGATATTAAAGTTGCAGTTATTGATGGCGACAATATTCTTAACCAGATTGACACTTTAATCAATGACGGCCACGAATTGAAAAATATGGATTCGGGAGAGCCCATCAGTACAGTTAAGGATCGCCTTCTTAGCGCCAATGTTTATTTCGGAAGCCGTCCCGTAGTTGAAGCGTTGGAAAATGGTGCGGATATCATCGTGACCGGGCGGGTAACTGATACTGGGTTGACTTTAGCGCCGATGATACATGAATTCGGCTGGTCGTTCGATGATTATAATAAGATGGCGGCCGGTACCATCGCCGGACATATCATTGAATGCGGTGCCCAGGTCTCCGGGGGGAATTTTACCGATTGGGAGAAGGTGGACGATTTTGTTGATGTTGGATTTCCCATCATTGAGGCCCGTCCGGACGGGGATTTTTATGTCACTAAGCACGAAGGTACAGGCGGTTTGGTTAGCGAGCAAACTGTGAAAGAGCAGCTTCTCTATGAAATCGGTGATCCCAAAGAGTATATTACGCCTGATGTTATAGCCGACTTTACTTCCATCCAACTTGAGCCTGCCGGTAAAGATAAAGTACATGTTTTCGGCATAGAAGGACGTCCTGAAACGGATACTTATAAAATCTCGGCCAGCTACAACGATGGCTACAAACTTTCTTCCACCTTAGTGTATTCCTGGCCCGGGGCTTTGAAAAAAGCTCAAAAGGCCGGTAAAATCCTGGAAGGGCGCGCCCGGGCTTTGGGGCTGGAGTATAACGATTTTCGGGTTGAATATATCGGCGTTAACGGTTGTAATGAGCAACCTATAACGGAAGAGCTACTGAGAAAAGAGTATGATGAGATCCAGATGAGGGTTTCACTTTCCGGGAAGAGCAGGGAAGATTTAAATCGGTTCGGAAAAGAAGTGGCTCCATTGATATTGACGGGGCCCAGTGGGGTTACAGGATTTGCCGGCGGGCGTCCCAAAGCCAGTGATATTGTAGCTTATTGGCCGGCATTGCTGGAAAAAGAAGCCGTCACCCCTCGAATTCGTATCTTTTAACGAGCTTTATAAATTATCCTTAGAAATTTGGCGGAATATTTCGGATTTTACAGGTTCAAAATTTAAAATGGTACAAAATTAGTTTTTCTGAATGGTTATAGGAATAATTGGCGCAAGTATTTCGGGACTTATAGCAGGTAGACGATTGGCTCAAGCCGGACATGATGTAACAGTTATTGAAAAATCCCGTGCACTCGGGGGGCGACTTGCCACGGTAAATATGGATGGGCTAAATTTGGATTATGGTATTTCTCACTTTGAGGTAAACACCAACACCTTCCAGGGATTTGTAGATACACTTTTGGAGGAGGGATCCGCTAAGATATGGGCTGAAGAGTTTAGTTTGCATGATGGAACAAGTTTCTATGATGTCGATCCGAATGCTTACCCGGAGAACCATTATGTTAGTACCGAAGGCATGCAATCAATAGCTAAGGGACTGAGCCGATGGGTTGATGTCAAGTCCAAAGAGAAAGCCGGAGGTTTGACCTACATTGGCCCGGACCGGTCAAAAAAACGCTCCTGGATGATCAACCTTACGGATATCAGCGTTTTCGAATGTGATGCTGTAATTATTGCCACACCCGCTGTTGAAGCGTACGGTGTTATTCAAACGGCCCAGAATAAGACGGCAACCCGGCGCATTATTCGCCATATTGATGAGGTTCATTATGACGGTTGTTTTTCCATGGTAGCAACATATGATCATGAAGTACCCGAATGGACCGGGATTGAATGTGAGAACAGTCCATTGGGTTGGATTGGCAATGAATCCTCGAAACAGGAAAATGCTGAACATGCGGGTATTTTGATCCGCTCTACGCACGATTTTTTTAAAAAACACGCACAGGCTGACGATGAATTAATTAAAGAAAGCTTGTTGGAAGAGGCTTCAAATGTTGTCGGCCCTTGGGTGTTGCAGGCGAAATCGACCTATCTGCATCGCTGGAAGTATTTTAAGGCCCGAAACCCGATTGATGAATATTTTATGGAATTGGAAATGGAAGACGCCCCGCTTGCGTTAGTGGGAGACTACCTAGGTGGCAATACACTTGAAAATGCTTATATATCCGGCTACAATTTAGCCGAATACTGGATTAAAAAATATAGTACTGTAACTGCATAATTATCTGAGAGAGATCAGATACAAATAAAATACCTGCCGTGGGTTCGCTGCGAAAGTTAAATAAATACTTTAAGAAATATACTGCGACCATTGTCCTCGGTTCAATATTTCTGACAGCCTCCAACTTTTTTCTTGTTTGGATTCCTATTTTTCTGCGCCGGACCGTTGATGAAATTTCTCAAATTGAGATTCCTAAAACGTCCAATCAGTTTGACAGTATATTCAGTGTTTTATTTAATAGCCACGCCAGCTGGCCACTGGCAAAAAACGCACTGTTCCTTGTAGGAGCAGTGGTTATTTCGGGACTTTTGCTTTTTGCTACACGACAGACGCTCATCGTTGCATCTCGAAAGATAGAGTTTGATCTGCGCAATGATGTATTTGATAAATTATTGAAACTTCCTCAGCGTTTTTACAGCCAGTACAAATCCGGAGAGATATATGTTCGCGCTACTGAGGACATATCCAAAGTGAGGGATTATTTCGGGCCTGTGTATATGTATACTATTAACACCCTCACCAGGGCGGGTTTTATAATTACGATGATGATCATTGTAAGTCCCAAATTGACTATGTGGGCATTGCTGCCGCTGCCGTTTCTCTCTGCTTTTGCTTACTGGGTAAGCGGCTATATCAATGACTATTCTCGTATTATTCAGGAACAGTATTCTACGATAGCCGGCCGTGCACAGGAATCATTTTCCAGCATACGTTTGATAAAGGCGTATAACCGAGAAAACTATGAGCAGCATCGGTTTGAGCAGGAAAGCGAATCCTACCGCAAGAAAAAACTTCGATTAGATATGGTGGAATCCCTTTTTCATCCGACACTGAATTTATTAATTGGCTTATCGGTAGTTATTGTTGTCTGGAAAGCCGGCCAGCTCGTCATTGAGGGGCAACTCACCGTCGGGAATATTTTGGAATATATCGTTTATGTAGCTTACCTCACCTGGCCGGTAGCTTCCCTGGGATATACCGTAAACCGGTTTCAACAATCCATGGCTTCTTGGAAACGTATTGATGAAGTTTTGACTGAAGAGATAGGAATAGCCGATAAATCCCACACAGACGAGGATATTGAGACTATACAGGGCAGTATTGAGTTTCGGGCAGTTTCCTTTAAATATCCCGGGGCCCAAGAATATGCCTTGCATGATCTCAATCTGAAGGTCGAGGCCGGACAAAATGCAGCTATAGTAGGGAGGACCGGAAGTGGCAAGACAACACTCGTGGAACTAATTCCACGGTTGTTTGATACAACTGAAGGAGAAATATTAATTGATGGGAAAAATATTAAAACTATTCCACTTCGAGTGTTACGTAAGAATATTGGCTTGGTACCGCAGGATACTTTTTTATTTTCTGATACCATCGCCGAAAATATCGCTTTTGGAACCCGGGGAGCTACACAACAGCAAATAGAAACTGCTGCGGAAAAAGCCCAGGTAAAAGATAATATTTTGGATTTTGAGAAAAAATTTGAGACAATGTTAGGAGAACGGGGAATAACTTTATCGGGTGGCCAAAAACAAAGGACGGCCATTGCGAGAGCACTGATTCGGGATCCTAAAATTGTTATATTAGATGATTCCTTGAGTGCAGTCGATACTAAGACTGAAGAAGCTATTCTACAACATCTTAGAAATGAACTTAAAGGAAGGACAACCTTAATGATCAGTCATCGTATATCAACAATCAAGGATGCTGACATTATTTATTTTATCGAAAACGGTACTGTTGTAGAACAAGGAACGCATAAGGAGTTAATCGATAACGAAGGCCGTTATTCAGTCATGTATAACAAACAACTGATTGAACAAGAACTGGCTGAAATCTAAACCGAATAGTAATATTCAATTCATGAACACGATTGATTGTTTGATCGCAATCTAATCCAAAAAAACAAAGGAGTACAGAAAAATGATTATCGTACCATTAGGAGTTGCTTCAGCAACTCCCACGGCTACACGCCACCTTTCATCAGTAGCAGTTTGGAGAGAAGGAAGTGTCTTTTTATTCGATTGTGGTGAAAATGCACAAATGAGAATGCTTCAGGGCGGTCTTAAACGCTCACAAATTGACTGCATTTTTATCTCACATTTTGACACAGACCATTATTCCGGTCTTATAGGCCTCTTATCTACTTTGCAACTTCAGCGCAGAGATCGAACTCTGACAATAGTGGGTCCAAAGGGGATTAAGGATTTTATTGAGTGGAATTTCAATTTCGCCAATATCGATCTCAACTATGAAATTGATTTTGTGGAGTTGGACGAAGATTTTGAAGGCGACAGGGTCGTCGATGCAGATGATTACTATGTAGAAGCCCGTGCATTAAACCACACAAAATTCTGTGTAGGGTATCGCTTCCAGGAAAAGGACAAGCCGGGTAAAGTTGATGCCGAAAAGGCACAGGAGATGGGTATAAGCGAAGATTGGCAATATAAGGAGCTTAAAGACGGCAATGATGTTGAATTGGATGACGGAACCGTCGTTAAATCCGTGGATATCGTTGGTCACCCGCGGCCCGGTGACAGTTTTGCCTATATCACGGACACAAAATATTGCCCCAACTCTGTTAAGCTGGGTAAGAATACCAATGTGTTATTTCATGAGGCAACCTTCAGTCAAAGCCTTTCTGACAAGGCCGAAGAGACGGGACATTCCACCGCTAAGGATGCTGCACGTGTTGCCAACGAAGCAAAAACAAAATTGTTGGTAATTACCCATTTCTCGGCCCGTTACACAAACGAATATGTATTACTGCGTGAAGCACGTGACGATTTCTTCCCGACATGGGTAGCAACCGAACTGCGTCCTATCTTTACCGATCCTGCTCATGAAAAAGGTATAATTCAACCTAAGGTTTACCTTAAAGAAATTAGTCAGAGTAAAGGAAACGGTGGGGATGGCGACAAAAACAAGAGATCCCGTAGCAGGGGTGGAAAGAAAAAGCGTTTTCGAAAGCGAAAGAACTACTCTGGCAAGAAAACGAGGAAGAAGTACAGTAAGAGCAGTAGCAGTAGTAGCTCGCGTAGCAAGGGGCGTCGTAGAAGCGATAAAGACAATAACAATGGAGGTAGTCAGCGAAAGCCTAAACAGATTACGCCGCGTACGCCATTTGATGATTTTGATCGATTTTAAAACAAATAAAGTGTGAGTAGCACAACCAAGGATAAGACTGTAGATTCAGATTTACTTAGGCGGCTATACCAATTTATCAAGCCCTACAGGTGGTATGTGATATTGGGGGTTGTCCTGACGCTTAGTGCATCCTTCTTGGGTACAGTACGTCCCAAACTGACACAGCTTGCCATCGATGAATATATCCGTAACAGGGATTTTGATGGATTGCTTTGGATCATTGTTTTACTTGTGGGAGCCTTGGTTGGGGAATTTATTTTACTCGTAATTAACACCTATTTGACCCGCTGGTTTGGTCAGGGTACACTTAATAATATGCGAAATGCGGTCTTCAAAAAGATCCAGTCGCTGCATGTTCAGTTTTTCGATAAAAATCCCATTGGCCGCCTGATTACCCGGACTACCAGCGATATTGAAGCTCTCAGCGATTTATTGAGCGATGGGGTCGTGAATATAATTGGGGATATGTTCCGGTTGTTTTTTATCCTCTATTTCATGTTCAGCATGAGCTGGGAACTTTCGGTGGTTGCAATTTCTGTCTTACCCGTGCTTTTTTATGCTACCTTCATCTTCAAAGCTAAAATGAGGCAATCCTTTTTAAAAGTTCGGGACCAGATTGCCAGGCTCAATTCTTTTGTACAGGAACACATTAACGGGATGTCTATTGTACAATTGTTCAATAAGGAGGAACAAGAGCGAAATAAGTTCAAATACATAAATGGAGGACATCGCGAGGCCTACATACAAACCATATTCTACTATGCTATTTTTTGGCCTTTGGTTGAAATTATAGCCAGTTTGGCAATGGCTTTAGTTATCTGGTATGGCGGGGGACGAGCCTTAATGGGACAGGTGACTTTCGGAATACTTGTGGCCTTCGTTCAATATGTCAGGAATTTTTTCCAGCCGATACAGGGACTATCGGAGAAATTCAATACGTTACAGTCTGCCTTGGCGTCATCAGAGCGTATCTTTAATATCTTAGATACCGAGAATAAAATCACCACTCCCGAAGAACCCGAATCGATTGAAAACCCTCAGGGAAGTATCCAGTTTAAAAATGTATGGTTTGGATATAATGATGAGGAAACGGTTTTAAAAGATGTTTCCTTCGACGTAAAGTCGGGACAAACCATCGCCATTGTTGGCGCAACCGGCGCCGGAAAATCGACTATTATTAATTTATTAATGCGTTTCTATGATATTCAAAAGGGAGCCATTACATTAGACGGCCATGATATCCGGAACTTGAAATTGGAAGATTTGAGATCCAATTTTGCTCTGGTTCTACAGGACAATGCATTATTTTCGGGTACAATAATGGAAAACATAACGCTTGGAAATCCCGCAATTTCTGAAGATGAGGTCAAGAGGACTGCGAAAAGTATTGAAGCTGATCGCTTTATCAACAAGCTTCCCGGACAGTTTGAATTTGAGTTAAGCGAAAGAGGAAAATCCATTTCGATGGGGCAGCGACAGCTTATCTGTTTCATCAGGGCAATGGTCTATGATCCAAATATTTTAATTCTCGATGAAGCCACATCAAGTGTCGATTCGGAGACGGAGGATATTGTAAACAAAGCTTGTGACAAGCTTATGCAGGGGAGGACCTCAATTGTGATTGCTCATCGCTTATCAACTATACAGGGGGCCGACAAGATACTGGTTATGCACAAGGGGGTGATACGTGAAACCGGTACTCACCAACAGCTGCTCGAAAGAGAGGATGGCATCTATCGTAAACTTTACGAGCTTCAATATAAGGATGAGTTGCTGCCCGCCTCCAAGTCTGCATAGGCCTTTGGACATTAAGATTTAACTCCGGCCCCAACTTTAAAAAGAAGTTGATGGAGCGTGGCATAACTTAAATTATAGATTCAAGTACCGTAACCATCCGTTTGATCTCTTTTTCGGTATTGAAGTAGTGTACCGAAGCCCTTACTACTTCATCCAGCTCTCGTTGTTGCATGTCAATAAGCGTGCTGCTTTTGGAGGAGGTATTAACGTTGATATGATGTTGGTATAGTTTTTCTCGTATCTCAACAGGACTTTTGGTATCAACGGTGAAGGTTACGATGCCTCCCTTAACTTTTCCGATATCATGTATAGTAATTTCCGGTATCATAGCTAATTGCGAACGTAATTTTTCCGCCAGCTTTTGAACTCTCTTCCAAATATTCGCAATACCAATATCGGCGGCATACTCCACAGCTGTCTTCAATCCCAATATATTAGCCTTATTGGATTCCCAGTTCTCAAAACGCCGGGCATTGTTTTCACGGATTTCAAAATGTTCACTGTCAATCCATTCTGCGGCATGCAGATCCAGGAAGGGAGGATCTAGTTTGGATAGAGTTTTATCCCTGACATAAAGGAATCCCGTGCCGCGCGGGCCTCGGAGATATTTTCTACCGGTTGCAGAAAGCATATCACAATTAATTTTATTTACATCTACCGGATATTGTCCAACTGATTGACATGCGTCCACCAAATAAAGACACTCATGCTGTTTTACAATTTTCCCAATGTCTTCTACGGGGTTAACAAGCGAACTATTGGTTGGAATATGAGTGATACTGACCAGTTTAACCCGTTTATCCATCATCTTTTTAAGTTCCGTGACGGAGGTTTGACCATGTTCATCATTCGGAATGATCTCTATTGAGATATCCACCTTCCGCCGGAGCTGCAGGTAGGAAATATAATTACTGGCATATTCGGATACCGAGGTTAAAATACGGTCGTATTTCTCAAATTCGATAGAAAAAAATACCATATTCCAGGCAGCTGTAGCATTTTCAAGTATAGCAATCTCATTGGGAGCTGCGTGGATAAAATCAGCAATTGAATCATAAATCTTTTTCAAATCCCGATCATGCCGGCGTGCTGTCTCATATCCCCCGTAGTTCAGTTCTTCTTTCATATACCCGAGAACCACATTGTAAACTTTCAGGGGGAGTAGGGAAGCCCCGGCATTATTAAAATGGGTGACATGTTCAGTGCCGGGAGTTTCAGAACGCAGTTTTTTAATGTCCATAGGAAGGTTATTAAGATTTGCTGGGTGCCATTCCCAACGTTTTGGGTTGAATTATCGCTTGGGGTAATTTTTGCCAGTCAATTTTACCACACTAAAGGGATGGTTAGTAACTGAAAATTATTGGTTTATCCCAAATAACTTTCTCCACTGAAGAATTTATATAAAAATGAAGTGTGAAGTTATGTTGCTGCACTTCTAACAGTGATGTAAAAAAAGAGAGAGAAAAGATGATCTCTTCTATCCGTAATACCAAAGAAAATGGAGAATTCAATGGATAAATTGATACGTACTTTTATTGCATTGTGTTTGACGTTACTCCTTAATGCGGGAGTATATGCTCAAACTGCTTCGTTGTCCGGGAGGGTGACCGATGCTACCAGCGGGGAAGCTCTTCCCGGGGCAAACGTGGTGCTAAAAGAAATCCTAAAAGGGGCTTCTACTGATGCAGATGGCAGGTATACTATCACAAATATTCCTGCCGGCACTTATACACTAGAAGTATCTTTTATCGGTTATAAAAAGAAAACCGAAACAGTAGATATTGGAACTTCTGACGTTACCCTGGATATTGCATTAGAATCCGACTTATTGGGTCTCCAGGAAATATATGTCACGGCCTTGGGATTTGAAGCTAACCGGGACGAACAGGGGACTTCCAGTTCAAGCGTAAGAGGCAGGGAAATTTCCCAGTCCGGGGAGAACGACCTTCTAGCCGGACTGTCTGCCAAAGCAGCCGGAGTCTCTATCGTTTCCACGAGCGGCGATCCCGGTGCCGGTTCTCGAATTAATATTCGGGGATTCAATACCGTGCTGGGTAATACACAACCGTTATTCGTTGTAGATGGCGTACCGGTTTATAACTCTACTATTGAAAGTGCTGTCGATGGGGTGGGTACGACTGTTTTTGGCGGATCCAATAACGTAGACGGTACTGTGGAGCAATCCCGCATCCAGGATTTGAATCCGAACGACATTGCATCGGTGGAGGTTCTCAAAGGGCCCTCTGCGGCTGCGTTGTGGGGCTCAAGGGCTGCTAACGGGGTCGTCATTATCAAGACCAAAAAAGGCGTTCCCTCGAGTAGCAATAAATTGAATATTACATTCAATTCGCAATCCTCCCTTAATCAAATTAATGAGACTCCGAATCTTCAAACCCAATATGGACAGGGCTTCCTGGGCTTTGCGCCATCGGATCCCATTAACGGAAATTCAGGTACGTCTCGGCAATTAACCTGGGGGCCTCTCCTGGATGCCAGCACCCCGGTTTATAACCATGCCAGGGACGTAATCAAGGATGGTTATTCCCTGGATAATAATTTAAGTGTCAGTGGCGGGGATTTGAATACTACGTTTTTGCTCAGTGTTTCAAATCTAACCTCTGAGGGGATTATTCAGAATAATAGTGAATATAATCGTACATCGGTTAGGGCCAGCGTACAGCATGGCTTTAGTGAAAAGCTCAATGCAAGCGTCAACCTGAACTATTCGCAGTCTAATTCCGATCGTATTCAAAAAGGATCCAATACCTCAGGCTTATATTTGGGTGCGTTGCGTACGCCTCCCAACTTTGATAACCAGCCTGCGTTGATTGATTATGTGGATCCCAGTGGTAATATTTTTCCGGATCGGCAGCGCAGTTACCGTAATCCCACGGGTAACCCCGGTGTTACATCCTTCTATGATAACCCATACTTTACTACTAAGTATAACACCAATACTTCGAATGTGAACCGGGTTTTTGGGAATACGGAGCTTTCCTATAATCCTTATAACTGGTTGAGCATAACCCATCGTTTGGGGCTCGACAATTATACCGACCGAAGACAGGAATATCTTGATGCCCGCAGTGCCACTGCTCCTGGTGGGCAGCTGACCGAGCATAATATTCAGGAAACACAGATCAACTCTGATCTGATCGTACGTGCCTCACACCAGTTCTCGAATGATTTTTCGGGTTCTGCATTGCTGGGATGGAACTTTAACCAGCGAGACCAACAGCAACTGGGAACCATCTCCCGCAGCTTTATTCTTCCTGATGCTCCCCCGCAGCCTGATAATGCAGCAAGTGTTTCTCCCTTTAAATTCAAATCGCTGGAACGCACCTCGGCATTATATAGCGAACTTTCCGCGAATCTTTTCGATCAGCTATTTTTAAAAGCTACAGGAAGGATGGAAAGTGCTTCAACCTTCGGCCCGGAATCGGATAAAACGTTCTTTTATCCATCCGCTAACCTGGCCTGGCAATTTACTAGTGCAGACTGGTTTAATGGTGATGATATATTAAGCTTCGGCAAGATCCGTGCGTCGTACGGGGAGGCCGGTATCCAACCGGGGCCGTATCTGACATCCACGACATACCTTAACGCATCCGGTGGAAATAACTTTTCAAATGGATGGGGAGCTTCGCTCGATGCCAATAACTATGGCGGTGGATTCCGTAGAAACCAGGTAGCCGGTAATCCGGCCTTGAAACCCGAACAAGTACAGGAAATTGAAGTCGGTACCGATCTGAGGTTCCTGGACGATAGGATTGGCCTGAGTTTTTCCAGGTATTGGAAAAAGACTACGGATGCCATTCTTAATGTAACCGTACCTGCTTCCTCCGGGTTCACTTCAAAATTCGCCAATGCGGCAGAAATAAAAAACAACGGTTACGAGGTTGAACTAAGTGCCGAATGGCTGCGCCTGAGAGATTTCAGCTGGGTGACAACCTTAAACTGGTCCAAAAATAAAAATGAAGTAACTGATTTGGCCGGTGTGAGTAACGTATTGTTGAGCGGATTTACCAGCTTTAGTTCACAGGCTGTAGAAGGGGAACCGCTGGGTGTTATATGGGGCACCAGGTGGTTGCGGTATGAGTCAACCGACGGTGCACCGGTAGTGGTGAATACACAGGGAGATATCATTTCAAATAATGTGAGGACCGACGATAGCGGTAACCCGATTATCAGCCGCGGGTCACCTATCACGGTCGACCAGTATGGTTTCCCTGTCACAGACCAGTTTTCGCAAGGTGTAATAGGTGATCCTACTCCCGACTGGCGTGCCGGAATATCCAATACTTTCCGGTTCAAAAACCTGAGCCTTAATGTGCTTGTTGATATCAAGCAGGGGGGGGATGTGCATAACGGAACCCGGGGAGCGCTCTATTTCTTCGGCACGCACGGCGACCAGAATTGGACTACGACCATTAGCCAGGAAGAAGCTTCCCAGATTTATAATTACGGCGGTGCTTACGACGTATTGGGTCTGGGACAAACCGCAACCTTTGCAGAATATCTTAATGCAATAGGTGTTACACCGGACGCCAATGGAGATTATACCTTCCGGGGGTATATCAACGATTTCGGAAACGGGCCCGTGGCCGTCGATGAAACCGCTTTTTGGGCCGGGCCATTAAGTTCCTTTACCGGTCCGGATGAACCATTTGTTGAAGATGGAGGATACGTTCGTCTGCGCGAAGTTTCGCTGTTCTACACCTTCGAAAGTAGGGGATTCCGTGATTTCACCGGCCTGGCTTCGATCGATGTTGGCGTAACGGGACGCAACCTGATCTTGTGGACCGACTATACCGGCGTTGATCCTGCAACGAACCTGACCGGTCAGGATGGAAATGGCTTTGGACTGGATTATTTCAATAACCCAAGTACAAGGTCGTGGATATTTACACTCCGCGTTAACTATTGATAAAGAGAGTAAGGTGAATATTATGTATAATCATATTTTTAAAAGAGGAATGACGAGTCTCCTTGCTTTGATGCTGGTGTTACTGTCGGCATGTGATGTTAACGAGGAGATTGTCAGTGGAATTGATGAAGATCCTAATAATCCCACCGATGCGCCTGCCCAGAAAGTGTTTGTTGCGGGCCAGGTAGCTTCCCTTATGATTTACGAGGGCGATGCGGATTGGATCAGCAACCTGTTTACACAGCATTTGACAGGCGTTGCCCGGCAGCCAAGCCAGTACTTTGGCTATAGCATTGCGGCTACTGATTTCGATGATATGTGGCGTCTTGCGTTTAGCCGGGCTTTTACCAATCTCAAATTGGCTCAAGAAAGGCTGTTGGACGGACAGGAGAATATCGATGCCGTCATAAAAATTAACAGGGCAATGCTGTCCGGCCAGATTACCGCTTTATGGGGGGATGTTCCCTACACTGAAGCTGCTAATGACGAGGTAGAGAATCCTGTTTACGACGACCAGATGCAGGTCTATTCAGCTGTTATCGGTTTGCTTGATGAAGCGATACAAACGCTTGGCAGCGGGCAAAGTGATTTACCAAATGGCTGGGACATCTTTTCGTACGGAGGAGACATCGAGCGATGGCTAAAGGCCGCTTATACACTGCGTGCACGCTATAAATTACACACCGGTGATTTGACCGGTGCACTTGCCGATGCCAACCAGGGAATTGACGATCCTACAATCGATTCTAATACCGGTTGGGCGGTGGGAGATCTGGTAGCGTTGCACGGCGGAAACTGGCAGTTCGACATGAACTTGCTGCATTCTGAAATCAACGTAGATCGACCGGGAGATATTAATGCATCTAGCTCAGTTGCGGTAGCAATGATGAGACCGGGCGGTACGCGTGAGAATGCCAAGACGGATGAAGGATCGGGACGATTCCTGTTTTTCTTCACTGACGAGGCCACGCCTGATGTAAACTTGTCAGACGGTGGATTCTTTGGAGCCAGTGCTCCATTTCCTTTGGTAACTTATGCCGAAAATGAGTTAATCAGGGCTGAGATATTAGCCAGGAATGGTGACGAGCCCGGGGCCCTGGAAGCTTTGAATAATGTTCGAAGTTATAACCAGAGTCGTTTCGGCGGTACCTATGATGCTCTTGTGCCAGCAGATTTTCAAGGGGGAGGGGCCTATGCAAGCACCACTGTCTTACAAGAGGTTTACGACGAGGAATATCTTAGTTTAATGGGGCAAATTGAAGTTTTTAACTTTGTCCGAAGAGTAGGGTATGACTCTCTGAGTCCGCTGTTGAACCCACGATCCGGAGCCAGCACTATTCCTCAGCGATTCCGATACCCCCAAAGCGAATTGGATGCCAATGAAAATATTCCAAGTCCTCAGCCGGGTTTGTTTGCTAAAACCGAAGTAAATGGTGGCTAGGAAATAATTCTTAATTTACTAAATAACAAAAGGGGAGGGGCTTAACGGCCTCCCCTTTTTTAGTTCCCACGCTAAAGAATGATCACACTATTAAAGCAGTTGATCACAAATCCATTTCTCTCGGTCCTAAGCTCTGGTATTTTACAGTTCCTTAACATTCATAATGTGATAGCCCGGCTTATAACTTTTCATGCCCTTTCGAGTTTAATCTTCTAAGCATAGATAACCTCGTAAATGAAAAGAGGATGTCGGGCTATTTTTTACACAGGTTTCAGTTTTCCGCCTACCCTTATCTTCGATTATTTTCCTCTATTGATTATAGGTAAGTATTTGTTTTAAATAAATTTATATTTAATACTATAATAAATAGTTTCTTGTGATGATGCTTGTAACTTTTCTCAGGAAAATAAGTATGATAAATAAATCTGTACTATTAAAACGACGAGGTACAGAAGATGCCCGCTTATAAGACCGTGATAGCAGATATAGATGCATCGGCCCGGAAACATTTGGCTAAGATGCTAAGCGATAGGAAAGACATTGAGATTATCGCCGAGTGTGATAATGGCCTTGATGCGATAAGTGCAATCAACTCACTAAAGCCGGAGCTCATTTTTCTGGAAATCGAAATGCCGGATTTCAGTGGTTTTGAAATCGTTGAGAACATAAAAGCTGACCGCTCTCCACTTGTGATATTTACCTCGTCTCAAAGAGATTATGCCGCCCAGGCATTTGAAATCGAAGCGCTGGACTATATCCAAAAACCTTACGATACAGAAAGGCTAGAGAAAAGCCTGGATAGAATAAAAAAGAGGATCAACAACAAAATTAATGAAGAATTAAGCGATCACATCGGCAGCTTGATTCCTGAATTTAAGGAACCCAATAATTTAAAACGCTTTATCATTAAGCAATCGGGCGAATATCACCTTATCAGAACAAAGGATATTACCTGGATAGAGTCGGATGGTAATTATTCCCGAATTATGACTCGTGACAAAAAATTTATGATACGGTATACCCTATCCGGATTCGAAGATCAGCTGGATGCCGAACATTTTTACCGGATTTCAAGATCATTAATAGTGAATTTGGATTATGTGGTTAAAATAAAAGACCATGTATATGGCAACTACATTGTGGAGCTTGAAAATGGAACCTCGCTAAAAATGAGTAAAAATTATAAACATTTGTTAGAGGCGCTTAAAAATTTCTAAAAGAAAAGGCAGCCGTTTTCGCGGCTGCCTTTTGGAAACTGACATATTTCTGGCTTTACGGCTTAATCAATCTCCGAAAGCGGCTAAAAATTCGTCATAGGCTTTGAGCGCATCCTCATCCCTGCCCAGCTCGTCTAATATTTCGGCACGTTTCATCATAGCCAATTGTAAATATTCGCGATGTTCTTCCCGACCTTTAAATCGATTGATAAGCCCTTCACTGGCTTCCAGTATATCATTCTGTGTTCCTTTCTTAATAATCAGGTCGAATCGTTTAAGATGAATCCGGTCCAGTTTCTCTTTGATCAGGATCTCAGAGTCGGAATCCAGACGATCGATAATCGTATTGTATAAGGGAAGCAGATCCGAACCTTCGTTCATCTCAAGAATTTGTGCCTTATGTAGCATCGCTTTGGATGCCTGATCATAATATTCCTTGATTTCCGACTCTTTAAAGCGATCGATGACAGTATTAAGCGCAGGGAGTGCCTCCTCAGAACGGTTTAACTTTAATAATGTTACCGCCCTGCGGATGATAGAACGGGAGACAGCTTCTCGCAAATTCGGAAATTCGTGTTCATCATCGTAACGTTTAATTATTTCCTCCAAAGTGGGCAGTAAATCATCCCATCGATGCATTTTGTGGAGTAAATCCGATTTTCGGATTAAGGCTTTCTGTACAAAATTCTTCTCGGTGGCTAAAGTTTCCATAGGTTCAGCTGGTTGGTTTGTTAGGGATGACAACGAGGCATCGAGGTCAATAGGATCTGTATCTATTGTTTTCTCCTCCTTTGACTGTTCGACAGATGGCGCATCCTGATCTCCGAGGCCAAAAGGGTCGTCATCATTTTCTTTAGTCTCATCCTTCACATATTCATTAATAGTAAGATCTAATTCATCATCTTTTTTGGGAGCGGAAAATTCCGAATTTTTTTTAGCGTCAAATTCATTTACAAGATCATCAATGTTTTTGTCACTTAAACTTTCGCGAATAAGTTTTTTGCTCTGGTTATTTTCATTGATAGCCCCGTTTACGCTTGTTTCCGAAACTACTGCTGATTCAACCGACTGATTTTCCTCGTTTAGAACCGCATCGATGTTCTTAACCCCGGTATATTGAACCACTTTTTGAAACGTACCCGAGATATATTTGATGATAAGGTCCGTTTTTTTGCCGTCGAACAATTCTTCAAAGGCCCCCTTGATATCATCGGGAGAAGCTTGGTGAATCTTGGGATTTTTCTCGAAAAGTTGCTCATAGGCATCAAGCAGCCCTTTGGCTAAGGCTCGTTTTGTAGTTTTCGGATTTTGAAACTCTTCAAAATACGTACTCGGTTCTCCATTATTATCAATAATATTGAAATCCTTGAGCAGGCGAACGACGAGTAAGTCGTTGGGATCGGAATATCCCAGGATCTCCAGTAAAGATGAATTTATTACCGGTTCGTCTGCATCATAATCGACCAACGCATCAATAATGGATTCAAAATTTTTGGTATTTACTAAAAAGGCTTCTGACACATTCATGACACAGAATAGTTAGTTACTTTTATGTGTGTGTATATTTTCGCCAATAAATGAGAAAGCCCCTAATTAAAAACTATTAATAAACAGGGGTTCGGATTAAAATTTTGTAATAAAGATCAGGAAAAATATCATTCAGCAGGAAAAGCTTTTAAAAATGCTTCTTCAAGCATTTCGCGAGAAAGAGGCTTAGTCAAAAATGCAATATGGTTTGTTTCTTTTGCGCGTCGTAGTTTTTCCGGATCTTCAGAAGAAGTGATATAGATCAGTTTTACCTCTCTGTGTTTGCTGATCTCTTTGGCTGCTTCAATACCATCAATATCATCGGCCAGGTTAATATCCATCAGAATCAGATCAACGGCACCAATCCTAAGGGCCGATTCAATGGCCTTGGCTCCCTCAGAACTAGATCCAATGACGGTATGTCCTAGCTTGGTGATGAGTTGTTCCAGGATAATCTGTTGAATATTATCGTCTTCAACGATTAATATTTTTTTTGCCTTTGCAGGGATATCCAACGCCATATTTTGTAGATGCAAATTGGGGAGTATTTTGAAGCAATAATGCAAAATTAGAAGGAATAAAACAATCGTTTAGTTTGATATATGCTAATTTTCGGGAAAAAGAGGTGCTGAGAATAAAAATAAGAGAGCCCGGCTTGCCGGGCTCTCTTTCGCATATTACTGAAGGAATATTTTATATGGCATTTATTTATTGTTCTTCTTCAGAAGCCAGCTTCGTTCTGGCAGCTGTCATTGCTTTGGTTCTAACCAAGGCATATTCCAGGTTATTCTCGTTCCATTGGGCCACTTTTTTATAGATGGCCTGTGCTTCTTCGGCCTGGCCTGCCTTTTGGTAGCTTTCAGCCAAATAAAATTGTGCATGGGGGCTGTTGACATCACTTTCATTGAGTTTTGCTATGGCATTTGGGTAATCGCCTTTTTCATAGTATATGATGCCCGAAACAGCATTGGCCATTTTAATCTCATTGGGATTCCCGGCTTCTTCGACTTTTTTGCCTAATTGATCAGCGAAATCCATGGCTTGGTCAAAGTTCCCACTTTTTGCAGCAAGAAGAGCATTATTCCTTAACGACAACAGCGAAAGCCTATGCTTCCTGTTTTCCGTTAAGTTCTGGGAAGATACAATAGTATCACAGGCTTCGAGATTGGCTTTGGCTTCTTGCAGTCGTCCGTTTTCCAAATTGATCAATGCCTGCATTTGATAAATGGTAGCGGCATTTTCAGGTAACGAATTTTCTTCGGCCCATTTTATGGCAAGCTTGTTATCCTCGATGGCCCGGTCAGGATTATTTTCAAAGAGCCACGTATTCGCCAGACCCTGTTGTACTACGATTTTATTCGCCACATCCGGAGCCATGGCCAGGGCTTTATTATAAGCCGCCCGACCTTCGGCAAATTTACCTTTGAATACCAAGTTATCTCCAATCTTTTGCTGTGAGAAAAAGAACTTAGGATTCAGGGAAACAGCTTTTTGATAATGTTCTATAGCCATATCATATTTTCCCATTTTTGTGTAAAGATCCCCTATGGAGTCGTGCGGATTTGCTTCATCAGGGAGAACACGAATGTAATTTTGGAAAGCGTTCTCTGCCTCCTCAAAATTGCCTTCCTGCCGGAACAGGTAGCCCAGGTTATTGTAAGCAGGGGCATAGTTGGGGTCGATATTTATGGCCATAGTATATTGATCTTTTGCTTCATCCGTCATCCGGGCTCCCTGGTACGAAATCCCAAGGAGATGATGCAGGCGCTTGTCCTGCGGATAAGATTCTATAGCTTCCCGCAGTAAGTTTATCGATTTCATTTGATCGTTTTCAGAGCTGGCCTTAAGGGATTCAATAATTAAGCGCTCTCCATCAGAAACCTGGCTTTTCCGGCTTACGGCTTTATCCAGGTATTTAGCAAAATCAGCGTCGGATGTTGCAGCCAGGGCCCGGTAGACATTTGCCATAGCAAAGTCCGGATCTTTTTGTAGGGCTTGGTCGAAAAGTTTCTGTGCCTCATCATATCTCAGATTGTCAAAGAGATCCCTTCCCTGCACAAATAACGATTGTGCATCTCCATCACTCGTTGTAATTGGTATTTCCTGGGCAAAGAGCAAATTGGTAATTCCCAGCAGGGCCCAGAATGCAATTATGCCTCTTAGAATTAAAGTTATACGGACTGAACTCATTGGTTCCTCTCAATTGTTTTGTAAGTGTCACTGTTTGTGGCAGTGGTGATGAAAAGTAAACCCCAATAACTAATAAAAGTTTCTATAAATTGATTAAAAACAGGTATTTAATGAACTTTTATTAGAATTGTCTTAATTAGAAAAACCTAACCAAAAAGCATAAAACTGGTTGTTAAATTAAAGGCAATAATTTTAAGCAATATTCTCCAGGATTTTATTTCATGAAGGAACAATCCCCCGTATATATCATTGATGATTCAAGGATACAGGTTATAATCCTGGAAAAGATACTTATTAAAGAGGGTTTCTGTGTCAAGGCTTTTTCGAACGGATATGATCTGATCAAAAAACTCGATGATGAAAATCCGACATTAATAATTTCTGATATAGAAATGCCCATGATGGATGGGTTTGAGCTATTGTCAGAAATTCAAAAGAAATCCTGTTGCAAAGATATACCTTTTTTCTTCATTTCCTCGAATGGTGATTCTTCTATTTTGAAAAAAGCCCAAAAAATGGGTGCGAAAAGCTTCATTGAAAAACCGTTCAAATCAGAGCTTTTGGTTGAAATGGTCAGGGAAGCTATTCTGAATTGACCTGTGAAGTGATAAGCAGGCAGCAGGGAGAGAAGGGAGTACCTGAGGGGGGACTCGAACCCCCACTGGTTTAACCCAACCGGATTTTGAATCCGGCGCGTCTACCAATTCCGCCACTCAGGCATATGATTTGAAAAAGAATTACTTCAAATTTGAGACTCCAAATATAAAGTATTCTGGGTTACATCTACAACATACTTTTCGGATAATTTCCGTTCTTGTTCAATCCCCGAACAATATCTTTTAAAAAGCGTCACTTTAGTCACCCGGACTCCGATCGGGATCTGTTTTAAGCTCAGTCTAACGCCCTCAAGTCCCCTTGCGGTTGGGTATATGAAATAGCAGCGTTCGTAATCCGAAGGGGAGGGTATGATCATTGGGATTTAAGACTGTTAATCAAATTCTCCCTAATAAAAGGAAGTGCCGTGCAGCGGGAAAAAGACGGATGATCATTGGAGGGGCATCCTGACAGCTTCGCTGGTGTCTTTAAACTTAAACGCTCACCTCGACGTCATCCTATGTTTGGAAGAGTTATCGAAAACTTCGATCAAACAGAAGGTTGGTGGCGGGCAGGGGACTACGGTCAGCGTCGTCAATCCGCTGGTGATTCAGCGTTACGGTCAAATGAAGCTTACCCGTCACAAAGACCGATGCCAAGGATGCCGCTTTAATTGCCTCTTATGGAGTTAAGCAACAGCCGAAATCATGGACTCCGCCCTCAAAAACGCGACAGGCCCTGAAGCAGCTCATGAGCCTCAGAGATGGGTTGCTTCGCCAGCAGGCGGTGCTAAACGGGCAGGGAGAAGCTTTTGGGCAACATGACGTTGAACCTCTGGTTGGAGATCTGCTGGCAGAGCAACGGGATCAAATAGCCCGGCAACTGGTTCGGATCGAACGCCGTATGGAAACGTTGGCTAAGGAGCATTATGGCCAACACCTGCAGGCGCTGCTGAGCGTTCCCGGTATTGGAAAAAAACCGCCATTCACTTGTTGACCATAACAGATGGTTTCCGTCGCTTTGATAACCCACGCAAACTGGCTAGCTACGTAGGTCTTTGTCCCCGAATATGGGAGTCGGGTTCCTCAGTTAAAGGTCGGGGAAGCATCAGTAAGATAGGGTGCCCGCAGATGCGAAAGTTGCTTTATATGTGCAGCTGGGCGGCGAAAACCTGTAATCCTGGTTGTCGACAAATGTATAACCGATTGAAGAAGAAAGGAAAACCTGAGAAAGTAATAAAAGTAGCTATCGCTCATAAATTGCTTCGCCAGGCATTTGTGGTTGGTAGAAAATGCGAATTTTTTAATGAGAAAAAAGCCATGGTTGCTTGACTTTAAACACAGTTCATTTCGACCGGAGCGTAGCGAAGTGGGGAAATCTTTTTTGAAAAAGATGGTAGAATGATGGCAGTAGGTTTGCCTCCGCCCCTTTGCCGCATTGAAATGGGTTTGGAGAAGCTCAAGCAGGAAAAGCTGGTGATGGATTGGACTAAACAACAACAGCGCATTGCTGACGTGAAAGTGACTATTAAGCAAGAACTGGACCAGATATTGCCCAAGCAATATGATCGCCAGCTATTCGCCCAGACCTGTAATGAGGTATTTGATCATGTGTGGCAGTCGTATTGATCTTTCCAGGATTATAATGGGCTTATAAGAAGTGTAAATGAGATGTGTATTTATAAATGGCATTTTTCCCACAGGAGAGAGGGCATATTTCTTACAGTTAATATTTTAATACAGGGTTAAAGTTAAATAAGATTAATACGTTAAGAGGACAATAAGTATCAAGGGAGAAATTATGAGAGATCAAAATTCAAGGACTATATCCATAGAATCTGATGATGCCGAGCATGAAATGCTGTCAAAAGGCCTGAGTGATAAAGAAATTTCAAGAATTGCCGTACTGCAGGAGACCATTGATGATTATTATGATGACATACCTTTGCAATTGAATGATTCGCCTAATATTCAAGAGAAATGCCTTCAATTGTTGTTGTCAGCCGAACAATCATTAGCTCCACCAGTCGAAAAACGCGAAAATATTATTCAAGCAAAACTTGCGTTGACAAAACTGGATATGGAGTTACAACGATCCCAACATGCCCAAGAATCTTATAAAAAAATAGCGACTATTACTTATATAGTGACGATTATACTTATTTTAGTAGCAGCATTATCGGATTTGATAAATCAATGGGATAAGATAAGTGATGTTGATGCTCAAATAATATTGGTAGGAATACCAATTAAAATATGGTTTTGGAGTTTAACAGGCAGCCTTGCCTCCATGTTGATAAGAACTGCGGAATATCCCTTTTCCAATAAAGCCGAAGCCATGCGATGGCTGGTTACCCGTCCGCTTGTAGGGGTTATCATGGGGCTAATGATGTACTTAATGTTATTGGCGGGCCTGATTGTTTTTACAGGTGCTAGTAATAATGCACCGAATTTGAACTTTTATTGGGTTGTAGCATTTATTGGTGGCTTTAGCGACACTTTGTCTATTAATTTATTAAATAGCTTGATTGGTAAATTCAAAGCCCGGGAAGTGAGCGGCAAAGAGGGGGAAGAAAATAACCTCGAAATTACTGTTAATAGTGGGGCGACAGAAAAATAATTGTCTTCAACACACTAAAGAACTGGGAACGCTGAAACAATGCAACAGCATTCTACAAAATAGAAGGGAGGCCGTTTTATACGTTCCTGAAAGAAAAGTCATGGTTTCGTCGGATGGCTTTTTTATTTTGTGATAAATAGCTTCAAAAAAATCATTATAAATTTTCAGCCCGTTTCAACAATGAAAAAACAGCTTATTTTATTTTCCGTTATCCTGCTTACTTTAAGTACCGGGTGTTTGGCACAGAACACACCGACAACGATTATTGTCCGGGCAATGGCACAGGATGCCAAATTTATCGGCACTTCTATGGATGGAGCTCTGATTACTATTAAGGAGGCGGATACGGGTAAGTTATTAGCTGAGGGGAAGACCACCGGTGGGACCGGTGACACCGACAGGCTGGTTCGCAAGCCTCATGAACGATATGTATCGTTGAGTACCCAGGATGCTGCCCAATTTACAGCAACATTGCAGCTGGAAGAACCTACATTTGTTACCGTTTCGGCAACAGCACCCATGGCACAAAAACAATCCCGGGTAACCTCGAGCACCCAGCTGTGGCTCATCCCGGGAAAAGACATAACGGGAGATGGAATTGTGCTCGAAATCCCCGGCTTTGCGATTGATATCCTGCAGCCGCAGGTTCATGAATTTGATGAGAAAAAAACGATTACGATAACGGCCAATGCGGTTATGATGTGCGGTTGTCCCACCAGCCCCGGGGGACTCTGGGATAGCGATAAGATGGAGTTTTCAGCAATTATAAAAAAAGGTGATGCTACGGTTGCAAACTTGCCCATGGAATACACCGGCAAGACCAGCACTTTCAAAGCCGATTTCAACCCTGAACAATCAGGGACCTACCAAATAACGGTTTATGGATACGACTCGAGAACGGGGAACACAGGCTTAGACAGGACAACAGTAGTTGTCCAATAAATTACTAAAACCCCCGAGTTATGAAGGTTCGGATACTTTGGCAAATGCCGATAATAAACATTAGGGTGCATTTACAGTTACAAGTCAGCTGCTAATACCCATCCGGATTTTGGGACTGCCAGTTCCAGGAATGTTTGCACATATCTACGAGCCCATAGTGCGCCTTCCAGCCAAGTTCTTTTTTGGCTTTGGATGGATCGGCGTAATTGGCAGCGATATCTCCGGGACGCCTGTCCGTTATTTTATAGGGTACTTTTTCCCCGGATGCTTTTTCAAAGGCTTTGACAACATCAAGTACGCTGTATCCCTGTCCCGTGCCAAGGTTATAAGTGACGATTCCGGGATCGGAAAGTAACTTTTCCAATGCCTTGAGGTGTCCTTTGGCCAGGTCAACCACGTGAATGTAATCGCGGACCCCGGTACCGTCATGAGTGGGATAATCATCTCCGAAAACCGAAAGTTCCTTGAGTTTACCTATCGCAACCTGGGTGATATAAGGCATCAGGTTATTGGGGATATCATTCGGATCTTCCCCAATTCGTCCGCTGGGATGAGCCCCAACGGGGTTAAAATAACGGAGTAAGGCAATATCCCAACGCTCGTCAGAAGTATGAAGATCAAGCAGGATTTCCTCAATAAAGAGTTTGGTTCGTCCGTATGGATTAGTGGCCGAGAGAGGAAAATGCTCTTGTACAGGTACTTTCTCAGGATCTCCGTATACCGTGGAAGAGGAGCTGAATACCAGTTTTCTTACATCATACTTGTCCATAACCTCACAAAGGTTTAATGTACCCGTAATATTGTTATGATAATACATCAACGGTTTTTCAACAGACTCTCCTACGGCTTTGTATCCCGCAAAATGAATAACAGCATCAATGTTGTTACCGGCAAAAATGGAATCCAAGCCTTTCTTGTCAAGCAAATCAACTTTGTAAAAAGTCAATGATTCCCCGGTAATTTCTTCTACACGGTCCAGGGCTTCTTTTTTACTGTTGCTGAGATTATCAACAACGATGACATGATCACCATTTTCCAACAGTTCTACCGTGGTATGACTGCCGATGAATCCTGCGCCTCCGGTAACTAAAACGTTCATAAAAAGGGGATTGAATATATTTGAATTTGGGGCGGTAAGATCCTGCTATAAGAAGGCAAATGCAACTCTTGATGAGGAGAATCAATTTTGATTTTCAGCTAGTTCCGAAAGTTCCTCCTGAATGGTTGCGCAGATCTCTTTCATTTTGTGAATTGATTTCAGCAAGTCATTTTGATCTGCTCCCCGGTTGAGTAAGGCTTTTGCATTTTCATACTCTTCAACGACCTCGTCGGCTCCCATCATCTGAGCCCCGGGCTTAATCTTGTGACCAGCCTTTCTTAAATCCTCCATATTTCTAGCCAGAAGGAATTTTTCATAATTGGCGATAAACTCTTCAAATGAAGATACTCCAGCCTCACAAAACTCAGCGACATAGGAAGCATCATTAAAAAGCATGTCCATTATTTTATCGGGATCTATAAAATGATAATTCATAGATACTCAGAGGTAACAGATGATAGTTATAATTTTTCCTCAAACACCAATACCAACGTAAAAATTTTAAATAAAAGTAATAAAATGTGTTGTAATAAGCTCATAAT
Organism: Balneolaceae bacterium; assembly: GCA_050117475.1. Lineage (GTDB taxonomy): Bacteria > Bacteroidota > Rhodothermia > Balneolales > Balneolaceae > Fodinibius. The sequence goes on along the minus strand of JASFMR010000022.1, from coordinate 2,867 downwards.
AATTGCAGTGAATATAATTGAGCATCTTTGAAACCCCATCTGCCGGTTATATAACTATTATTCGAGAAATTTTCTATGAAAATCTTAATCTTCGGTAATGGTGGGACACCCTAATTTTGCGGTTCAGATATTCCATGAACTGTGGGTTTGCCCTCCTTGCCCAGGTGTACAAAAACGATCTCATCTATTTTTATGATTGTATCTTTTGTAAATTTATTACGGACTTCGCAGCGTACCGTAATTGAAGTGCGGCCAAAACGTACGGTTTCCATTCCGATCTCAATGATGTCTCCCAAGCCTGCAGAGCTTACAAAATTTATTTCCGTCATATATTTGGTAACGATATTTCCTTTTCCGAGCTGACAGGTAACAAATATTGCCGCCTCTTCATCAATCCAGCTTAAGACAGTACCTCCAAAAAGTGTTCCGTGTGCATTTAAATCTTGAGGCTTGATAAGTTTTCTGCTAAAAAATTTCATAATACTTACTTGTGGTCTTTGGAAAATTCAAATAGAAGAATTTTACCGGTTACGATGTTATTGGTTTTGAGGTACTGAATTTAAATTAACCCTGATTAAGTAGAAATGGTAGTCCGGAACCGCAACAGGGCAGGGAACGATGCCCCATTTTGAACCATTTGAAAATAACACACCATAATACATTATCCATTTAAGTAAGGGGAATATGTGTCGTTTTTTAGCGTATAAGGGGAAGTCGGTAGTTTTAAATGACCTGCTTTATAAACCTGAGCATTCACTGATAACGCAAAGCTACCAAGCTGAGGAGATGGAAGAGCCTCTCAATGGCGATGGTTTTGGGGTAGGATGGTATGCAAGGGAGCTGAATCCAGAACCGGCCCTCTTTAAATCGGTTTCGCCCGCTTGGAACAACACCAACCTAAAGAATTTATCGCCATGCCTGGCATCAAGCTGTATTTTTGCTCATATCAGGGCGGCCAGTGTTGGGGATGTGGCGCAGCTAAATTGCCACCCGTTCCAGTACAAAAATTTTTTAATGATGCACAACGGGGGTATTGAGCAGTTCGGGGAAATAAGACGTCCTTTGTTAGAAAGATTAAGCAGTGAACGGTTTAAATGGCTCCGGGGGCAGACTGATTCAGAATACATCTTTGCCCTTTTCCTAGACAAGCTTTTAAAACGAACCGAAAATCCGGCACCCGAAGATTTCCGTGACGCCTACAAAGACACGTTTGGGACATTGCAAACTTTGAAAGAAAAATATGGACTACATGAGGCTTCTTACCTTAACTTGTTAATCACTGACGGTGATAACATTGTCGGTACGCGCTTTGTTATGGGGTCTGATAAGGCACCACTTTCCCTGCATCATTCAGAAGGAAAGAAATATGAGTGCGAGGATGGATGCTGCTGCATGACTGATACCGATAAGCATCACGAGAAGGCTATTTTAGTTGTCTCTGAAAAGCTTACCGACAATGAAGAGGATTGGAATGATGTACCCGGAAACCATTTTATAGTGGTTGATGAACATTTAGAGGTACAGTTTAAACCGATTTCTTTTTGATGATAAGGGGTACGCTTCCCGGTACCCCTTATCTCTTATTACGATCGTTTGTTATTGATTTTCAGCCTCTGCCATCTGTTCAGGCAGATAAGAGAGATCCGGCCGAATGGCCCCATTCTTTCTTTCCATTTTCCTTGTTGCGAACATGGTTTTTTTCATTAATTGCTGTCCCTCTTCACCGAAAGTTTCCATGTTTTTTTGGTTATTATTGTAATACTCGGCGGCGTTTCGGGCTGGCTGGGCAACTATTATCAACGGCATCTCTGTACCGATATCTCCAACATAAATCCGGTAACCCTCCGGTATGTTGTGTTTCTGGAATAGGTCTTTCCATTCCTTTGCTATTTCCATTGCCTGTTGTTCCATGCCCGGGTTAACATAGTAGAAATCCCAGTGACGGAAATTCAGGCCATCAGAGGTCTTGGAGCCATACGATGGATTATATGATAAATCCGGGTTGTATTTTATGAGGTAGGCGCTTGATGAGGAATAGGTACCTTCAAACATATCCATGGCATTCATAAATAGTTGGTCGCCTATTTTCATCTTCAAATCATTGAATCCGGCCTCCATTTTGTCTAATCCCGCATAATCGCCTACAGGCATAATATAAATATAAGTAAAATCTTCACTGTTTGCGGCAGTGTAAGACATAGTACTCATTTTGTTACTCGCGAAGAGCTGAGCAAGATTTCTAGATGCTTTTTCGTATTCAGCAGCTTTTGACGGTATAACAATATCCTGGTGGATGGCAAAAAGTTGGACTTGGGACATCTGCTCTTGTGCTTTGACATTCATTGCTATCATAAATCCCATGCAAACTAACACTACTCCTGAAAAGAGCTTTCTGGTCATAATGCAACCTCCTAATGGTTGTGATAGGTCTATTTCAGAGGATCCATATTAAATCCAATTAAATAAATTTAGTTATTCGGGGTTGCAGCTGCAAGGGATCTTCTACGTACGTATTTTTGATGAGGCGGGGCAGCTGACTACTCGGATATCGGTTCCCAGAGCTCAACTTTGTTGTTCTCCGGGTCCATAATCCAGGCGAATTTGCCAAAGTCGGTATCTTCCATTTGTCCCTCTTGGCGAACGCCTTCTTCGGCTAATACCTTGAGCAGGCTTTCTAAATCATCGACGATGAAATTAACCATAAAATCTTTGGTACTGGGTTTCATATAGGAAGTATTTCCTTCGAATGGACTCCAAATGGTATAACCTTTCGAAGGGCGCCGGCTATTTGCTTTCCAGTCGAATACGTACCCTCCGAAACTTTCCTCAATTGGAATTCCCAGGTGTTTTTCGTACCAAGCGGCCAA
>JASFMR010000021.1:0-39928 GCA_050117475.1 Balneolaceae bacterium | reverse complement strand
ACATCAAAGTGGACCCTCAAATCCTTGTCAGCCCTAATAAGTCCAAACATTGCTGAGGGTGGCTTTATTTCAAATGTATCCATATTAATCGATTTGCTTCCCTTGACATGGAATGTATCGTTTCCCAGGACTTTTCCTTTCACATAAATAGTAGTGGTATCCTGAACACCTGCAATTTCCATAACACCGACCGTCCTGATGTCCATCCAGTTAGCCACGGTATCTGCTGACTGATTTTTCGATAGCCTGGCGTCCAGTAACTTGTAGTGTATGGCAGGAAATTTCTCTGCTTTCAGTGCATTATACATGTCTTTATTCATCGCCCGTTTACCACAATTAAGTGACTGAACAGGTAATGTAACAGCCAAGTGAACTTTGCCGTGTCCCCTAACGGTGGTCTGAGGATTCTCGGTGTTTTCTATTTCACCAATACCAGAAATTTTTTCGGCCTGGCACTTGTAATGAATAAATCCGGCGGACCCTTCAATCCAAAGCTGGGCATCATTGCGAATTGTTATATCTCCCCAAATTGATTGTGCTACACTGTTAAAAGAAATTGCCAGTGTTAATAATAGGGTCAGGGAGGAAACCCAAAAACACTGGCAATTATTTACTTTAGCTTTAATATACGAAGCAAAGCGAAGCATAAGGTGATTCTTATTGTGAGACAATATGTTGTGAGACAAATAGTTCAAATGAAACAGTTACCATTTCCCCGCTTTTGATAGTACCGAAAATGGCACTTGGCGGATCAACTTCATAATCGGTCATATTCAATTCATACTCTCCGCTGAACTTATAGGTTCCATCACCCTGCAATTGTCCTTCAACGGGGAACGTAACATCACGGCTAACACCGGCAATATTCAGGGTTCCTGAGGCATTAAGCTGAAAATCGGAAGCTGAGGAATCAACTTTTGCCAATTCTGCCTTTGCTAGTGTAAACATAATGTTAGGATGCTTCTTTTCTTTGAGTGCGCCATAGATTTTTTTATTCATTCCACCTTTACCGCTTTCGATCTTTTCAACAGGGATGGTGAGAGATAATGAATTCACAGGACTTGCCATGGGTTCCTCATTTAAAGCATTAGCATCAAAGTTAATGTTGGCTTTCATCTCTTGAACTTCACATTCCCAATCATGAATTGTTGATGTCCCCTCAATTTTCATGGTGCTTTTATCCGTCACTACATAATTACTGTCGGTTTGAGCATAAGAACTTATAACGGCTAAGAAAAATATAAATATTGTTGTTAAAAATGATTTCATAATAACCTCTTGTTTTGGAATTTTGTTTTCACGTTCTGCTAGTATCAATGCAATTCGCGTTCCAAAATTCATCAAGCCAAAAAGAAAATTTATCTTCTAAAAACTGGATTTAGGAACTAATTAACGTGGTTCCATCTGATTTATGATTGCCTGTCTCTAAAAGTTCGTTTGGCTTATTCTTTTAATTGCAAAGCTGCAACCTTTCTCAGAATCCTTTTTGCAATGTTGCAACATTTGAATTTCGGCATGCCGGTAGACAAATATTTTACCAATAAGATAGAATGCCTTCATGACGCTTATTAAGCATAAAAAAGAAATAGCGCTAAAAAAATAATCTTTTAAATAAATATGGTCCCCTAATTGCATTGCTTATTAGTGGAAGGAATAATCTTAATAAATAATACAGCAGTTCGACAATGAAATCCCCAGCCATCCTTATTTTTGACCAAGAAGAAGCAGTGCGAGAATCGCTACGCTTGGTACTGAGTGAAGAGGGTTTTAGGTGTTTTATTTCAACTAATGAGCAGGATGTTCTTGAAGCTCTAAAAGCTGAATTAATGGACATGGCTATTCTTGACAGCCAAATCGTAGGGACTACCAGTTTGCTTAAAAAAATTAAAGAGCAATACCCCCATTTAAAGGTTATCATCATGAGCTCGTATTCAGAATTTGAGGTTACCCAGCGTGCCTTGGCGGCAGGAGCCGATAATTTTGTATTTAAGCCTCTCGACTTTGAGGAACTGATAACCCAGATGAGACTATTACTTCCGGAGGTCTCTCATTAACTATTAGTTGTACCCCGGCTACTCAACACTGGGGATAGATGATGATTCTATAGTCTTGCATTGCCAGTGGCAGAGCTTCCAACTTTAATCCTACTTGTAAAAAATAGATTCAAGGGAAATCGATAGATCTCTATTTCGGGTAGTTCTCGTGCTGCCCGTTGGCTTTATCACAGAAGCATTTGGAGAAGCTTTTATGACTATTGAAGCGCCCACCCTGGGAAGGTATCATCACAATTTGGAGCATCAATAAGCCGGGTGTGAGAAATTTAAAGAGACATAGGAAAGGGTACTCCTCCATAAAAAAAGAAGCGGTGCTGCATTCTACTGCAACACCGCTTAAGGGTATCTATGATTAGGAAATAATTTAGAAAGCAATAACAGCTTCAATCATAACGCCATCAAACTGGGCATTGTCAAACAGGCTGTTGGGGCCAAAGTCATTGTAATTCTGGTTTACATAGTCCAGCTTCATCAGGATATTATTGGTCATGAACCATCCGCCACCTAGCTGTACACGATCAACGGAAGATTCGTCAACTGATGCATCGGCTCCGCTTAGATTACCTTTTACGTTATTGTATTGGGCACCGATAAATAATTGCTCATCAGCTCCAAATCGATAAATTCCCTCGATTGAATATTGAACAGCTTTTATCCCGCTGGTTTTCATTTCGTTGGTATTCTCATAGAGACCAAAGATTTCCAGGCCTTCATATTTTAGGAAAGGGTTAATCATAAAAGAAGTATATCCATTGCTGAAGTCTGGTTCTACACGGCCACTCCAGGCTCCGCCGTCCATTATATCATAGAATCGAGAACCGGCACGGTCTCCGTGGTACAGGTGTGTTTTGTAATTATTATGGTAAACTGACCCTGTCAATCGGAATCGCAGCCCTTCTTTGGCATGGTTATCATAGCCCAGCTTGCCATAAACTGACGGGGCCCGTCCATCAGGATTTGCAACTCCCGGGTGAAGCTGGCCACCGGTAACACCCAACATGGCAAGGATACCCTGGTCCATGAAATAGGCTTCCCCGCCAACCTCGGTAGTAAAAGAATCCATCAGGTAGTTACCTACAAAGGGATTATAAATGGCATTGGCATTATCAGTACGTCGGAAATGCCCATCGCCATAGTTTACTTCGAAGTGACCGACACGCAAACGTACATATTGCATCAGCTCGTCAATAGCATCACTGTGGAACATCGGCAGTTTGTCGGCTTGCAGGTATCCGCCTTTAACATATGCTTCGGTATGGTGACGTGATGATAAGTAGGTTACCACATTAACGCGGATCCCATCTGCAAGCTGTGCATCCAGGTTCAAATTGGCGGTAGCCAGGTTAAAGCCGGGTCCAATATCTTCCAATGTATAAGGCGCACTTGTGGCCGGATCAATACCGTCGGTACTTTGTGTGAGCGACTGCCACTGCTGGGTGAATGCGGCTCCCCATTTTAGAGCAGCACCCTCAAATGTAATATCCGTTTCCTTGGGAGCCTCAAACACGTTGATACCATTCTGGCCATAAGGACGCAAATACTGAATATTTTCATTTGTGAATTGGCCAAAAGCAATCATTGGTAAAGCACTTACAAACAATATTGCTAAAAATTGAAGGATTAATTGTTTTAAACTTTTCATGATATGCTCCTTTAAGTTTAGAATTGTTTAAAATCGTTTCTAAAATTACTGTTTGGTGTTTCCTTTCGTGTTTTACTTAAAGAGTTACAATATTCGTTCCAAGAACCGTTTTGAAGAGAAAATATTTTTTTAAACTTAAAAAAATGCTCTTGCCCTTCTCAAGGGCCCATTTTTTAAATGATTTACGAAGTGACTGATCTCTTAATTATTGCAGTTATGCAAAAAAAAGCAGGAGCAAGGTTTGCAATGCTGCATTTAAGGGATTGACAAGCAACTCGTCTTTATGGCTTAAAAGAAAAAGGCCGATTGACTTAAAAAAAGCGGTGCCATTATTTATTAATGACACCGCTTTTGAGCTATCTCGAGGCAAATAGTATCTCTTGATTATTCTCCTGATTATTTAGAATGCAACAACGGCTTCAATCATCACTCCATTGAATTTAGCTCCGTCATAAATGCTTCCTGCGGCAAAGCCGTCATACGATTGATTTACATATTCAACCTTTGTCATTACGTTCTTGCTCAGGAACCAACCGCCACCCAAGTTAAAGCGATTAATAGTAATATCATCTCCGGTAATCATTTTTCCATCCACTACGTTATAGCGAGTACCAAGATAGAAGTTTTCGTTAGAACCGAAGCGATAGAGTAATTCACCGGCATACTGGTTAAAGGTTCTGGTATCCGATTCTGATACCAATTTACCAGATATATTTTCAAATACGCCGTAGAATTCCAATCCCTGGTACTTGATGAAGGGGTTGACCATGAATGAGGTCATTTCACCGGCTGCAGCAGGTTGACCGTGGCCCGGGTTGAAAGTAGGGGCAAAGCGACCCGCACGGAAAGAACCACCCATTACACCATAATAACGGGTACCGGCCCGGTCACCACCATAAAGGTGAATAGCGGCATTTTGTGAGGTTGTATAAACGGAACCGGTCAGACGCAACCGAAGCCCTTGTTGAGCATGGTTGTCATATCCCAGCTTTCCGTAAAAGGAAGGCTTTGTTTTGAAGCCGTTATTGGCTTTGTCCATTACGTTTTGATTCATCTTACCATTTGAGATTCCAAGCATTCCGAACATGTTTCCACCATAGAGATAAACCTCGCCGCCGGCCTCGGTTACAAAAGAATCCATGATGTAGTTTCCGACAAATGGGTTCATCAGGGCATAACCGTTATCAGTTCGTCGGAAGTGGTTATCTCCATAGTTGATTTCCATCAAACCTACCTTAATGCGCAAGTGATCCATCAGCGCGGCCATGAATCCTTCTTTAACGAAGTCCATCCGATCGATCTGCAGGTATCCGCCCTTCACATAAGCTTCAGTGTGGTGTTGAGAAGAAAGATAGGTACGTAAGTGCATGCGCAGCCCCTGGGCTAATTGGGCATCTACGTCAAAATTGGATTCCGGGAGGTTAAAATTGGTTTCCATTTTTGACAAGCTTCCGGGGGTATTGGACTGTGTCAATCCCTGAAATTGGAGCGTATTGGACCCGCCAATGTTAACAAAGAATCCATCGTATTCTACGTCTGTCGTAAAAGGAGCCTCAAAAACGTTTAACCCCGACTTATTATAGGGGCGCCAATATTGAAGATCTTTATTGGTGGTTAACTGACCGAAAGCCATCATTGGCAGCACACTTACAAAAAGTACTGCCAATACTTGTAATGTTATTTGTTTTAAAGTTTTCATGATGTACACCGTTGTAGGTTATGTTGATTTTGTAGCTTAAATAAAATGGGCCGTAAAATTCTTATGTGATTTATAGCTCCTATTTTGTTTCGCTAGTAACCACTACAATATCCATTCCAAGCGATGACAAATAATTCATTTTTTTAAAAAAAATATTAAAATCACCCCCTATACCTTTTAAAAGCATTTTTTAAAACCCTTTAATTTCCAACACCCCAAAAAGGGAAAACCTATTTTTTGCAGGCTTGCAAGAGAACTAAGGTTGAAATTGCATAATTGCATTGCCCTGTTTCCCAAAGGTTTGTAACAAAAAACCGATACGGGTAACGGATTTGGACCCAAATAAAAAACGGTACCGCCATGTCATGGTGGTACCGTTTTTTCTTGAGCTATGGTAAAGATACGAATAATGTATCTTTTAATTCTGGTACTTCCCTAGAAGCTGATTACAGCTTCGAGCATAAAACCATTGAATTTACCATCGGCATACATACTTGCATCATCAAATCCATCATATTTTTGTGTGACGTATTCGGCTTTCGCAAGGATATTCTGTGTCAGGAACCAACCACCGCCTATATTGTATCGACTGATGTCAATATTGTTGCCAGTGCCTGCTTCTTCGCCGGAAACCAGGTTGTAGCGGCCACCTATATATAGTTGTTCCCTGGTACCGAAGCGATACAACAGCTCAGCACCATATTGATCGAAACTACGCTTGTCATTCTCACCGACCGCTTTACCGGTTGCATTTTCATAGACGCCATAAAATTCGAGACCTTGATACTTGATGAAGGGGTTGATCATAATTGCGGTCAATTCATTGCGGAAAGCCGGATCAAATCGGCCCGTTCGAAAATCATCTGTAGAATTCGTTACTACATTGTAATAACGTGCGCCGGCACGGTCGCCGCCATACAGATAGGTGCGCGACGATTCTTTGGTAGTATAGATAGAGGTCATCAAACGAACTCTCAAATCCGGATTGATCTGTGAATCATACCCCAGCTTACCTACGATAGAAGGCTTGGTAGAGGGGGAACCCGGATCGGATTCTACAACGCTCTGGTTCAGTTTGCCATTGGTTAAACCAAACATGCCAAGGAAGCCACTGTCGGAATAATAGATTTCCCCGCCGACTTCGGTAGTAAAAGAATCCATGATATAATTACCGACGAAGGGGTTAAAAATTGCTTGTCCATTGTCACTGCGTCGGAAGTGGTTGTCGCCATAGTTAATTTCCATGTGACCAAGTTTAATACGCACCTTTTCCATTAAACCGGAAAGAAATCCTTCTTCAATAAAATCTAAACGGTCGATTTGGAAATAGCCGTCCTTAACATAGGGTTCGGTGTGGTGTCGCGAGGTCAAATAAGTACGCAAGTGCATGCGAAGACCGTTTCCGAGGGCAGCATCGATATCAAGGTTAGAAGTAGCCAAGTTAAAATTCGGGCCAATATTCAGCAGCTGAACATTGCCATTGTTTTTTGAATCCAACCCCTGGAATTGCAGAGTGTTAGCTCCCCCAACTTTGAATTCTACTCCCTCAAATTGGACATCCGTTTTGAACGGAGCTTCAAATACATTCAGACCGCGTTGGTCCTGGTATCGGTAATATTGCAGTTCGTTCGTGAACTGAGCGAATGCACTTCCGGCTGAAAAAAATCCAAAAGCCAGGAATAAAGCGAGATATTTTGTAGTTAATTTCATGATGATCTCCCTATATGGGTTTTTGATATCGTTATTTCTTGTTTGGTTATGTTATGTTTGGATTAAAAACCTTGAGTCCTACCCAATAGCTCTTTTGTTCTTGTAAACTGTAAGTCAGACTCAGAAAAAGAGGTACCAATATCCGGACCAATTTTAATCGAAGAGCTCATTTTTTAATATAAAATTCAAAAAGTGACCTGCCTGTAACCGAAATGGCTCTTTGGGAGGATAAAAAATCAGAGTTTGGTAGACGAATAGAATCATTGGGGAGATCTATTATTGCAATTCTGCAATAGCCGATTTGCAAACATGCAGGAGCAAATATTTTAAAAAGTGTAAAGAAGACAATTATATACCGGTTTCATTATAAGCGGAAAGTCAAAACTACTATCTTTACAGGCATTGTAACTTTAACTGCAAATAACACTTAGATAAATTGATCAGGCAAACAGCCATTTTGGGGATTGGGGTCCTAAGTTTGCTAATGCTATTCCATGCTGATGCTTGGAGCCAAGAGCTTGATAACTTGTCAAGTCAGGGTCTCAGGAAAGTCCGGGCCTTACCGTTAAAAGAAGGAAGCATACATCTCGACGGTAAACTAAATGAAAAAGCCTGGGCACAAGCCAACTATACCACAGGTTTTGAACAGCGTTCACCTAGTGAAGGTCACGCAGCTACCGAAAGAACAAAAGTAGCATTTTATTATACGAAGGAAGCGTTGTATATCGGGGCCCGCATGTACAGCGACGAACCATCCGGGATCTATGCCCAGTTAAGTCGTAGAGATGATATGGGTAACGGAGAGCGCATCATCATCGCATTGGATACATACCTGGACCGGAGAACCTCTAGAAGTTTTGCAATTTCTGCATCAGGAGTCCGAGCTGATTATTTCCAACCCCGGGATGAAATCAGTTACCATTCGAGGGACTATTCTTATGATCCCGTATGGACGGCCAAAAGCCACATCGACTCGCTGGGATGGACTGCAGAAATGAGAATACCTTTTACCCAACTCCGGTTTAAAGATCAGAAAAAGCAGGTATGGGGTCTAGACATCAACCGGTTTCTTCCCCACAAGAATGAGGATGATTATTGGGTCATGGTTCCACAGGATTCGACCGGCTGGGCCTCAAGGTTCGGTTTGCTGACAAATATCAAAGGAGTTGTACCTCACAAGCGGTTGGAATTTCGACCCTATCTTGCCGGCGACGCACTGATAAAGGGAGAAGTAAACCCCCAAAACCCTTTCCTGGATAAATTAAACTTGGAAGGGCGTATCGGCGGTGATGTGAAGATTGGGTTGGGGCCCAATATGACACTTAACGGAACCATTAATCCGGACTTTGGCCAAGTAGAAGCAGACCCTGCCCAAGTAAATCTTTCGGCTTATGAGACTTTCTTTGAAGAGAAGCGTCCCTTTTTCACTGAGGGTCAGCAGATATTTGATGTAATTCACGACGGCAGCTACTTTTATTCTCGCCGTATTGGTGCTTCTCCGTCAATTCAGCCTGACGCCGATTTTGTGGATGCAGCTTCAAACACTTCCATTATCGGGGCATCCAAAATTACCGGAAGATTCCCATCAGGTTTATCCATCGGTGCCCTGGCGGCCCTTACCGCAAATGAAACAGCCCGAACTTATGATTTAAGTACAGGGAAAAAGCATTCGGTCCGGGTAGAACCATTAACGGGCTACAGTGTTTTACGCCTACAACAAGAATTCGGACCCAACTCCTCAACGGTTGGCGGTATCATAACAGGCGTCTATCGAAACTTTCAGGACGGAACCCTGTTATCCAGGGAATTAGACCGCTCCGCCGTAACCGGAGGTACTGATTGGAACCTTAGATTCCAGGGTGGAAAATATGAATTTTCAGGTGATGCGGGCTTCAGCCATGTAGCCGGTACGCGCGAAGCTATTACAATGCTGCAAAAGTCCAGTGCGCGCTATTATCAGCGTCCAGACGCCTCCTATTTGACGCTGGATACAACTCAAACATCACTTTCAGGATACCGAGCCAGCCTGAGATTTTCAAAAAACGGGGGCAGACACTGGCTTTGGGAAATACGGGGGAGCACCAAATCTCCCGGATTTGAATTAAATGATACCGGTATTTTATTCAGTACAGATGAAATCAACACTCATGCTGAGCTTACCTACAGGGAAAATACGCCAAGCTCTTGGTACCAATCATTTCATACCGGTATCGAAGTTGGCAACAAATGGAATTTTGGCGGAATCCGTACAGGAAGTGAACTCCAAGTGGATGGCGGCATCCAGTGGAAGAATTTTTGGTCTACATATATGGGTTTGGAATATAGTCCCCGCTCGCTGGACGATCACTTAACGCGCGGAGGGCCATTGATGGGTTCTGCCCGTAGATGGGGAATACGGTCTCACTTTTCAACAAATAGGAGTAACAATGTTTTTTGGGAATTTTCCTTTGATTATAACAGCGATGAATTCGGAAGTTGGCGGTATAAAATTAACCCTTCCGTCCAAGTCCAAACCGGCGGGAAATGGGGGTATTCCATTGAGCCTGAATTTTCGCGCCGCACCGAAGCGCGACAATATGTTACGACTCTTTCCGGCGGTCCTTCCGCCACCTATGGCAAACGATACATTTTCTCGTCCATCGACCGGACAACGCTTTCGATGCAGTTACGCCTGAACTACGCATTCACTCCCGACTTGACGCTTGAGCTGTACGCCGAACCCTTCGTTGCCAGCGGCAATTACTATAACCCGGGAGAACTATCTGCTCCCCGATCCTACAAGCTGGATTACTATCACGTTGAAGGCAAAAACGAAAATGGAGATTTCATCGTCAGCAGTGGCAATAAACGGTTCAATGTCCCTGACAACGACTTTTTGGTTACCTCATTCAGGAGTAACATTGTGCTTAGGTATCAGTGGCGTCGTGGTAGCACCTTCTACCTAGTGTGGCAGCAAGATCGGTTTGCTGAAAGTGAACTAAATCGCTTTGTGAACCCCGGGGACTTGGTTAATGCTGTTGGTAAAACGGGCGATAATGTAATTGCCATAAAGTTTACCTACTGGTTTTCGGCAAATTAAAGTATCTGATCTCCCAAAATTAACTTGATTAAGTTAATAATAAACTGAATTATATCGGGAGATTTCAGTAACTGTAAATAAGGAGAACATATGGCTTATATTGAACTACAAAATCAAATGCCGGGGATTGTTGGTTTGCTGACGCAGTTTAAGAAGACGGCAAAACCACTGACAGAACTTGCCCAAGTGTTACTGCGCGGTGACTCAACGATGTCGGAAGGAGAAAGAGAGCTTATCGCAGCCCTGGTTTCTGCCCGCAACGAGTGTAAATTCTGCATGCGTTCTCATGGCGCAACCGCCGGCCACCTTCTGGATGGCAACAAAGAACTTGTTAAACAGGTTCAAGAGGACTTTCGCACTGCCCCTGTCAGCGATAAGATGAAAGCGCTTCTGAATATTGCTGCAAAAGTACAAAAAAGCGGACGGGAAGTTACGGAACAAGATATTGCTGAAGCCCGCAAAGAAGGAGCCACAGACCAGGAAATTCATGATACGGTCCTTATTGCTGCGGCTTTCTGCCTATACAACCGATATGTTGACGGACTTGGCACTTTTGCCCCGGATAACGAAGACGTTTATGATGAACACGGAAGAGAGCTGGCTACAGAAGGCTATGTAAAGTTTAGTTAAGCCTGCAATAGTCCTATTGACGTTGGATCAAACTAACCAATGGATTTTAGGCCTTGGCCGGTTTGACGGAATCACGACCTTCTCCAAACGGGAACCAGCTTTGGGCACGTACTCGCTCTAATACATTTTCTGTGGTAACATACACGACCGGGATAAAGATCAATGTCACAAGGGTGGAAGCGGTCAATCCGCCAATTACCACCCGGGCTAACGAAGCCTGTATCTCGGCCCCGGTACCCAAACCAAAGGACAAGGGCAGCAGCCCCAAAACCGTAGTTAGCGTCGTCATCAGGATTGGACGAAGCCTTAACCTGCCGGATACTATAACTGCTTCACGAACACTCATACCACGCTCCCGTCGCATCAGGTTGATATAGTCTACCAATACAATGGCGTTGTTAACTACAATCCCAATCAGCATTACTATCCCCATCAAACTTTGCATATTCAGCGTCGTGCCGGTAAGCAATAGTGTAGGCACGACACCTATCACGGCAAGCGGTACCGAAAACATTACGATAAGCGGATCCAGGAACCGCTCAAACTGGGCCGCCATCACCATATAGATTAGGATAATCGCCATGATGATGGATAGGCGAAAGTCATTGGCCGCCTTTTGCTGTTCCTCATATTCTCCACCGTAAACAATAGAAAATCCGTCGGGCAACTGTAATGACGAAAGCTTAGCCTGGATTTTTTGAACGGCTAATCCGAGGGGGACTCCACTCTTAAGATTGGCCGATATATACGAGACTCGCTGACTGTTAACTCGGTTAATATCTGTAGGCCCCCGCCCCATCGTCTTTTTGACGACTGCTGAAACCGGCAGCACCCGGCCAGACGGCGTACGAATTGAAATATTCTCAAGGTCAGAGGGACTTAAGCGGTCTTTGGGCTGCAAACGAACGGTGATTGGATACTCGTCCCCACCTTCGCGAAAAACACCGGCCCTGCTGCCACCGACATTTGTCTGGATTACCTGTGCTACCTCACTCACCGAAAGGCCCAAGTCAGCAATTTTTTCACGATCAAAAATGATATTCTGTTCAGGCCGGCCTTCCCTGCGGTCGATGCGAACGCCGGTTACTTCCGGAATCTCTTCCATCATCAACCTTATTTGCTGCGATATTTTTTCTGCCCGATCCAGGTTATAGCCCCGAAGCTGCAGCTCAACAGCCTCACCTCCTCCCGAACCGAATATACGCCGCAATATCCACAAGCCCGACTGAGCATCAACCCGAAGATCCCCACCCGGAATTTTTCCCTCGATTTTTTCCCGAATCTCATCAGCAATTTGGGATGTACTGGCAGATCGTTGGGAAGCTCCGACCATTGCAATTTCAACTTCCGCTCGTCCATCACGGACATCGGTCGTAATATGCTCTACATCATCCATTGAAATAGAAGCACGAACGGCTTTCTCAAGTTCTTTCAAATATTCATTCTGAACGGCAATATTGGTTCCTTCGGCCATCATGAAATCAATATCTATTTCATCGGCATCGGATTGTGGTGCCAGCTCCATGGGTATGATCGGCACTAATAAAAAACAACCGACCACTACCACCGTAGTAATCCCAAAAACCATACCCTTGTGCTCCAGCGTCTTTGTAATCAGATGGGAATACTTCTCTTCAATCTTACTGAAAAGACGTTGAAAGCGGCCTCGTTTTTTGGATTCTTTTGAACCCTTCGGCTTTATTGTCAAAAAACGGCTGCATAACATGGGTACCAGGCTGAGAGCAACAAACAAGGAGGCAAAGAGCGCAAATACGACTACGAGAGCCAACTGCTGGAATACAATACCCGTAATCGTTTGCATAAATACCACCGGTAGAAATATTACCGTCGTCGTCAATGTTGAGGCAATAATTGCTCCGGTCACCTCTTTGGTTCCCACCAAAGCGCTGGTTTTCAGATCTTTTCCATGGTCTTCCCTGAGCCGAATAATATTCTCGAGAACCACAATGGCATTATCAACAATCATGCCCACCCCCAGGGCTAATCCGCCAAAACTCATCTGGTTCAAAGTAAGTCCATTAAAATACAGCAGTGCAAAAGTGGCAATGATGGAAATCGGGATTGCCAGAGAGATGATAAAGGTGGAGGACCCATTTCGAAGAAAGAGATAGAGAATAAAGATAGCCAACAGGGCACCCCAGAGTGCCGAATTTTTAACATTATTGATGGAGTTTTGGATAAACTCACTTTGGTCGGTGGTTACGAACAACTTCATATCGCTTCGTTCATTATTGATACGATCGATTTCCTCGCGGATATGTTCTGCTACCGCAACGGTATTTGCCCCGGACTGTTTGCGGATACCAAAGCGGACCATCGGCTTTTTGTCGATCGTCACCAATCGATTTACATCTTCATACCCCCAATTAACATCTGCAACATCCTTGACGCGTATTGGCTTCCCGTCAACCATCGTGATGATGCTATTCGCAATTTGATCAATGGATTCGTATTCCCCGAGCGTCCGGACATATAGCTCCTGTACGCCTGAGTTGACGTTGCCCCCCGGCAGGTTTACATTTTCATTCGCAATCGCCTGCCGAACCTGGGCCGAAGATAAGCCACTGGCAATCAGCCGGTCCCGCTTGAGTTCCACGTGTACTTCGCGGTATACACCTCCCCAAACGTCAATAGAACCCACGCCGGGAATTTGTTCAAACCTCTTGGTAACTTCCCGTTCCAACACTTGCGTAAGCTTCTGCAAATTCATATCGGAATTAGCGCCAACAATGACAACAGGGAAGTTATTGGGATCAAACTTCCAAATCTGGGGCGGCTCAGCTTCCACCGGCAGGTCATCACGCAAGCGGTCAAGTGCGGCACGGACATCATTGGCGGCAACATCGAGATCGGTTCCCTGCCCGAATTCAAGGGTTACCCTGCTTCGCCCCTCACTGGAAGATGAACGAACTCGTTCCACTCCGGGGACTCCTGCTATAGCATTTTCCACCGGCTTGGTAATGATCTGTTCAATTTCTTCAGGCCCAACATTCGAGTAGTTGGTAGAAATTGTAAGCTGGGGAAACTCGATTGGAGGCAAAAGATCTACCGGCAGGTACCGAAAAGAAATGACTCCCAACACGATGATGATTAAAAAGATCATCGTTGTCGCTATCGGGCGTTTTACCGCTGTTTGTGTGATAGGCATAACATATCGGTTGTTAAAGTGATGGTTGAGAGTCGGGTTTCTGTTCCTCCTGTTCCTTAATCACACGCCGGAGCAGATCCTGGCGCTGGAGCCCCTGTAGAGCTAGGATACGATCCCATGTAATTACCCGAACCCGGGCCTGTCCGCGTCCGCCGGAAAGGAGATCCTGGCCTACTGTAACGATCCATTGGCCGGGATCGATTCCGTTTACCCCCAGCTGCATCCGTCCGCGGGCCAACACATTGATTGGCTGAAACTGAACTTCAATCGCATCGGTAAGCGGTGGTGGATTATCCGGATCAACACTTTCGGCCGGTTCAATTTCCATCCCCAGTGAAGTAGCCACGTAGACACCTTCTTCCCCGGTCTGGGGATTCGTATAAAGAGCACTGGTGGGAATAAGGGTTGCTTTGGTGCTTTCTCCGTATAAAATATCTACAGGTACAAACATGCCGGGACGGAGCATCTCCTTGTCATTCGTGACATCAATCTCGGCTTCTGTACTGCGTGTTATTGTATTCAGAAACGGCGATATGCGCGAAAGCTTGGCTTCAATCGTGGTTGGATTATCCGACTGTTGGCCGGCATAGATTCGAACTGTCTGCCCCACCTCTATGCGTTGCAACATATTTTCGGTGAGTACGACTTCCACCCGTAACCGATCCAAATCACCAATTGTAAAAACCCGGATAGAAGGGCTAACCTGCATCCCTACTTCGGCCTGGCGTTGCCCTACTTTTCCACTAACCGGAGCTTTAATAATGGTCTTGGCAAGCACTTCCTGGCTTTCCTTTATATTGGATTGGGATTGCTGGACCTGGGCCTCTGCCAGTTCCACATCCGCTTTTGCCGATTCCATTTGGGCTTCCAGCGTTTCCATCTCAAGATCACTTGAGAGGTTTTTTTCTGCAAGCTGCTTGGTACGTTTATATCTTGCCTGCAACTCATTGAGTTGAGCTTTGGCCTGCTTCAGGCGAGCATTATTAATTCGCAACCCCGCCTCGGCTTGTCTAACCTGCTGTTGATATTGATTATCCTCAATTTTAACCAAGGGGTCCCCCTTTGTTACCTCTTGGCCGGTCTGTACAAAAACCTCAGCGATCTTTCCGCTAATCTCGGGATACAGTTCAACTTGGTTTTTAGCTATCACGGTACCGCTTAGCCGCTCCGATAATGGCAAAGATCCGTACCGTGCCTGGACCGCTTCTACTGCTGGAATAACAATATTTTGATTCGGTCCCTGGCTCCCATCTTTACCAGGTGAGTTATTGCAAGCCGAAAATACTAATATCATTAATGCGACTGCTGATAACTTAAAAACGATTAATGGAAGAGTATTGCGATACAACTCGGTACTATCTTTATTTTCGGAAGGAAAAGTAATCATAAGTGATATCTCAAAAGTTGACGCCAGCAGCTTAATGCATGCCTCTTAACTTGGAATTTGATTGCTAATTAGTGTCTGGTATGAACCAAAAATGACGATCCATCGATCCATCATTGACGTAAAATCTTTTCTTTTAGATAAGTACAAAGCTTCCGTGAATTGGCAAAATTAACTATACCAACGGGAGTGCAGAGTCGACAAACGACAATCAGGCTACGATTAATGGTTAATCGACAGCAAATTGTTGTTGATAGATGGGAATGCGTTGTTAGTAGGAAAAAGTTGACTCCCGTCTGTGAATAGAGTTATTTCATACAGAATGTAATTGTATAATGACATGTCGTTGCGAAAAAAAATAAAAAATTTCTTCGGTGTTGAATACCGGGTTCTGTTACTCCTTTGGTTTATCTACCTGATCATACCCTACCTAGTTGTCCCCGAAAGGTATGGCTACAGCATGGCCCCTTCAGATCTGGCAATCAAGATCTATTACCTGTTCATCATCCTTCTGAACAATTTTGTGCTCATACCTCGATTCTTGAATAACAATAAATATTGGAAATTTACCGCGGCTGTAATTTTTGTCGTCGTCGTGGGTGCTTTTTTTGAGGAGATTGTCCTGGAAAACATCTTCTATCCAAATACCAGGGGCGGGGCACTGACAATCCGAAGCGTACAGTGGTCTATTTATAAGATAGGATTTGTGATCATCCTGTTCAGCAGCTTCAAACTTATTTGGGATAATCAACGGCGTCAAAAAAGATTTAACGAACTGGAGCGAGAGAAGATGGAAAGCGAGCTGAAATTTTTGAAGTCGCAAATCAATCCCCACGTGCTTTTCAATAATCTTAATAATATTTATTCGTATGCCCTTGAAAAGTCTGAAAAAGTACCTGAGATGCTGCTTAGGCTTGCCGATATCATGAGATACATGCTCAAAGACGGCAACGACCGTTTCGTAACTTTGGATAAAGAGCTGAACTATTTAAATGATTTTATTGAACTGCAAAAAATACGGCTTGAAGGACGTGGGAAGGTTGAATTTAGCGTGGAGGGCAATGCAGCACCGTATCAAATTGCCCCTTTGTTACTGGTGGCTTTTGTGGAGAATAGTTTTAAACACAGTATGCGGTCTGAGGTAGAGAATATTTTCATCAGGATAAACATCCGCATTGCAAATGACACCCTGCACCTGTATGTTGAAAATACATTTTCAGATGCTGACAACGGAACGCAAAGTCAAGAGACCGGCATAGGTTTGCAAAATGTTCGGAAACGGCTGGAATTGATGTACCCGGATAAACATAGCCTGGAAATTGAGCAAAAGGATGGGCGATTTGTTGTTCAACTTTCATTAAACCTGATTGTCGATGAACCTGAAGTGCTTAGTTATTGAGGATGAACTTCCTGCTCAGCGGGTATTGAAAAAATATATCGCAGACGTCCCATACCTGGACCTTGTCGGCACTTTTAAAAGTCCTGTGGAAGCAATGGAAACATTACAATCCACGCCGATTGATGTCCTTTTCCTTGATATTAACCTGCCTAAGATTTCCGGATTAAATTTCCTGCGGTCACTGCAAAATCCCCCTCGCGTTATTATTACTACTGCCTATCCTAATTATGCCCACGAAGGATTCGAGTTGAATGTTGTCGATTACCTTTTGAAACCCTTCTCATTTGATCGTTTTTTAAAAGCACTCTCCAAGATTCAGACGACCCAGGCTAACGGACCTGATCAAAAACAGAAAATAGAAAACGGCGGTCGATTTGTGTTTGTAAAGGTTGATAAAGTGCTTCACAAGGTTTCTTTTGATGAGATCCTTTACATAGAATCTGACAAAGATTATGTAAACATCGTGAAGGCCGACGGTTCCCTGATGCTGCTTCAAACACTCAAGTACTGGGAGGATTTATTACCGGACGAGCATTTTTCCCGGGTTCATAAATCATTTATCGTAAATATTTCAAAAATCGATAAGATAGCGGGTAATCAAATTCAAATAGGGGATCGCTATATACCCATCGGACGCTCTTTCAAACAAGAGTTCCTGGATAAGATTGAAACCATTTCCTAAGCCATAATATTCTGCGCTTCCCTCGGCTCTCCACGATTTAGATCATCCCTTCATTCGCATATCTCTGACTTACGGCCAAATAAGCTTACTTCTATTGGACCCACCCCGGAGCCCAGGCAGCGGTGGGCGCAGTGAGAAATCTTTTGGTAAGAGATTAGATAGCCTTTTCGCTAAAGATCTCTCTCACTGAGGAGTTGATTATTTATATTAGGAATCAACACCGAGAAAAAAAGTACAGTTCTTTGTGCATCAGTAACTGGCAAGCCGATGATCCAGGCCTTCAAAAACTTGTTTTGAGAAAATAAAAACCCCCGTTCCCATTAGCCATTAGGAAGAGATTGGTTTATTTTCAAATCCGTTTTACTGATACCAATTCTCCAGATCAATTACTGAAAATCACAAATTCTATCGAAATGGGCGACTCCTCTGATTCAAGTCCTCTCCGACAGCTGTTACAATATTTAAAACCCTATAGGGATAAGGTAACCCTGGCAACAATTTATTCTGTGCTAAATAAACTCTTTGACCTGGCTCCCCCGGCTCTTATTGGAGCAGCTGTTGATATCGTTGTTAAAGGTAAAGACAGCATGGTAGGACGCTTGGGGATTGTCGAGCCATCCAACCAGCTACTGTTTTTGGCGGGTTTTACCGCTCTTGTCTGGATATTGGAGTCGATATTTCAGTACCTGTTTGAAGTATATTGGAGAGATCTGGCCCAGATTACCCAAGACAGCCTTCGCACCGACACCTACGCCCATATGCAAGAGCTCGAGCTTGCCTATTTTGAAGACCAGTCCACCGGGGGGTTAATTGCTATCCTCAACGACGATATAAACCAACTCGAACGATTTTTAGATCATGGGGCCAATGATATCATCCAGGTAATAGTTACCGTCTTGGTAATTGGTTCAATATTTATGTTTTCGGCCCCTGAAATCGGCTGGATGGCACTTGTCCCTATGCCCTTTATTATCTGGGGTTCGGTTTGGTTCCAAAAAAAGCTGGGTCCCCGATACCGCGAAGTGCGCGACCGCGCCGGGAATTTAAGCGCTCAGTTAGCCAATAACCTAGGGGGGATTGCCACTATCAAGAGCTTCGGTACAGAAGCATTCGAAAATCGTAGAATTGCACGCCTTTCAGAGATTTATAAAAAAGCCAATCAAAAGGTAATTCGCCTGAGTTCGGCCTTTGTACCCTTGATCCGGATGCTCATTCTCACCGGTTTTATAGGTATACTGATTTTTGCCGGCTTAAAAACACTGCGGGGAGGAATGGAAGTCGGGCTGTATAGTTTGCTCATCTTTGTTACCCAACGATTACTCTGGCCTCTGACCCGTCTCGGTGAAACGTTCGACCTTTACCAGCGTGCGATGGCAAGCACCCGGAGAGTGATGGATCTCTTATCAACAGAAGAGCGATTGGATGATGGAAAAGTAGCACTGAGCCCGGCACAGGTAAAAGGTGAATACCGTTTTGAAAACGTAGATTTTTCCTATCGGACGGGAGGACCCGTATTGCATAATCTAAACCTGACAATTGAGCCAGGTCAAACCGTCGGAATTGTAGGGGCAACCGGCGCCGGCAAAAGCAGCCTCATAAAGTTGTTGATGCGTTTCTACGATGTCAGCGGCGGACGCATTTTGCTGGATGGCCGTGATCTGCGAGAATATAAAATAAATGACCTGGTTAATGCAGTAGGATTCGTTAGCCAGGATGTTTTTCTATTTCACGGGACGGTCGCAGAAAATATTCGCTACGGCACCTTCAATGCTACAAATGAAAAAGTTGAAGCGGCCGCTCAAATGGCTGAAGCCCATGACTTTATCGTTCATTTAGACCAAGGCTACGATACTGTTGTCGGAGAACGGGGACAAAAGTTATCTGGGGGCCAACGCCAGCGTATCTCAATCGCCCGGGCTATTCTCAAAAATCCTCCTGTTCTTATTTTGGATGAGGCAACCTCTGCCGTTGATAATGAAACCGAAGCGGCTATTCAACGATCACTGGCCAAAATTGCCCATGATCGTACGACCATCATTATTGCCCACCGCTTGTCAACAATTAGACATGCCGATAAAATTTTCGTTCTTGACCAAGGAAAGCTTGCCGAATCAGGAACCCACGATAAGCTCATCGCCTTGAACGGCATTTATGAGCAACTCTGGGAAGTTCAATCCGGGGAAGCTGTAGTACGCTAAGAATTGGGACTGGGCAAATTTAAGTGTAACCGGATAAGAATTTTTACAGTCAGCACGGAGAGACCCTATAAGACTTTCAAAAGAATTATTTCCTACAAAATAAAACTTAATCCTTTTGCTCAACCTTGAACCAAGGTAATATTCGACAACTAAATACATGATTCTGCAAGCCATAAACCAGGGTAGTTAGTTACAAAGCCCGACGAATTTAACTCAAGTGTGCGCTTAAAACGACCACCGGCCGATTCATATCGGTAGATATTTTCTTTCTCGCGCACGTAAACTTGCTGAAGGGGCTCAAACTGCAATGCGGGGAATGAAAGCCATGCTGCTTCAATATTTACATCCTCTCCAACAGCTAGGGATAAACGCCGAATAGGCAACAAGTTTGTCGAAGGGCTAAATCCCAAATCAATATCCGCACATCCCCTAACTGTTGGAGCTTCCAACCCATTAATCTGCCACCGCTTCTTTTCATCCACTGTGATCCTCAGCTCGATCATGCGTTCGCCTACAGTACCCTCCACAAAGGCTGATTGAGTATTCCAAAGAGGATCGCAAATTACACAGTAGTTTAACTTACACGGCTTTTGATCAAAGGAAAAAACAGCCGTACCGCGGAGTTCCCTTCTATCGCTCGTAAAATCAATCTGTGCAATTTCATGTCCCGGCAGGTCAATCCTGCGCCAAAGAATGCTTGTAGAATTCATATCAATTTAATCGCCTCTTTTGCCCTGATAAAAAACTATCAGTAAGATAGTTCCAAAGCTCATGGTTTCACCTTCTCTTTTCTAAAAGAAATTTTAGATTTAACATGATGAGCAGTAAATATAGTAAATACTCCTTTATCGGTAGACAGTTTTATCGAATTGAAGGGAAGAAAAAAGACGCCAAAATATAACTCACTTTATTAAATTGAATATATAGCTGTTTAATTTTTAATATGTCATCATGAAATTCGGAAGCGTAAACAATCCCCGGGAAATTGATTTCTCACTCCCGGAAGATCACCCTGAAACCGCGAACGTTTTGTTGCGAACTCAAAACTCCGGGAAGCCAACCCTTTATGTAGGATGTGCAAAATGGAACCGTGGAGATTTGAAAAATTTTTACCCCCGGGGAACCAAAGATGAGCTAACGTATTACGCTACCCAGTTTAATGCCATCGAACTGAATGCCACATTTTATCGTAACTATTCAGAAGGCCAGGTTCGATCCTGGGCCGGCAAAGTTCCAGAACATTTTCGTTTTTTCCCGAAAGTAAACAGGGAAGTGAGCCACAGAAAATGGCTTGAAGATGTCAAAAACGTAACACAATATTTTCTAAGCAGCGTCTCGAATTTTGAGGAAAAACTGGGTACGATCTTTTTACAACTCCACAATAATTTTGCCCCCAAATATTTTGACCGTGTTTCGGACTTCATCGAATCCTGGCCCAATGAGTTTCCACTGGCAATAGAATTTCGCCATACAGGGTGGTATAACGACCCTGAGATCGCCGCCAAATTATACCGGCTTTTGGAAGATAATGATATTGCTAATGTTATTGTGGATACAGCCGGAAGGAGAGATTTGCTGCATCTGCGCCTGACCAACAATGTGGCATTTATTCGGTATGTTGGGGCAAACCATCCTACTGATTATTCCCGCCTTGATGACTGGGTACATCGTCTCAAGGCATGGGCTGAACAAGGACTGGAGAATATTTACTTCTTTGTACATCAGAATGAAGAACAGGAGTCTCCGAGGCTGGGGGCTTATTTTATTCACAAGATGAATCAGGCGCTCGGAATTGATCTGACCGTTCCAAATACCCAAAATGAGCTTTTTTAAGGCAAGCTTGTCATTCAGACAATTTCTTCTAACTTATTTTAATAAGCGGTTATTTATTATAACCTTAGCAATTCAATGACAGACCCACATCAACATATTCGTTTTTGTACGGCTCCCGACGGGGTGCAAATTGCATACTCCACTTCGGGGGATGGCCCCCCGATTGTTCGAGTTGCCAATTGGCTGACCCATCTTGATATGGACTGGAAAAGTGCTATCTGGTCTCATTGGTTTCAGGAGTTTTCGCATGATCATACACTGGTACGATACGACATGCGGGGGTCCGGGTTGTCTGATCGCAATGTAAAAGAACAATCTATTGAAGTTTGGGTGCGAGATCTACACTCAGTAATTATAGACCTAGATCTTGATCAGTTTATACTTTTAGGACATTGCCAGGGGGGCGCTATTTCTATTGCCTATGCTGCCTGTTTTCCTGAACGAGTGAAAAAGCTCATTCTTTTCGATACATATACCTGTGGTGCACTGGTTCACGGAGCTCCCAAAAAACAAAAACATGAAGCCCAGGCGCTGGCACAAATGATTGAAGTGGGATGGGGACACGAAGCCACAGCCTTTCGAAAGGTATTCGCCGACCTTCTTATGCCGGAGGCATCGGATGAGCACAGGAATTGGCTGGCTGAACTGCAGCGCAAATCGGTCTCACCCAAAATGGCTTCACGCTTATGGACTGCATTCCATGAGATTGATGTTCGTGAACAGGCTAAGCAAATAGAGGTACCTACAATCATTTTTCATGTCACCGGTGATCGGCTGGTTCCTTTTGAGGAAGGCCGCAAACTTGCCGGACTCATCGATCATGCCCGTTTTATTCCCTTAGAGGGTAACAATCATATTCTTCTTGAAAACGAACCGGCATGGGAGAAATTTTTGGACCAAGCCAGGGACTTTGCCGGAATTCCCGACTCCCCGTTGGAGGAACCTTTGAAGCACGGTGAGGAGTTTGAAGAACTTACTTCCCGTGAGCAGGAAGTCCTCGACCTGCTTGCACGGGGCCTCAATAACAAACAAATTGCCGATCTTTTATTTATAAGCCCCAAAACAGTTCGCAATCACATCTACCGTATTTTTAGCAAGCTACAGGTGAAAAGCCGCGCCAAAGCAATTATTAAAGCACGAGATGCGGGCATGGGAAAAAACGGCGTTACCTCAGATTAGCTTTTTTGGGACAATCGTCCCAGTATATGCTCTCATCCCCGAGATTTTAAATCAACAATTGAGACATCTGACTCATGATAGACAGGATGGTGAGCATTAATTTATCCAAACAATAATAAAAAACTCACTGGATTAGGCGATTCCATGAAAAAAAAGGATTTAACTTCCAAAGGCGGGGATGCACGAACACGCCAAAAACCTTTGCGCGACTTGTATAAAAAATCCCCAGTAGAAGCAATGATTACTGACGGAGCCCGAACTATAGAATCCGATCCCCAAGACCCTTGGCACGGGGGGATAAAAGCGGGTAGCATAGACTACGGCATCTCCTGGCGCTATGGCATTCACCGTGCTGTCGGCGGCGACCATGATGCTCCTAATCCCGGAGATCTTCTCTGTGCCGCCCTGGCAACATGCCTGGATTCCACAATCAGAATTATTGCCGATCACATGGGTCTTACGATACGTTCCCTCAATGTGGACGTGAAAGCTAAGGTTGATGTCCGCGGGACCTTGGTCGTAGATCGAGATACCCCTGTAGGATTCCAATCTATGGAATGCTCTATCCATATTGAGCCGGAGAAAGGTACCGATCCCGCCCTAATTAAACGCCTGATTTCTGCCTCTGAGTACAGTTGTGTGAACTTACAAACGCTTCTGGCAGGAGTAAAAGTAGAAACAAAGATTAATCCAAACAATTAGCTTTTAAGGCTAATCTTCAAGAAACGGAGGTAATATGAAACGAGTAATTGCGTTTATCTATGGTGTGATCTGTTATGTAATTTTTTTGGCCACATTTCTTTATGCCGTTGGATTTGTAGCAAATGTTTATGTTCCTAAAACTATAGACAATGGTGGTGAATCGGGGACGCTCCTGATTTCAGTCGTCATTAATATACTCATTTTGGGAGTTTTTGGCTTACAGCATAGCATTATGGCCCGACCCGGATTTAAAAAATGGTGGACTAACATTATCCCAAAATCAGTTGAACGGAGCACATATGTATTGTTTTCCAGCCTGGCGCTCATGTTTGTCTACTGGCAATGGCGGCCCATACCGGATTTGATTTGGGACACTCAGGCTCAATCTGCTCGGATAGCCCTTTGGGCCCTATCCGGATTGGGATGGTTCCTTGTTTTGACGGGCACATATATGATTAGCCACTGGCACCTTTTCGGACTCAAGCAAGTCACTGAAAACCTGAAAGGGGAGAAGCCTTCACCGCCCAAATTTATGACGCCCGGCTACTATCAATATGTAAGGCATCCGCTTATGCTGGGATTCATCATCGCTTTTTGGGCTACGCCAACTATGAGTATCGGGCACCTGCTTTTTGCCGGCGTCAGCACCGGTTATATTTTGGTGGCATTGCGTTTTGAGGAACGAGACTTGATCCGCGTTTTTGGAGATCGTTATCGAAGATATAAAGAACGGGTACCCGGATTGATACCCATCCGTTTTACCGGCAGTGAGGTGGAGGTGGAGGTGGAAAAGCCGGAGTAAGCTGCTGTCACTACCGAAATTAAAACTTAAAGAGACTAGCTCTACAAAGCATGAGTGCTAACAATTCCCATTCAACTTCAAAAGAAGATCAACCGGATCCCAGGATAATAGCCCGACAACTGCGTAAACCGGCCGGGGAAGCGGCAAAAAGTATTGCTGAAAAAATGGATTGGGTCAATGAACCCCTCTTTGATCTGACTCTCGATAGTATGGAGTTGGGGAAAGGGGATTCCGTACTGGAAATCGGCTTTGGAAGTGGCAGTTTCTTTTCCAAAATTTTTAGCAGGGCAGAACATTTAAACGTGGCTGGAGTTGATTATTCTCAAGAAATGATCGAATTGGCCAAAAGACAGAACAAGGACTATCTAAACTCAGGACACCTTGTTTTGAAGTCTGGAAGCAGTGATGACCTCCCTTTCGATGATGCCACCTTCGATAAGGTCTTCTGTAACATGGTCATTTATTTCTGGGATCATCCCTCCAGTCATATTCGGGAAGTTTTTCGGGTTCTAAAGGCCGGCGGCCACTTTTATACCGGCATCAGGACAAAAGAAAGCATGCTTAAATTCCCATTCGTTAAGCACGGGTTCACACTATATGATCCCAAAAAGTGGAGCTCAATTTTAAAACAGCATGGATTCAAGATTGCAGATATTCAAAAACAATTAGACCCTCGAATAATACAGGAAGAACCCGAGATCCAATTGGAATCGGTCTGTATTGCAGCCCAAAAAAAGGGTAATTAACCGGGATCTCGCTTCTTATTTAATAGCACATCCTAATAACGGCATTCGTAAAATCAACATTACTCTTTTCAATATTTCATGCTTATTATTCGGCTATGAATGCCGACAATAATGTTATTCACCTGCCAAAACCGGATATTTTCTCATTTAGTGAATGCCTTCATTTCCTGGATCGCGGCTATGACGATTGCTTGTATTCCGTTAAAGAAAACCGGGTGATAAAGCCACTGAGAATTGACAACTGCCGATCAATTATCGAGGTAAAAGAAACTGCCGATTTACTGCAGATAAGCATACTCAAGGGAACATTTTCTAAAAATTCACTAAAAAAGGCAGCCGATTTTGTAAAAGAATGGTTTGACCTGGAAAGGGATTTAGGTCCTTTTTATCGATGCCTTAATAAGCATTCCCAACTCTCTTGGATGACACACCAATTTCGCGGCCTGCGCCTGATGGGCATTCCGGATTTGTTTGAGGCTTTATGCTGGTGCGTGATTGGTCAACAGATTAACCTAACATTCGCCTATCGCTTAAAACGCCGTCTCGTTGAAACGTATGGCAGTTCCATTGAGTACGAGAGCAAGCGACACTATTATTTTCCCGCCCCTGAGCGCTTGGCAGATCTGACGGTTGATAAGTTAAAAGATTTACAGTTTTCCCGTCAGAAAGCAGAGTATATTACCGGCATTGCCCGAAAATTCGCAAGCGGAGAGATAGACAAAGAGCGATTGTCTGCATATGACAGCGACAAGCAAATGCTGAAGCAGCTTAGGAAAATCAGGGGCGTCGGGGAGTGGACTGCCAATTATGTGCTAATGAAATCCCTCAAAAAAATGAATTGTATCACTTATGGAGATACCGGTTTGCAAGCAGCGGTATCTTCAGTGCTGGGGCTGGATCGCAAGCCCTCCCGCGAGGAAATCAATTCGCTTTTTGCACCATTTGAAGATTGGCAATCCTATTTAGTGATCTATCTCTGGCGAACGTTGAGTTAACTGATGCAGTAGCTCATCAACTATCCCGTGCTCTGGCTCGGTCGCTCTGCGGATAGCTCAAGCAGGTAGCGGGGGCGCCCGTCGGGATCTTCAATGCCGAATACTTTGCCGAACGGCTTTTGCTCAAGGGGCAGACAAACTTCGGCATTTTGTGAAATTTCTTTGAAGGCCGCCTCCGCATCCTTTACCAGCCAATAGAGTTCCGGAGCATTCCCGTCGCCCATCGGTTCGTCACTGGCAATGGCAAAGGTTTCAAATTGAACAAAAGTGGGAGCGTATCGCTCGACTTCGAGTCCAAATACATTTTCATAGAAGTCTTTGGCAGCGTCGATATCCTTTACGTATTCAACGACAAATCCGAATTTTAGTTTGTTGTTCATAATCATGGTATTCCTATTTAATATTTAACGTCAGTTCGATATACTCTTGATCAAAGCCGCCAAAATTCCCTCCTTGAGGGGGGGAGACTTATGCGGGCCATTTCTTATGCCTGTATTTAAAGTTGCTAACTTTTAAAAGCTTTGCTCATCTGCACTGGGTCCGTAAGTGCCCGGGATGGGGATATCCAGCAGGCGCAGGTAAACACCCAGCTGTGCGCGGTGATGCTTAATTTGACTAAGGGCATGACGGATGACTTCGTACTTTGTCCATTCGGCTAGTACCTGGTCCCCGTTTTTCATGGTCCAGATCGGCAACAGGTCCTCTTCATCTGCATTTTCCAAGGAATTTTTGCCTTTCTTGTACGATTCTTCGAATAGGGAAAGCAGCTCCTCAGAATTCTTGACTGGGGTCGGCTCATAATCCGATTCTGCAAAGTCCAAACCGTCGGTATTCAACGCCATCGCCGGCCAGGAGGGAAGCTCGGCAATGTGCACAGCCAATCGTTTCATCGACATGCTCTTTTCATGTGGTTTCCAGTCGTACTTATCCTCGGGAACCAGCTTTAGAAACTTACGGGTGGTGTCGGCTTCCTGATCGAATTCTTTTAATAACAGCGGGATGATTTCCATAACGACAATATTACTTTATTAATGTTTTTAACAGTTTTAGTAATATAAGACGGTTATTGACAACCCTATGTCAACGAAGTAGAAAAAATTATTAGAATAATTGGTTTGCCCGGGATCAGCGGTTGTAATGTTGGAACAATTCTTCACTTAATTCGCGGACACGGTTCTTCACCCATTCCGGTCGCAAAACCTCTATACTCCCTCCCCAGATCATCAGCCAGCGGGCGAAATATTCCAATGAGGCACATAAAAACGTCATTTCTATAGAATCTTCGAGCTTCTCTTCCCCCACCCAGCCCTGATAATATTTCTGTTCGCCCACATAACGGGCCATTTCTTTTTCAAACCGAACCACCGCTTCATGAAGATCTTTCTCATTCCGCAAATTCTCCTCGGAAAATGTTTTCAGCGAATGTTCCGGTGAGTCGGACAGTTGTTCCGGAGTCGTCCTGAAGTTTTCGATCCGGTCGATTCGAAACATTCGATAGTCGGTTCGCAGCCGGCACCATGCCGCCAGGTACCAATAGTTGCTTCGTAATAACAGCCCCAATGGTTCTACTTTTCGCTGCGTAAATTCATCGCGGTAAGGAGAGTAATATTTAATGTCGATCACATTGCGATTAACGATAGCATCCTGCAGAAATCCAAAAATCTGGTAGTCTGTCGAAAGCTTTCTTTCATCGGGATACGGAAAAGCCCTGACACGTTGATCCAGGGTATCCAGATATTCTTTCTCCCGGGAATTCAATACACTCCGAATTTTATCCAGGGCAGATAAATAGGATTTACTCAACTGCGTACCGCTCCACTTTTGCATCAACCGCTCCCCGGACAACAGGGCCGCTGCCTCATCCTTATCAAACATTACCGGTGGCAGATGGTAACCTTTTACGATAAAATATCCTTCGCCCGGCTCCGAACCGATAGGTACCCCGGCCTCTTGCAGTGCCCGAAGATCCCGGTATACGGTTCGTGCGCTTATCTCGTAGCGGTCGGCCATCTCTTCGACAGTAACCTGCGAACGTCCCTGCAAGTAAATTATCATGGCCGTAAGTCGATCGATACGGTTCATAACTCCAAATAAGTTAGTTCAACTACTCATATTCAATATCCTCTCCAGCGTCCTCAAATTACGTGTTGTCGCCGACATCTTGCACTTCGACTCAATAAAACTATTCGAAAAAACGACCTTTTTGGATGTTTTTTTATCAACATGACTATATATTTCACGAGCTTTCACATGCAACTGTTCAACATCGCTGTTTATTTTTAACAGTGTTTCTATTTGTTTTGGGGATGGTTCCTGCTCTAAAAATGTTACATAACCGATCCATCCCTCACGTTCTTCAAAAGGAAATCCGGAATGAACTTCTTCAACAAATGATTGTTCTCGTACAAAGACCGGCACGTCGTATTCAAACGTCTCCTTGATCTGCTGATGCAACTGCCGGGCAAAAACCTGGTCCGACTCATTCTCCGCATCAAATTTCACATTACCGCTTTGGATATACGTAACCACATTATTAAACCCCATCAGGGTAAACATCTCGCGAAGCTCTTCCATCTTCAACGGGCGATACCCACCAACATTTATACCTCGTAAAAGCGCAAGGTAGGTAATCATCGTATTATCCAATAAAGATACAGCAATGCGAAGCCCGTTAGAAAAATTATGCCACCCCAGCTCAGCCATTTGAGCCATGGCTTAGGCTGGTAATCATCCGGAACATGGTTGGCCGTTACCAAACGGTAGTTAAGAAACGCAAGAATGGGAGCCGTCAGAAATGAAAGTGTCGTCGCCAGGTCCACCATTAGTTTAAATGAATCGCCCAGGAAATAGAGGACCCCTAAAGACAACAGGGAAATAAGTACCAGGAGAATCCGGTAAATCCGAATACTATCCTGGTCATTGAAGGTTTCGGGGATGAGCACTTCCATCATTCGGCGGCTCACACGAGGATAAGCATCTGTCACCGTAAGGGTTGTGCTGAACATCGTAGTGAATGCGCAAATAATAATAACCGGATAGGCCCAGCTTCCCAGGCTCTCGGTGTAAAGGCTGATGAGCTGACGAGCAAAAGACGTCCCACTACTGGCATATTCCACATCACTGCCATACATCACAATAGCCCCCAGGGCAAGGAAGCCCAACGCTAAAATCGCTGCCCCGAGATAGCCAATGTTAAAATCCAGCAAACACTCTCTCAGTTTGGGCTTATACTTGGTTTGTTTCACGCGTTCCAGCGACCAGAGGGAATGCCATGCTGCAGCGTCAATGGGGATCGGCATCCATCCCATAAGTGCAATAAGAAACGATACCCCGGCCACATTCCAGATACTGGGATAGTAATCGAGTCCGGCTTGATGATGGTTCGGCTGGGAAATAGCGGCAATGACCGCCACTACGGTAGATACGGCCAGAACCACCATAATGAGCTTTATAGCTCCATCCAAGGCTGAATACTGCCCCGACATCAGCAGCAAAATACAAATCCCCAGTAAAATCGCACTCCACGCCAGTGGAGATAAGGCAAGCCCCGTCATATTAGCCGCGAGGCTTGCCGTAACAACGGTAACGGCTGCCTGCACGGCAAACATGGTCCCGAGGGTGAAAACAACAAAAATACCGATGGCCCATTTACCGAGGCGATGATAGCCTTCAATCATACTTTCCCCCGTTGCAATAGCATAGCGGGGACCATATTCCAGGAAGGGATATTTAAAAAAATTCGCCAATACGACTGCCCAGACAAGGGCCCAGCCGTATGTAGCCCCGGCACGAGTGGATTGTACCAGGTGTGATACCCCGATAGCGGCAGCGGCCATTAATAAGCCGGGGCCCAGGGTCTGTTTTATGCCTTCCCATCGATCATTTTTTTGATCCACTGAAATATCTTTTTGTTGATTCATCCGTTATTTGATTAATCCCGTGTTTGAAATTATATACTAATTTTAAGCATCAATTTAAATGAGAGAGAAACATTAACCCGAAACGGGAAGTTTAATAAAGAAGAGCTATTCATGAATCTTGCCCCAGCATAAATTGTTACAGAATTTCCGTGAGGATAATTTAAAAGAATTGGAGGTTTATATGATTACACGAAATGACATCCTCAAAATTGCTAAACAAGAACATGACGTTTGTATTTCCATCTATTTGCGCACCCATAAGATGGGAGAGGAGGTTCAACAAGATCCAATACGACTAAAAAATTTGCTCAATGAGGCCAGTGCAAAACTTAAAAACCTTGAGATCGCTGAACAAAGAATTCAGAAACTGTTGAAAAAACCTAAGGAGCTATTGAGTAAGCCCCTTTTCTGGCAACATAATGACAAAGGACTTGCACTTTTTATCAGTGAAAGCAACTTCGACTATTATCGAGTTCCACACTCGTTTAATGAGCGGGTAATGGTGGATGATCATTTTTTAATAACGCCGATAATACCGATGATCTCACTGGAAGGCACGTTTTGTATACTTGCACTCAGCCAGAAGCGCATCCGCTTGTTGAAGTGTACACGAGCCCAGGTGGAAGAAATTGAACTTAAAGAATCCCCCGCCAATATGGACGAATTCAAAAAATACGAGGTTTATGAAAAGAATATTACTTCCTCCGGAAGCGGGGGTGCAGCGGCCATGTTCCATGGCTGGGGAGATGGATCTGTAGAAACCAAATACGTTGAAAATTACCTGAAGACTATTGAAAACGAAGTGACTTCCATACTCAGAAAGAGAAATGACCCTTTGATTTTAGCCGGAATTGATGAGGCCGCAGCCATTTATAGAAGTGTGAACCATTACAGCAGGCTAATGGATCAGATGGTCGTGGGTAACCCGGATCCCAAAACGGACAATGAAATTAAGAATGAAGGATGGAAAGTTATTGAATCCTACTTTCTAAAAGACATGTATGCCGATATTGAAAGATTCGGGGATTTATCCGGCACGGAAAAACAATCCGATAACCTCACAAAAATCGTTGGGGCAGCCTATTACGGTAAGGTGGATTCGCTATTTGTACCCATTGGTGAGCATAGCTGGGGATGGTTTGACCAGGAACGGGATGTTGTGCACCACAGCAAAGAGCAAAAAAATGGAGAGCACGATCTTATAAACCTGGCGGCAATCAAAACACTAATCCAGAGCGGAAATGTATATGCCCTCGAGAGGGAAGAAATGCCTAACCGGGCACCGATAGCGGCAATCTTCCGCTATGCATAATGAGTCTATTGATTTAAAAGGAAGGCATAGAAGGAAATACTTTCTATGCCTTCTGTATTTATAGTCCTACATTCCATAGGAATAGTTTTACAACTACACCCAAAATTTAATCAACCGTAATCAAAAGTATTAACATGAAGAAGGTTTTCAATGCCATCGTCATACTCATCGGAGTGGTTATAGCAGGATTGGTTATTCTTTCTTTTTCTCTGGATGGAATTGTAAAGTCCGAAATTGAGGACACCGGTACCCAAATGTTACAAAGCCGGGTACAGGTGAATGACGCCTCAATTTCCATCCTTGACGGTAAAGGCACCATTAAAGGTATTACCATTTACAATCCAAAGGGCTTCAGCGATAATCCCGCTGTAAAACTGGAACAAATAAACATGTCCATCGATCTGTACAGCTTGCTTTCAGATACGGTTATTGTTAAAAATATTGAGATTCAGAAGCCTGAGATCTATTTCGAGCAGAAAATGAGCGGCAGTAACCTTGATGCCCTTAAGAGTAACCTTGGAGGCGGGTCCCCAAAAAGTACCTGTCTGGTTGTAGACCATCTGCTTGTTAAAAGAGGACAAGTTACACTTAGTACTGATATCGGTGGCGAAAAATCTGTTAAAGCCGAATTTGACCGTATTGAACTCAGTGGCATTGGTAGAGACGGCAGCAATACGATGGAACAAACCATGCGACAGGTTTTGGAACCCATCCTGGAGAAAGCCGCCCGTCAAGCAATCAAACAAGGATTGCTGGAACAGGCCAAAGGGAAGCTCAAGGAGCTCCTGGACGGATAAAGATTTCTTTTGTATGCAGTCATCTCAAATCCGCCGGTTGCCACGGGCTTCGTTCGAAATGACCGGTTAGAGAGATTGGGCGCAAGTCGGAGACTTGCTAAATCGAGGTTTCGATGTCGAATCAAGGCGTGGTCCATCGCAGAGGGCGAAAAGGGTTTCGCTGAGTCAAAACTTAATCTGAATTTTCTCCCTGCATGCAGGGAGAATTCAAAGAGGGTCAACACATAAGAAACAAGATCCTACAGAGCATTCTGAATCTTATCGAGGTAATTTAACTTTTCCCACGGAAATTCATCGCGTCCGAAATGACCATAGGCGGCTGTCTTGGCATAAATCGGCCGCTTTAGGTTAAACCGCTCAATGATCCCCGCCGGTGTCAGGTCAAAGACTTTATCCACCGCATTGGCCAGTTCCATATCATCCACTTTTCCGGTGCCGTAGGTATTGACATTTATGGAAACCGGTTCCGCAATCCCAATGGCATAGGCCAGCTGCACAAGGCATTCCTCGGCAAGTTCGGCTGCTACAATATTTTTAGCAATATGACGAGCGGCATAGGCGGCGCTGCGATCTACTTTCGACGGATCCTTGCCTGAGAATGCTCCCCCGCCATGGGCACCGCGTCCGCCATAGGTATCAACAATAATCTTACGCCCGGTAAGCCCGGTATCACCATGGGGACCGCCAATTACAAATTTTCCGGTGGGATTCACGTGAAAGATTGTTTTGGAATCCATCAGTTCTGCCGGGATGACTTCCGGAATCAAATGCTTCTTCAGATCTTCCTTGATGTGATGCTGGTCCACATCAGCGTCGTGCTGTGTTGAAATAACGATCGTATCCACGCGCTTGGGATTTCCCTCCGTATCATACTCCACAGTCACCTGGCTCTTGCTATCGGGCGCCAGGTAAGGCAGTAACGTTGTGTTTTTTCTGATATGAGCCAGCTTTCGCAACAGGTCGTGCGCATACTGCAACGTCATCGGCATATACGTTTCCGTTTCGGTTGTGGCATAGCCAAACATCATCCCCTGGTCGCCGGCTCCCATCTTTTTCTTTTCCCCCTCGTCAACACCCTGGGCAATATCCGGGCTTTGCTGGTGGATAGTCGTCAAAACACCACACGATTCGGAATCAAAGCGATAAGAGTTTTTAGTGTACCCAATTTCTCGAATTACATTTCTTGCAATTTCCTGCACATCCACATAGGCATCCGTGGTAACTTCTCCGGAAATCACGGCCAAGCCCGTTGTTACCAAGGTTTCAACGGCAACTCTTGAATTTGGATCCTGCTCAAGCATTGCATCCAGGATGGAATCGGAAATTTGATCGGCTATTTTATCAGGATGTCCCTCAGATACAGATTCGGAGGTAAAAAGATTTTTCATTCTTAGTAATAGATTCAGGTCAAATTATTGAATAGTTTCAAGCTTTGAAGCTACAAAAATCTGCGTAATGTTGCAGGTTAATATAGCGGAACTGAAAAATAAAAAAGCCGCACCTTTTCAAAGCGCGGCTTCATCATAAAAAATGAATCTATAACTGTTAAGCAGGCATCAAGACACCGTCAATAATATGAACGACTCCATTCGTTCCTTCCAGGTCAGCGGTTGTTACCTGGTAGGTATTTCCGGCCTGATCGGTTAGGGATACACTTCCGTCTCCGCCTACCGAGATTTCCAGCGTGGCACCGTTAACCGTAGTTACCGTTCCGGAGGAAATATCGGATGAAAGTACTTTGGCCGGCAGGACATGGTAAGTGAGAATACCCTGAAGCTGTTCTTGCGACAGTGTTGATAGATCAATCCCATCAAAGGCTGAATTAACCGGCGCAAAAACCGTATATCCATCCTGTGTGCTTTGCTGCAGGGTGCCGCCAAGCCCGGCTTGAACAACGGCATCTTCCAGGGTTTGCAGCAAGTAACGTTTTGCAACAATGCCGACTACATCCTGGTAACTGTCGGGCAGGAGAACCTGGTTTACGGCGTGAATGATACCATTGGATGCATCTATATCGGCATTCGTCACCTGGCTGCTACCATTGACAGTAACATTCCCACCGGCCACCGTCACAAATAAGTCACCGCCGGCCAGAGCCGTTGCTGTTTGCTCAGCCTGCAAATCGCCGGAGGCGATCTCAGCGCTAATAACGTGGTGGCTTAGAATCTCAGTCAATTGTTCGTTGGTTAAGCTTTCCAGGAGCCCATCAGGAAGATTTGCAAAAGCATCATTGGTGGGGGCGAAGACCGTGAATGGGCCGGTGCCCCGAAGTGCCGTCACCAGACCGACATCCTGCAATGCTGAAACCAGGGTGCTAAAGTTGTCGTTTGACTGTGCAACTTCATCAATTGTACCCGGTTCATTATTTGCTGAAGTCGAGTTGTCATCATCATTGCAGGCATTAAATACTGCTAATGCTGTAACAAGTAGAATTCCCTTGAATAGAAAATCCCTTAGTTTTTTAGTAGGATTGTGTATAAGTGTTTTCATCGCATTTGTGATTAGTTGAGTGTACGAGAATAGCCTATAATCGCAAATGCATTATTATTAGTTCCCTAAATTGTTGTTTTTTTTAAATTTAAAAATATATTATCAAATGGGAACTAATGATAACATCTTATAGTTTTTACTGAATTTTGCCCCTCGTTTAATCAAACAAATCGGTCTCCTTTGGGTCGGGGTTAATCCCCAGGTATTCGAATGCTTTCCGGGTGGTAATTCGCCCCTTGGGAGTACGCTGAAGAAATCCCTCTTTGATAAGATACGGTTCATATACCTCTTCAATGGTTCCCTTGTCTTCGCCCACCGCAACGCCGAGGGTACCGAGCCCGACCGGGCCGCCGGCATAGTTTTCAATAATCGCTTTCAAAATTCGGATATCCATTTCATCGAAGCCGTTTTGGTCTACATCCAGCGCATTGAGGGCCTTGTCGGCGATACCGTCGGTAATGGTGTCCATATCTTCAACCTGGGCAAAATCACGGGTTCGGCGAAGCAACTTGTTTACGATCCGCGGCGTGCCCCGGCTGCGGCGTGCAATCTCATGAGCCCCGGTGTCGGTAATCCCCATATTCAAAATGGAAGCCGTTCGCAGGGCAATACGCTGCAAGAGTTCCACATCATAATAGTCGAGGCGCATGTCGATACCAAATCGGGCCCGCAGCGGGGCGGTAAGCAACCCTTTCCGTGTCGTTGCGCCAACCAGGGTAAAACGATTGAGCTCAATCTGGATACTGCGCGCATTCGGTCCCGAATCGATGACAATATCGAGCTGGTAATCCTCCATGGCCGAATATAGATATTCTTCAACCACAGGATTCAGTCGATGGATTTCATCGATAAAAAGCACATCCCCCTCTTCCAGGTTGGTAAGCATGCCTGCAAGATCCCCCGGCTTTTCCAATACCGGGCCGGTAGTGGGTTTTATCTGCACGCCCATTTCATTGGCAATGATATGAGCCAGTGTGGTTTTCCCCAGGCCCGGAGGGCCGGAAAGAATGACATGATCGAGTGCTTCCCCTCGTTTCTGAGCCGCTTTAATAAAAACCGACAGGTTTTGAATAACTTTCTTTTGTCCGATAAATTCACTTATACGGGTAGGACGAAGGGATTGCTCAAATTCCTTGTCGTTATCTGATGCGTCTAAAAGAGGGTTTTGCAAAATAGAAGACCTAATGAGTTATGCCGCTTTAATCAACTAGCAAAATTAACTCATTATTTGCAAAGTTTCGAAGCGCTATTTATTTGCTTTCCGATTACGGATCCGATTTTCCGCTATCCCCATTACCCAGTTTATAGTCTAGCTTTTTCAACAGGCGAAAAGCAGAACGGCGATAAATACCATCCATCATATATACGCTGTGGATGGCATCGCGGGCTTCCTGCAACTGCTTCATGTTTAAATACGCATTGCCCAGATACCAGTACGCTTTTTCTTTAAGGATGGGGTTGTCCCCGTTCACCTGTTCCAGAACATGTTTGAAAGCCAACGTTGACTCTTGAAACTGGCCGCTGTTGTATTGAATAAGGCCTTTATTCAGATACGCTTTTACGGCTGCAGGCTCTTCTCCGTGTTCCGAAATGATCTTTTCATAAGTAGCCAGCGCACCGGGAATATCACCGGCAATAGCAGCTTCGAAGCCGAGATTGAGCAGAGAGTCGGCCGGGGAAAGGTTCGTAGACTGAGAACGTAATATTTTTGCCGAGGACAGATTCTCGATAAGATTGAACTTCTTTACGGCCAACTCATTCAGGGATTGGTTGGTATCAACCTGTAAAATGTTGACGGCAACAACCAATATTATTACAGCAGCCGCTGAAGCCATCCATTTCCAGTACCGCTGTAAGGAATAAATAACCCGGCTCTCGCTGGCCGTTTGAGTATCACCGGAAGTTTCTTCAGATTGTTTCTCAAATATTGATTTTAGCCCCAGCTCCGTTTCCAAAAGTTCGATATAGTCGGGGCGCTCGAGAAGGTCTGCCCAAAGCTGCAGGGACTGCTCCTCGGTCAGCTTGCCTTTGATATAGGCATCAATCCGTTTTTCAAGCTCTAAATCTCTTGACATTTTGTGCATGAAAATTCTCCGATTAACGTGTGTGAACCCATTTTAACACCTTTTTATACCTACAACTACTATGTAAGACCCTTTCACGGGCAAATCCTTACATTATAATTTGCTTTTTTTTCTATAGCACTCATTTAGCTTTCTCACCAGTCGGTGTTTCCGGGTCCAGGCATTGCTCACACTGATTTCAAAATGCTTCGCGACTTTATTGGCATGGGCATCGGGATGATCAAACCAGTATTGCATGAATTTCCGGTATTCCTTCTTGAGCTGCCTGAGACACCATTCCAGCAGCCTTTTCTGCTCTTTATCAAGCAGCGACTGCAGCTGGCGCGGGGCCTGGGTTTGGGTTTCGGAA
This sequence comes from Balneolaceae bacterium, assembly GCA_050117475.1. GTDB lineage: Bacteria > Bacteroidota > Rhodothermia > Balneolales > Balneolaceae > Fodinibius. Next base: position 3,073 of record JASFMR010000021.1, on the reverse strand, counting down.
ATATCCTCCATCGACTCTGCACGCTGTTTTCTTTGCATCTTCAGGTAGTTGTTCCGGCATGTCGATAAAATGTAGGATACCACCCGTTTGGGATTATTTAGCCGATCTTCCCTGATAACTTCGATAGAGTCCAAAAGCGATTCCTGTGCACAATCTTCAGCATCTGCCCGGCTTGCATTCATGTGCACGCGCAGAAAAGCTATCAACCGGGGACGTAATGCCTCAAGTAGCTCATTGACCCTTTGGGAATCATTTTCTTTAAGGGCCGTTACTAATTTTGAATAGTCCATAATTTAATTTTCAAAAATGACCAGCAGTTATCTAGAATGTATAAAAAGATATGTAATAATAAACAAGAGCATTAAAATTTTAGTAGTAAAAGCGGCAAATATTTCCTTTCTTCATATTTAACCGCAACATCTGCAGCAAATTCTACAGTTAGATATTTAATGTATCGCGTTCAGCTTAAAAATTTCGAGGGTCCCCTGGACCTGCTGCTCTTTTTTATCAAAAGGGACGAACTCGATATCTACGATATTCCAATCTCCTACATCACCAATCAGTTTCTGGAATATATCAGCCTGATGGAAGAACTGGACCTGGATATCGCCAGCGAATTTATCCTGATGGCCAGCATGCTCATGTCGATCAAGGCCAAGATGATGCTGCCGAAGGAAGAGTCCGACGAGCAGCTTGACGAACATGATCCGCGCTATGAGCTGGTTCAGCGCCTGCTGGAATACAAGCGCTACAAGGAGATGGCCGGCAAAATGGAGTCGATCGAAGAGGAAGCCCAGAAAAAGCACTTTCGCGGCTACTTTAAGGCCGACAAAGTGGAAAAGCAGGCATCCGGTGAGGCTCTTAAAGATGTGACCATGTTTGAGCTGATGGCCGCCTTCAAGAAAGTGCTGGTGGACGCTAAGAAACAGGATGCCATCCATCATGTGGAAAAAATACAGCATACCATTGAAGATCAGGCCGAGTACGTGCTGAATCGCCTTCAAAAAACGGGACGCACCTCGTTCTATTCGATGTGCATGGAGCTGAAAACGCGTACAAAAATTGTGGTCACCTTCCTCGCTATCCTGGAGATGCTCAAGGAACAACAGATAAATTTATATATCGAAGAAGGTAACCCGCGAGAATTTTATCTTGATTTGAAGCCTGTGGATGAAATTATCGGTGCTCCCAACTAACACAAATTATAATCGCCATTTAATTATGAAGATCAGACTTAAAACTTTTAGCCTATTTTTATGCGTCCTTTTTGTTAGCGGCATAAGCACAATGAGTTTGGCCCAGATGGCGCACCCAATGACCGATACCGGTGCCCTGATGAAATACCAGGAGGATATAACGGTCGATTACCTGCGAAGCCACCTTTCCATCTTAGCCGCCGATTCTATGGAAGGCCGCGAAACGGCCATGCCCGGGCAAAAGAAAGCCGCCCGGTATTTAGCCGATCAGTATCGACAAATGGGTTTGAAGCCGGTGGGGGATGACGGCACATATTTCCAGCATTTTGACGTGAATGCAACTAAAATGGACAGCGTCGTATTTACTACTTACGCCCTGCAAGACGGTCAAAAAATGGAAATCGATCGTTCGGTGGCCAGCGATCATTCTATCGGCAATTACATTCGCGCCTATGGCGGGTCGGATACCTTGCAAGGGCAGATTGTCTTTGCCGGTTTTGGGGTGGATGATTCTGCTCGCGGTATCAATCACTTGGTCGGCACAGACCTAAAAGGAAAGTGGGTCATGGTGTTCGGGGAGATTCCCCACGTGGTAGACGGCGATACGCTGATCGATCCAGCCATAACCGGTCGATCCCGCTTTCGCACCATCCTCAGCAAGGGGGCTGCAGGCGTCCTGGCGATCCCGGCGTTGAGCTCCGAGGAGTTTACCAAAAGTGCCGAGGAATCACAGATCGGTTACGGCAAACCCGACAATATGCGGCTGGCTTATCGCGATAAGGGACATGGGTCACGGGGTTTTAGCCGGGGATACAATTTGATCAGCCCGGAAATGGCGGCCCGGCTGCTTGGACTGGGCAGTGTCGGCGATCTGGAAAACTATCGGCAGGATCTTATAACCGATATCAGGGACTTCAACCCAAAAGCTCTCAACTACAGTTTATCCCAGGTTCCCTATTCAAGGGTAGTTACCCTGGACACTGAAAATGTGCTGGCTTTCCTGGAAGGGTCGGATCCCCAGCTCAAGGACCAGGTGGTAGTGATGAGCGCCCATTACGATCACCTGGGCATCGGCCAGCCCGACTCTACCGGCGATCGCATTTACAATGGCGCCGACGATGACGGAAGCGGTACCATTGGGGTGCTTAATGTGGCGCAGGCCTTCGTAAATGCCGCTAAAAAAGGCATCCGGCCCAAGCGAAGCATCCTGTTTTTACATGTGGCCGGCGAAGAAAAAGGGCTGCTCGGCTCACGCTATTATTCCGATCACCCGGTCTTTCCCGTGGATAGAACCATCGCTGATCTCAATACCGACATGATTGGCCGGGTGGACCCCAAACATGAGAAAGAGGGCGTCGAAAACTATGTCTATGTCATCGGCGCTGATATTATTTCCTCGGAGCTGGACAGCCTGATCCAGGTTGCCAACAAGCAGGCGGGACAGGTTTCGCTGAGCCGGCGCTATAATGATCTCAACGATCCCAACCAGTTCTACCGGCGCAGCGACCACTGGAATTTCGGCCGACTAGGGATCCCGTTTGTGTTCTTCTTTACGGGCGTTCATAAGGATTATCACCGCCCCTCCGACGAGGTCGACAAAATACGCTTTGAAAAGATGTCCCGGATTGTGCGGACGATGTATGCCTCCGCTGTGCTGGTGGCCAACACTGAGAATCCCCCAACGGTGGATAACCAGGCGTTTATCAATGCTACCAAAGTGGATAATTAAGAGTAGTGCATTAATCGAACTCAACCTGGGAGACCCTTCGACTGCCGCTCAGGGTGACATCAGTTTTTTCAAGGAATTATTCGTTAGATTCTACGCGAACCTGCTTTTGGAGATACATTCGACTCCGGCCTTGAAGGCCTGCAAGGCC
>JASFMR010000020.1:0-41813 GCA_050117475.1 Balneolaceae bacterium | reverse complement strand
TGGGTGAAGAGGTTAGCGAGAATACGATTTCGTTCTCTTCCCAGAAGGTAAACGCCGATCAGCTCAACGTGGCACAGGGCTCCAATATTAAGGAAGGCCTGGCCGGTAAGGTAGCCGGCGTCCAGATTGTTGGACAGGCCGGATCCAAGCTGGGAGCATTCGGGGATATCCGAATTCGCGGTGCCATTTCTCTGACCAACGACTTGGCTGAGCCGCTCTACATTGTAGACGGCGTGCCGGTGACCAACCCGAACATTATCGACATGAATAACGTGTCGGACGTGAACGTACTGAAAGGCCCGAATGCTACGGCCCTGTACGGCCAGCGCGGTGAAAACGGGGTGGTTCTTATTACTACCAAAGATGCCAATGCCACCGGGGTAAGCGTGGAACTCTCCAATGCCCTGACCATTGACCAGATTGCTTATACGCCCAAGTTCCAGAATGAATACGCGGGCGGTTACGCCGGGGAAGCGGAATTGCAGACTTTTAACTACGATCCGACGGTCGATCCGGATTATTTTAAGCCGCTGGATGGCATGAAGTACATTTTTGACTCAGTGGCTGATGAAAGCTGGGGCCCAAAAATGGACGGCCGGGAGTATGCTCCCTGGTACGCCTGGTTCCCGGACAGCCCGTATTATGCGCAGGCCCAGAAGCTGAGCCCGCGTCCCAACAACGTGAAGGACTTTTATGATACCGGTGTTACAAACAAGTCCAGTTTTGCGATCAACTATACATCCGATCGTTCTTCCGCCCGTGTTTCCTATACCAATATGATCATGGGTGGTATCATCCCTTATTCTGATTTGAATAAGCACTATTTGGCCGGTCAGTTCAGCTACGATGTGACTGATAACTTCACGGTGAAAGCCAATGTGAACTATACCCTGCAGGACGTTCTCGGAAACGTACGTGCTGACGGTTATGGCAACCAGGTATCCGGTACCTTTAACAACTGGTTCGAACGACAAATTAATGTTAAACGTTTGCAGGAACTTAAAGACTTGCATACACCTGAGGGATACCAGACCAGCTGGAACTGGTGGGGCCCCCGCGGTGGTGCTTTCGGGCTGCCTTACGGATCCAGCGCTGCAAACAACGGTTTCAAGAAGCCGGCCTTCTGGTTCAACGCCTATACGTTTGCTGACCAGCACAAGGTGACTCGCGACCGTAACAACTTGCTGTATAACGTTAATCTATCGTACAAGATTAACGACCAGTGGGAAGTAACGGGAAGCGCCAACCGCTCGGTAGAAGATTATAAATGGCGACGTGAAGTGCCGTATTCTATTGAATACTCGGCTGCTCCCGAGGTCTACAACCCATGGGTGAACAGCTTCGGAATTATTACCCATCAGGATGTTGAGAACGATTACCATGCCAAGGTGAAGTACAATAATAACTTCGGCGATTGGTCGGTAGATGCTTTCGGTGGTTCCACCATGAGAATTCAGCACTATAATTACCTGTCAGCTGTTATGGATGAAGGTAACTACCAAAGTGGTGGCCTGATTATTCCTGATGTGTACCAGTACAGCAACTCGGCTGAGCGCATCGTGCCGGATGAGCACAACTGGGACAAGCAGGTATTCAGCCTGTATGCCAAAGGTACCTTCGGCTATAAAGACATGGTATACCTGGACGGTAGTTATCGTCAGGACTGGAGCTCCGCGCTGCCATCCAACAACAACGGCTACGGCTATCCCTCGGTAGGGCTATCCTTTGTATTCAGCGAACTGCTGCAAAGCGATATTATCTCCTACGGTAAGGTTCGTGCCGGTTGGGCCCAGGTTGGTAATGATGTGGCTGCTGAGAAAATTCTTTCCAGTTATGCTTTGGACAGCAATCCCTATACCAATCCGGCTACTGGAAATAGTGCTCCGCTTCTTTACACGGATGACACAATTGTTGACCCAAATATTAAGCCGGCCATTAACTCGTCGTTCGAGACCGGTTTCGATATCCGGTTCTTTGATGATCGCGTTGGTTTGAATGCCACGTATTATCATGAAACCCGTAAGGACGAAATCATCGGCGTGTCGTTGTCAACTTCCAATGGCGCCGGGTCTTACCTGACAAACGCCGGTACTTCCAAGCGTGACGGTATCGAACTGTCGCTGAACGGGGTACCTGTACGCACCCACGACTTCCGCTGGGATGCTACGCTGAACTTTGCTAAGAACAAGACAATCGTTACGAGTCTGCCACAAGGGTTAGATACCTATGAAATTGATCTGGGTTCTGGTAACACTAATGCCTTCAGTTTTGTCAATATTACCCATAAGAGGGGTGAAGAGTGGGGGCAAATCCGTGGCGCCGCAATCAGGCGTGCCGACAATGGCGACCCGATCTTAAACTCCAACGGATTGTATGTTGTAGACCAAGGTCAATTCTTTGGCAGCGTCCTCCCGGACTGGACCGGTGGAATGGTGAACACCTTTTCCTACAAAGGTCTGGGTCTGACGGCAGCGGTTGATTTCCAGAAGGGCGGCAAGTTTTTCTCACTCACCGAAATGTGGGGAACTTACACCGGTATTTTGGACCGAACAGCCGGCCTCAATGACAAAGGAAATCCCAAACGTGATGCGGTTGCCGACGGCGGCGGTGTTCATGTGACCGGACAGGACGTAAACGGTAATGCGGTTGATATGTATGTCAATGCACATACTTACTTTGATCAGTGGTATTCCAACCGATTGGCCGAGCCTTTTATCCACGATGCAAGCTACGTGAAGTTGCGGGAGCTGAGTCTGACTTACTCTCTGCCGAAGCGCTGGCTAGGCGGCTTTATCAACTCTGCCAAAATTGGAGTGGTAGGCCGAAACCTGTGGCTGATTGCGGTATCAGGGGATAACCATCACCGATGGGATCCATCCGAACTGGCTCAGACCTGGGGTGAAAATGCCCAGTTGCCGGGTACCCGAAGCTTCGGTTTCAACGTAAACGTAACTTTCTAAACGATAAGACAATGAAGAAACTATCTTTAATATTTTCGATTCTCTTATGTGTTCTCGTTGTCTCGTGCGATTCCGTGAAATTCGGGAACGTTAACAATGACGACGACGCCGTGTCCACGGCAAGTACGGAGGGGCTCATGGCGGGTGCTATGAATCAATTCTTTACCGAATGGGGTAGGAATTATCATACAAAGCCAAACCTCTATGTTCAATATCAATCCCAGGTCGTATATACTGACGAGCAGCGGTACAATGAGTCACCGGCTCCGTGGGATGATTACTATGTCGGTTGCCTGAGCAACCTGAAGCAGGTTGTGGATATTGCCACGGCCGACGAGGTCAGCAATGCGACTTTATCCTATGGTGACCCTGCCAACCAGGCTGGTGTGGCCGAGATCATGTCCGCATTTATCTGGAAACGTGTTACGGACACCTGGGGCCCCGTACCTTATACGGATGCTTTAGGTAAAGGCGAGACCATTACGCCTTCCTACACCGATCAGGAAACCATCTATAAGGACCTGATTTCCCGTGTAAAAGCAGGCCGCGACATGCTGAATCCCAACACGGCCGGTCCTACCGGTGATGTGATCTATGGCGGAGACGTAACGAAGTGGCAGAAGTTTGCCAACTCTTTATTGCTGTCTCTGACGATGCAACTGTCCAAGAAATACCCTGGCGCCAGCGGTTTCGCGGCTACGGAGTTCAACGCTGCACTTAGTGACCCGGCCGGCGTTATTGAGGACATCGCAGATGATGCGTGGTATCAGTATGCTAACGCACCGGGTGCTCTGAACCCATTCTCTAACCTGCGCGGGTCCGACTACCAGATGTCAATGCCTTTTAATGATGCATTAAGGGGACAGGCGGATGGCTCAACGATTACCTATTCCAATAGTTCCTATGACGATCGACTGAACGTGTTTGCGGCTGACACCAGCCTTAGGGGTCGTCCGTACGGACTGGATAAGTATAATGGAAATGAGAAATTTACTTCCATCAGCAGCGTGATCCGTAACCCGGATGCCCCGCTGCCGTACTTGACCGCAGCCTATACCTACCTCAACCGCGCCGAAGCGGCCGAAAGAGGCTGGACAAGCGAAAATGCACAAACCATGTTCACCAATGGGGTTATGGCATCTTATGCTACCATCGATGCGCACTGGGACGATGGTGATGCTACTACCGGAATGTTGCAGAGCGACGGTAGTGCATTTGCCGCTAATCGCATTACGGATGCCGGATCTGCCAGCGGCGGCATGATGCAGGTTATCGATGAAGAGAAATGGGTGGCCTTGTTCCCCATGGGCTTCCAGGCGTGGTCAGAGTGGAGAAGAACCAATGTTCCAGGTCTGATTCCTTCGGTTGATGCATTTAACGACGGTAGTATTCCTACTCGTTACCTGTATCCAAATGCTGAGGCAGGGGTGAATACGAAAAACTACAATGCAGGAGTTGGCATGTTGACTCCTTCCAGTGATAACAACACCTCGAAGTTCTGGTGGGAAATGAACTGATTTCCATCCGAGAATTCATTTAAAAAGCTCCTCCCCATTGGGAGGGGCTTTTTTTATTTTAGATACTTGTTGTAATTGATTGCCAATGTCAGATTCAATATGCTTTCCCTGTTAATTCTGAATCAATAAGTGCGTCGCTTTGCCTCATTACGCTGAAATTGTATTTCCAACCGCTGTTCGATACCCGTTCACCTACCTGATTCCTGAGGAATTTGTATCAGAAGCCAAACCGGGAAAACGGGTATGGGTGCCGTTACAAAAGCACAAAGCGATTGGGATGATAGTCCGTATTCACCGGCAAACCCCTGAGTTCAATACCCGCCCGGTTCAAAAAATACTCGACGAAGAGCAAGTACTTTCGGATGAACTGCTAAAGCTAAGTCAGTGGATGTACCGGTTTTATTATTGCGGGTGGGGGGAGGTTATTCAAGCTGCTTTACCGGTCGGACTAAACTTTTATTCGGAGAAGTTTTTAAAAGCAATAAATGGTGAATTACCATCCCATCTAAAAGAGATCGAAAAAGAAATTATAAATGACATCCAAAATGAAGAAAGCTATCTGTTAAAGGAAGCTCAAAAACGGTGGGGGGATGGTATTATAAAAAAGTTGATTGGCCAAAAACTGCTTGAAGTTTGGGAGGAGCCAAGCATGAAAATGGATCCCCGCACTGAAAATGTATGGAGGTGGAGCGAGAAGGCAGCTCCGGAAGATGTTCAAGCGTTAATAAAAGAATACAAAGAAGCTGATAAATACTTTAAATGGATTCAGGCACTTGAACTCTTGACCATGCTGAATTTGCCCGAATTCCAGAGCGACCTTACCCAGCATGAGTTGCTCGGGCATTACACGTTGCAACGCATAGCCAAAGAAGGATTAATTGAATGTGAGGCGGTTGAGTCAACCAATTTAGGTTTGAAATATGAACACGATCCCACACAGTTAAAAGCACTCAATGATGAACAACGACAGGCTTATGAGGAAATTGAAGAGGCGCTGGCCGGGAATGAATTTTCCAGCTTCCTGCTATACGGGATCACCGGAAGCGGCAAAACCGAGGTATATATTCACGCCCTTAAGAAAGCCCTGGAACAGGGAAAAGGAGGTTTGGTCCTGGTCCCGGAAATAGGGTTAACACCTCAGATTGTAAGTCGTTTTTATAAAATTTTTGGCAACAATATTGCGGTATTGCATAGCCGTCTGACGAACCGGGAACGGTATGATGCCTGGAGGGCACTGCAAAAAGGGGAAAAGCGCATAGCTATTGGTGCCCGTTCGGCGGTTTTTGCCCCCGTGAAAGATCTGGGGATCATTATAATTGACGAGGAGCATGATACATCCTATAAGCAGGAAGATCCTGCCCCACGCTATCATGGACGAGATGTGGCTATTATGCGAGCTCATTTCAATGATGCGACCGTAGTGATGGGTTCCGCAACGCCAAGCATGGTAACATTGTACGGAGCGAAAAAGGGGAAAAGCAAATTACTGTCTCTGACGCAAAGGCCTTTCGGGGCAACACTGCCGGAGGTAAAGGTGCTGGATCTTAAACAATATCGATCGGCCATGCGCGGCCCAATTGCAGTTCCCCTTTACGAAGCAATTGACAGTGCTTTGGAAAAAGGGGAGCAAGTCATTCTGTTGTATAACAGACGGGGGTTTGCTTCATATCTGCAGTGCGAGCATTGTGGGGATATTCCGGAATGTCCCAATTGTTCGGTAAGTCTCACTTTTCACAAATCCAAGAAGCAGCTGCGTTGCCATTACTGTGGTTATTCGGAGCGTCAGCCCCAGCATTGCAAAGAATGCGGACATGAGACAATGGAATCGCAGGGAAGTGGCACTCAACAGTTGGAAGAGCAGATATCTGAACTATATCCCAACGCCCAAACACTACGAATGGATTTTGACACCACCTCGGGAAAAGATGCTCACAATAAGATTCTTAAGGCTTTCGCGCAAAAAGAGGCTGATATCCTGGTTGGAACGCAGATTGTGGGCAAAGGGCTTGATTTCCCCGATGTGACGGTTGTGGGGGTGGTTCATGCGGATACAGAGCTTGCTTTTCCCTCATTTCGATCCTCGGAGAGGATGTTTCAACTGCTGAGCCAGGTAGCCGGTCGTTCAGGGCGCTCCGGGAAGGAAGGAATCGTTTACTTTCAAACCTGGCAGCCCGATCATCCTGCCATACAAACGGCAAAGGAACATCATTTTAAAGCATTTGCAAGGCACGAGTTGGCCTACCGAAAGATGCTTCAGTATCCACCGTATTCACGAATAGTAAGGTTTATTTTTAAGGGAAAATATGAGCACAGGGTTCAATCGGTGGCTACAATTTTTACTGAAAGCCTTTGTAAGATACTCGGTAATACAGATTTTGTTTTGGGGCCATCACCGGCAGCTATCGCAAAAATGCAGAATTTTTATCGATGGGAAAGCTTCATAAAAGTTGACCCGTCGAATGGAGCGACTGCTATTGAACAGCTTATCGATAAAACATTTCAGCGTTACGAGCAAAGAAAGCCCAAAGGAGCTAGTTCGGTGCGAATTAATGTAAATGTTGATGCCTTGGAATAAAAGGTTGTTTTGTTTAGCCCTGGTTAGTAGTCAGGCAGAATTGGTGTTCACCATGTTTGTGTTGGTTATCCGGTATTCCATTCTTGTTGCAGTTAAGTATTAAAAATGACCTGTTTTTAGCCGGTCTTTACGTAGTTAATAACAGAGCGATTAGGATCGCTTCGTAACGATGGAGCTCAAAAACCAAAGACAATTGCTATGCGACCGTATTTAACTGTATGTTCTGTTCTATTCCTTTTTATCTTCATTTCTTGTAGTGATAATGGCACAGGATCTGATCCAAATAACCAGGGAGAGAAGACGCCGACTTATAATGTAAATGTGTCCGTAACGCCATCTGGCGCAGGGTCTATTTCTCCTTCCGCCGGGGATACTTATGATGAAGGGGAAGAAATTGAGCTGCAGGCAAATGCAAATGAAGAGTACGTTTTTACCGGGTGGTCGGGAGATGTGGAAAGTACAAACAATCCCTTATCGCTCACTGTGGATCAAAACTATTCACTGACAGCGAATTTTGAATTAAAAACGTATGATCTTACGGTCAATACCGAAGGCGAAGGAACCGTAAGTGAAAAAGTAGTTGAGCAGAAATCTAAAGGCTATGAGTCAGGAACAGTTGTTGAGTTGACCGCAAATCCGGCCGAAGGATACAAATTTGCAGAGTGGAAAGGCGACATTCAGAGTACGGACAACCCGGTACAGGTAACAGTTGATAACCCCAAGACAGTTACGGCTGTATTTGAAAAGAAAGATTATCCACTAACGGTAGAAACGGATGGGGAAGGAGCGGTAAGCGAGCAGGTTGTACAACAAAAAACGACTGATTATAAATTTGGCACGATCGTCGAATTGACGGCACATCCGTCAAAAGGTTGGAAATTCATGGAATGGCAGGGAGCTATTACAGGCAGCACCAACCCTGCTCAGATAACCGTTGATGACACCGTACAAGTTACGGCCGTTTTTGAGAAGAAATCGTTTGCGTTGAACATTTCCGTCACAGGAGAAGGAAGTGTCACGAAAAGCCCCGATCAGTCGGAATATCTTTATGAGTCTGCGGTGGATCTTGAGGCCATTCCGGCTCAGGGATGGAGCTTTGTAGAATGGCAGGGCGATATTTCTTCTACCGATACAACGGTCACAGTTAACATCGATACTACAAAAGAGATCACTGCGGTCTTTGAAAATAACTTTGCAGGAGGTAAGGGGACCGTTACCGATCCCTATAAAATTTCCAATATTGAACAATTGCAAAAAATCGGTAGTACTTTGGAGTTTCAACAAGCCCATTATATTCAAATTAATGATATCGACGCCAGTGCAACGACCAATTGGAATCTTGGTAAAGGATTTCTTCCTATCGCGTTTTCAGGTTCCTATGACGGGCAGGGATATCTGATATCTAATCTGACAATTGATCGAAATGAAAGTAGGATAGGGCTGTTTAAGGATCTTAACGGTGCAACAATTCGTAATGTGAAACTTGAAAATGTTGACATAACCGGGGACAGGTTTACAGGCGGCCTCGTTGGAATTAATACTTCCGGTGAAATTCATGATTCATATGTAAAGGGAGAAGTTCATTGTACTGCTGGTCGCTGCGGCGGGTTGGTCGGTGATAATTATGGTACCATTGAAAAATCATTTGCTGATGTCAAAGTTAGTTCTATAGCTGATTATGTCGGTGGGTTAGTAGGGATGAACTGGTCAGTCATAAAGTATTCTTACGCTATCGGAAACGTGTCGGGAATAAATGACATCGGAGGATTAGTAGGTTATAATTTAAAAGGCAGTGCAGGAAATAATCAGATCATTAATTCCTTTGCCCGTGGACAAGTCACCGGGAAAGATGATATCGGCGGCCTTATTGGTTCGGTCCGTGCCGATACGTATGTGACAGGCTCCTATGCTGCCGGTATTGTATCGTCCTCCACTTCCGGGGGTGCTACCATGGGTGGATTAGTTGGAGATTTTGATACCAATGCCGCTATGGGGTCTTGCTATTGGGATACAGAAAGCACAGGACAAACTGATGGGGCTGGAAATAGCCCCGGTACTGGCTTTACAAGTGATAATACGGGCTTAACTACTGCTGAAATGACCGGAAATGCGGCTAAAACAAATATGTCGGACTATGATTTCGTTAGCATTTGGCAAACAGTAGACGGCGGATATCCGGTGCTTTTCTGGCAATAAAAGCCAAATTATCAGCTGCAGCTTAATATCCATATGAATAGGATGGGCGGATTTAATATCTGTCCATCCTATTTTATTATATTTGTATTTGAGTTTTTACGATACAGTCGACATATGAAAGCGACTTGCATTCTGCAAAAGAAATTCGATTATTACAGCCTGTAAAACTCTTTTTGAAAAATTGAGAGGTGTCTATGGGAGAATCCCGTGTTAAACTCGCTGACAGCCAGGAAGAAGTGCAGCGGTTTATGAAGTATGTTTTGAAGGATCTTCGAGCGCTGGATCGTATGTTAGCGGAAGGAGACTGGTTTGATACGGAATCAATTCGAATTGGGGCCGAGCAGGAACTTTGTTTGGTAAATCAACAGGCCAAGGCTTGGCCTCATTCGATGGAAGTGCTGGAGAAACTTCGATCGCAGGGTCAGGAAGGATATACCACAGAGTTCGCTAAATTCAACCTGGAGATTAACTTACGGCCCCTGGAATTCAAGGAGCGCTGCCTCTCGGTTATGGAGAAAAACCTTCAGGAAAAAATTGATAAGGTGCGGGAAGTAACGGAGGAGCTTGGGAGCGAAATACTACTCACCGGCATCCTCCCGACAATACGTAAGGTTGATGTGGACCTGAAGAATTTGACCCCGCTACAGCGATACAGGGCTCTTTGCCAGGCTATAAATAAATTGCGCAGTGAAAACTTTGAGCTTCGTATCCAGGGGATGGATGAGTTGCTTATGAAGTTCGATTCACCACTCCTGGAGGCGTGTAACACGGGTTTCCAGGTTCACCTCCAGATTGGGCCCGATGAGTTTGTCGAAAAATATAATATTGCCCAGTTGATAACGGCTCCGGTCTTGGCGGGAGCCGTGGGGTCCCCTATTTTATTTGGAAAACGCCTGTGGAATGAAACGCGTATTGCGTTGTTTCAGCAATCGGTAGATACTCGAACGGTGGGCGATCATCTGCGCGAGAGTAGTCCCAGGGTAACATTCGGCAATGAGTGGGTAAATGAGAGCATACTGGAAATTTTCCGGGAAGATACGGCTCGATACCGCGTCATGTTGAGTTCGGAAGTGACTGAAGATGTAGAAAAATTATTGGATGAGGGCAAACCGCCGGCGTTAAAAGCGCTCCAGGTTCACAATGGCACTGTTTACCGTTGGAATCGCCCTTGTTATGGAGTTACGGAAGGTAAAGCTCATCTCAGGATCGAAAACAGGGTTTTCCCTTCTGGGCCGACGGTCATCGATGAGGTTGCCAATTCGGCTTTTTGGCTGGGGTTGATGAACAAAATGGCTGACTATTATCCCGATGTTCCTGGTAAGATGGATTTTGATGACGCCAGGATGAATTTTGTGGCGGCATCTAAGCTGGGGTTGGATACAAAGTTCCGCTGGTTTGATGACAAGCGGGTGAATGCCGTTGATTTGATAACGAAAGAATTACTTCCCATTGCCAGGGAAGGATTGCAAAAGGCGAATATAGATGAGAGCGACATACATGATTATCTGGATCTCGTGAGACATCGGGTCACTTCGGGCCAGACTCTGTCATTCTGGATGCTCAATAATTACGCTGCTTTGATGAAAGAGAACGAATCTAAAGAACAGACGCTGGCCGGCATAACGGCAGCGATGATCAAAAATCAAAAAAAGGGTGAGCCCGTTTATAAATGGGGCCGAGCCCGTATGGAGGACCTTGAGCACTGGAAACCATCCAATCTAATAGTTGAAGAATTTATGACTACGGACTTGTTTACCGTACAAAAGGATGATATCCTTGAGTTCGTAGCTAACTTGATTGATTGGCGAAGTATTCGGTATGTTCCCGTTGAGGACGACAAAAAACACCTGGTGGGCTTAGTTACCATGCGCGGGCTTTTTGATATCTACAATAAATCGGTCAACAACGAAGAGGAAACTCCCCCGACAGTTGAAGATATCATGATTCAAAATCCTATCACCATTCATCCGGAAGCATCTATTATGGAGGCCATGGAAATTATGGATAGTCAAAAAATCGGCTGCCTCCCGGTAGTAAAAAATAATAAGCTTGTCGGGATTATTACGGAACAAAATTACATGAAAATAGCAGCACGGCTGCTTAAAGTTTTACATTTGAATAACGATGCCGATGAGCAATCTGGCAATAGCTAAACCGTCTAAATCATCCGAACGCATTATCGGGGCTCTCGAAGGAGCTGCGGATGGGCCGACTGTAATTCTTATGGCCGGGATGCATGGAAATGAGTCTGCGGGGGTTCAGGCAGTGTCTAAGGTATTGGACATGCTTACCGGTACCCAGTCCCATTTTCGGGGAACGGTGATAGGTTTAAGGGCCAACATCAACGCCCTTGAACAGAACGTCCGGTATGTGGATGAGGATATGAATCGTATTTGGTTTCCAGCAATCCTGGATCAAATCAGAAACACTCCGGGGCACAAACTGGATTCAAGCGAACGGTTTGAGATTAAGCAATTGTTAAAAATCCTGGATGGCCTGAAGCAGCCTGATGATTATCCAACTATTTTGGCGGATGTACATACATTTTCGGCCGAGGGATGGATGTTTTCTATTACAAGTTCGAAACCCAGGCAGCGTGAACTGCTTTCGAAATTACATGTGCCGATGGTTTTTGGTATTGAGGAAACCCTTCGAGGTACTGCGTTGGGTTACTATCAGAAACAGGGTTTTGTCTCTTTTGGGCTTGAAGGAGGGCAGCATGATAATAAATTGACTTTATATAATACCACAGCCTCTCTGCTCTTATTGCTACAGGCCTCGGGATGTATTGATAAAGAGGACGTTTCAGAAATCGAGGAGTTTCGGGGGCATCTTAAATCCCATACCCAAAATTTACCGGTTGAAACGAAGTTGGTCTATCAACACATTATTCAACCGAATGATGACTTTGAGATGCGTCCGGGGTTTAAAAATTTTCAGCCTGTTAAAAAAGGGGAATGGCTGGCCAGTGATCGAGCGGGTAAAATTGTTGCCCGGTGTGACGGTTATATATTGATGCCACTGTATCAGAGCCAGGGTAATGACGGATTTTTTATCATTAAGGAACATGATTGAATTCGATTATTAAGAGGCGATGATACCCACGTTTAGGCAAGGAAATGATACTTCTGAAGAAACAACACTAGTGAACATTTTTTGTTATTTTAAGTCCTTTTGAATGTGCAGCCCCGGGCTCGACGAAAATAGGAGCTGTCCTGTGAGTTGGATGGGGGCTTGAAAGGCAATGTGGATATAAATTCCACCAATAAGTACACTTATGGAAGATTATCAATTTGTTGACGGTACCCGTTTGTCATCGGTGATTGAGTCGCTGATATTTGCCAGTCCCGAACCCATTTCTGAAGAGAAAATTTGCGAAATTATTGCCAAAGGGGAAGAAAACCTGGGGCTCGAAACGGATGCTATCGAACCGTTTATAGAAAAACTGAACCAACGATACGAGGAAAACGGGCTCGCATTTCGAATTGAGTTCGTGGCCGGGGGCTATACCTTTTCAACAAAGAAACGATACGAACCCTGGCTCAGCATTTTTCAGCATGAAAATGCCTACCGTAAGTTGTCCCAGTCTGCAATTGAGACGCTGGCGATCGTTGCGTACAAGCAGCCCATTACTAAACCGGAAGTGGATGATATCCGTGGGGTGGACTCGGGATACATTTTGCGACAGCTGCTGGAAAAAGTACTGATCGAAGTTTCTGGACGGCTTGATGCTCCCGGGAAGCCTCTCCTTTATAGAACGACCAAGCATTTTTTGAAACATTTCGGCATCAATTCCATTGATGAGTTGCCCAAACCCCGGGAGATCGAAGAAATCCTGAAAGATGATGATATGGCGGAGCACCGTCAATTCCTGTTTGACCGTCAGCTTGAACTCAAAGAGTTGCAGGAGAAAGTCGATGATGAAGATACTGCTGAGACAGCATTATCCTTGATTGAGGCTGTAGAAAAGATTGATGAGGATGAAATCCCTGATTTGGAAGAATATACTGCGGAAGAGTTGTTATTGGAAGATGATCAGGACGAAAGAGAGGAATCGGAAGATGAAATTGATCTTACTAATGAGGTAGATATAGATAATGAAAACACGAAGGAAGAAGAATAGGCGAAAAGAACCTTCCCACGAAGTTGAACAGAATTACAGTAAAGACCAGGAAATACGTTTAAATAAGTACATTGCCCATTGTGGGTTTTGCTCCCGTAGGGATGCCGATGAGTATATTGCAGCAGGCAAGGTGAAAGTGAACAACGAGGTGGTTACCCAGCTGGGAGTAAAAGTGCAGCGTACGGATAGGGTGGAGGTTGAAGGGCAGACGCTGAGCCTTGAGAAGTTTGTGTACATCCTGCTAAATAAACCCAAAGATACCATAACCACCACTGATGATCCCCGCAATCGTGATACAGTGATGGACAAGATTTCGGACGCCACCGGTAAGCGTGTATACCCGGTAGGACGTCTCGACCGCCATACCATGGGGTTGTTGTTATTGACGAATGACGGCGATTTGGCCAACCGGTTGATGCACCCCCGCTATAAGGTTAGAAAGACTTACGAAGTGGGAACCCAACCTGCCCTCAAGGAAAGTGAGCTGCAAGAACTGGCGCAAGGTATTGAATTGGAAGACGGGCCGGCCAAGGCTCACAGCTTAACAAATACACCTTCCGGTTTTATCCTATCGATTTTTGAGGGACGGAACCGTTTGGTCCGACGTATGGTAGAATACTTTGGAGCTGAAGTGACAAAATTGAAGCGCATTGAATATGCCGGCTTGACGCTGAAAAATGTTAAAATGGGCCGCTGGCGTTACCTGAAAGAAGGCGAGATTAATGGTCTGCGAAAACTGGTGAAGCTGGATACACTGGATTTTAATAAGAATTAGTTTAAGAAGGCCTTAAAATCCTATAGCATTGCGAAAATATGACAATCTCCATGGTGTGAGATCATCGCCCCAAATCCGCCAGCCGGGAAAGGCGATGACAATTTCACATTGCGGGGGGCTTTTAAAAGATATCTAAAGCTGTCAGGGAGCTTACGCCCGAGCCAGCATAATTGAAAAGTTGTATGAGATACCCGAATATCACGAAAAACTCGGGGCTAGTCCCATCAAATGAAGGACTCCCCATTTATTATGATTTCTATGTCCCGTCGGGCAATAGCGAGAAACAGTTTCCGGTTATTATTTTTTTGCACGGCTTTAAGGGATTTAAAGACTGGGGAGCGTTCCCGGACGCTTGTGCAGAGCTGAGTGCTGCCGGATTTGCGGTGCTGGCAATGAATTTTTCGCTCAATGGGGTTGGTGAAAATATGCTGGAGTTCGACCAGCTGGATCTGTTTGCCCGTGAAACGTTGAGCCAGGACCTTGATGATGTAGGTACTGTTATAACCGCACTGAAGGATGGGACGATTTCAACGGACAAAGCCTCGCTGGATACCGATGAGATGGGAATACTGGGACATTCTCGCGGGGGACATACCGCAGTGGCAGCTGCTGCCGAATATCCCGAGATTGCTTGCCTCGTCACATGGTCTGCAGTGGCAGATTATAATGCTCGCTGGAGTGATGAGATGATTGCCGACTGGAATGCAAAGGGGGTAACAGAAATTGAGAATGGGCGTACAGGCCAAATAATGCCGGTAAAAGATGTAGTATACAAAGATGCACTGGCTAATGCCGACCGATTGATGGCCATAAAACGTGTGGGTGAATTGAATGTGCCGTCACTCTTCATTCATTCCAAAGGGGACGAAGGGGTGCCTTACAGTGAGGCAGAAAAGCTATATCGCAATTGTCCATCCGAAGAAAAAGAATTGAAGCTGATTCCCGGCTCCGGACATACCTTTGATACCTCGCATCCTTTTGAGGAGGATGAATTTCCCGAGGCTTTTCAGCATGTTCTTGATGCCACGATTGAATGGTTTGAATACTACTTACAATAAGAGGAAGATTTATCAGTTAGTGAATAAAAAAAGGAAAGTGAATTCCTCCCGTTTTTGGTTACTGTTTTTATTAGTTTGGACATTGGCAATCCCGGCTCCCGCCCAGGTACCTGAGCTTATCAACAATCCGCAGTTTCGGCCCGATGCCCAGGCAGCCGTCGATTCAATTTACAATTTTAACTTCGACGGAGCGGAAAAACAGCTTTCTTCATGGAAAGAAAAATATCCACAGCATCCTTTGTGGACCCTTTTGGATGGCATGAAGTTTTGGTGGGAAGTGCTCTCCGACCTGGACGACACCTCCCATGATGAGCAATTTTACCATATGATGAAGAAAGCCGACTACGAAGCCGGTAAATTGCTTCATGATGATCCTTCCAATGCGGACGGGCTTATTATCAAAGTGATTAGCAACGGATATATTGCCAGGCAGTATTCCAACCGCAGTGAATGGGTAACGAGCTTGAACTATGCCAGGAAGGCCTTAAGTGCATACAATTATTTGAAAGAACTGCAGCCGGGTCTTGCAGATTTAAAGCTGGCCGAAGGGTTAAAGCTTTATTATTCCGCCTATCTGCCGGAGGAATATCCCATTGTGAAGACCGTTTCCTGGTTTTTGCCCGAAGGAGACAAACAAAAAGGGCTCCGGCTGCTCAGGGAGGCTTCCACCCAGGCAATCTTTGCACGGGCCGAAGCGAAATATTTTTTGGGGAATATTAGCTATAACTATGAAAACAACTATGGCATTGCCGTACGCTATTTTGAGCAGCTTCAGAGGCAATATCCCAGAAACAATTATTATACACGTATTTTGGTAAAAAGCTATTATAAGCAGCATCGTTTTGGGGAAGCTCTCAGATTTATTGATAAAACGTTAGAGCGATGGAATGATAATCACCTACCTCATGAGAAAGTAATGCAAGAAGAGTTGCTCACGTGGAAAGGACAGATCCTAGAGAGACGAGGGGCGTTGGATAAGGCACTTGCGTGTTATAAAGAGGCGTTCGCAGTTAGTAAAGGGCTGCCAAATACCCAAAGCCGTTCCTTTTATGTGGTATCCGGCTATTGGGCTGGAAAAATTTTGCACGAACAGCAGAAGAATGACGAGTCGCGTTCCTATCTTAAAGATGTAACAAAGGCCTCTGCCGAGTCGACCTACCGGCATAAGGCAAAACAGCTTCTCTCAAAAATGAAATAAATTGGGCCATACTTGCCGTCATAGGCTTTTCCTACTCATCGTTTGTTCTCATTCCGCGGGATGAATCAATGATGTTTAGCAGTTTTACCGTTTCTCAAAAGCATATAATTTTTTTAAGCAAATTGCTTGATTTTATAAGATAGTTTGTGAATGTTACCGCCAGAAAGAAGGATGGCATTACCGAATGGGAATGAGGGTATCACGGCTCCCGGAATATCTAAAGTTGGCATGTCAATATCCTTTCTATGTTTAATTTTTCAACTAAAAAGAGGTTTATATGAAATGTAAGGTTACAAATATACTTATGGCCTTATTATTCTTCGCCGGTATGTTTTCTGTGGCGCATGCTCAGACGAGAACAATAACCGGGAAGGTAACGGCAGCGAATGATGGCCAGCCCCTACCGGGCGTTACTATATTGGTCAAAGGTACGAGTAATGTAGGTACATCAACCGACGTCAATGGTACTTATTCACTAGACGTGCCCAGCGATAAAAATGTGTTGGTATTTTCCTATGTGGGGTTCGTGAAACAGGAAATTACGATTGGCGATCAATCCGTAATTAATGTTGAAATGAAACAGGATATCCAGCAGCTAAATGATGTGGTCGTTGTTGGCTACGGTTCCCAGATCAAAGAGGATTTGACTGGCAATATTTCGAGTGTCAGTGGCGAAGACATTGAAAGTGTGCCTGTAAATAGCTTTGAACGGGCTATCCAGGGACGGGCCGCCGGTGTATTTGTTAATGCCGGCAATGGTAAGCTCGGCCAGGCAATTCAGGTAAGCATTCGCGGCGCCTCTTCACTGTCAGCCGGTAACCAGCCGCTTTATGTAGTAGATGGGGTACCTGTATCCTCTCAGAGTCTATCCTCAACGGGGTATTCGGAAACAAATCCGATGGCCAGCCTGGATATGAGTGACATCGAATCTATTTCGGTATTGAAAGATGCTTCAGCTGCAGCCATTTACGGATCACGTGCTTCTAATGGAGTAGTTATTATCACTACCAAAAGTGGTCAGACGGGAGATACCAAATTTAATGTTCAGTACCAGGTCAGTTCAAGCTCTCCTTCCGGAAAGCGAGACTTTTTGAATGCCCAACAGTATGTTGATTTTTTCCGACAGGCCACGATAGGAGGAGCCAAATACGATTATAAATTATATCCTGGATATTATACGGATCAACAAGCCGCGATCAATTGGTGGATGGACAATATCTATACGACTACGATGAATAGCATGACAGAAGGGAATGATTGGCAGAATAATCCAACGGATTATAACTGGCAGGATCAGGCTTTCCAGAGCGGAGCTTCACAGAGCTTTAAGCTCAGTGCCAGCGGTGGTAATGAAAATACAACCTTCTTTGCTGGTGGCGGATTCAGTGATGAGCAAGGAATCCTGATTGGAAACGCTTATAAAAAATTAAACGGCCGATTGAATCTGGATCACCAGGCTACCGACAAGCTTAAGTTTGGTTTAAAGATTAACATAAACCGAACCTTGAATGATCGTTTGTCGGATGATGACCAATTCTCAACTCCTATGCAGCTTGTTGCACAAGCCCCGGTGGCCCCATTCTTTGCGGATGCTGATGGAGATCCCACAAATGGATACCAGAAAGGTGACGTGTATAATACCAATACCTATTACTATAACGGACTGGATATTAATGAGAACTCTACGTTCAGAACACGCACATTCCATATCCTGAGTAATGCTAATGCTGAATATAATATTCTGCCAAACCTGAGCTTTAAAACAAAGTTTGGTATGGATCTTATCAACCAGAATGAAGAACAATATTATAAGCCCAGGTTAGCCTATTATGTCGGGGCCAACGGCTATGGGTATAATGCATGGACGGAAGTTCAAAATTATACGAGTGATAATATCCTGACATACGAAAATACCTTTGCAGATAAGCATAATTTAAATGTAGTGCTGGGTACCAGTTATAATTGGGTTATGCAAAGTTTTACCTCAGTAGAGGGTGAAAATTTCCCGAACCAAAGCTTTCATAATATAGATAATGCCGCAGATATTACATCCGGAGATGTAACGGATACGAATTATCGGTTCATGTCCTATTTTATGCGTGCCAACTATAAATACAATGATCGTTACTTGCTGACACTGAGCGCACGTACCGACGGTTCCTCGCGTTTCGGGGCAAATAACCGATACGGATTCTTCCCTGCTGCTTCGGTTGGATGGATTTTGACTGAGGAAGATTTTATGCAGGATCTGGATGCGATTAGCTTCCTGAAGTTACGGGCCAGCTATGGTGTGACCGGTAATGCTGATATTAATAACTTCCCATCACTTGGTCTTTATAGCGGTATCTCTTATGCTGGTGCTCCGGCTACCGCCCCTTCACAAACGGCCAACCCGGATTTGAAGTGGGAGACCACAAACCAGTTGGATGTTGGAATTGATTTCGGCTTTCTTGACAACCGGATTAACGGTGAAATCGATTATTACCGTAAAAAAACCACCGATTTGTTGCTTAATGTTAACGTGCCCGGGACATCAGGGTTTTCATCCCAGTTGCGTAACGTGGGTAAGTTGCAAAATGAAGGTTTTGAATTTGTCATTAATAGCGTGAATACTACCGGCAAGTTCTTCTGGTCCAGTAGATTTAATATGGCATTCAACCGTAATAAGGTTACGGACCTGGGGGGACAGATACTAGAAGGCGGGTTTGTAAACCGTGCCGTGGAAGGGGAAGCCATTGGTGTATTTTATACCTATGAATTCGCCGGGGTTAATCCCGATAACGGGGATGCTCTTTTCTTCCTCAACCATGATCCCACCAATGCAGAGTTGAACAGCGGAGATGCTTTCAAAGTGAACGGCATGTTTGACAATCGTTATGTAACAAATAGCTCAAACGTCGCTTCTCGTACGGTTGTCGGTAACCCCAATCCTGACTTTGTCGGTGGGTTTAACAATACCTTCTCATATAAAGGTGTCAGCCTGGATATGTTCTGGCAATTTGTTTACGGGAACCAAATTTATAACGGCGGATGGTATATGTCGGCTTCCGGCTTATATTTTGATAATCAGACAACCGACCAGCTGAACGCTTGGCAGGAACCCGGTGATATAACCAATGTTCCCGAGGCAAGACTCTACTATGATAATGGGGCTTCCACAAGTTCAAGCAGGTACCTC
The DNA here is from genome assembly GCA_050117475.1 of Balneolaceae bacterium. GTDB lineage: Bacteria > Bacteroidota > Rhodothermia > Balneolales > Balneolaceae > Fodinibius. The sequence goes on along the minus strand of JASFMR010000020.1, from coordinate 22,233 downwards.
TCAGATGGCAGTTACTTGAGGTTGAAAACATTGACATTATCCTATGATCTTCCTCAAAATCTGTTGTCAAAATTAAATCTGAGAAAAGCCAAAGTATTTGTAACAGGCACCAACCTGGTAACAATTACAAATTACGATGGTTGGGATCCCGAAGTTAATACTGACTGGTTAAACAGCAACTTGGCGTTAGGCAACGATTTTTATGCCTCTCCGCAGCCACGCACCTTCAGTGTAGGCGTAAACTTCGGCTTTTAACCTGAAGCCTTTAATACCAATTTTTAAATGATATGAATATGAGAAGTTTAAAATATATTACTGCGTTTGTATCACTGCTGTTAGTTTGGGGTTGCCAGAACATATTGGATACCCAGCCACAGCAGTCGATTAGCGATAAAACAGCTCTAAGTACTTCAGATAACGTTATTACCGTACTTCATGGAGCCTACGACCATTTGGGTGACTATGATGAGTATGGCGGACAGTTATATATGCTGCCCGACTTGATGGCTGTTGGACAAGAAGCACAGTGGACCGGTACCTATGAACAACCCGGTGAGATTTATCGGAAGAACATTGCCGTGGATAATAGCTTTGTTCGTGACGCCTGGCTAAACGGTTATTCTACGATAAATGTAGCTAATAATGTGCTTTCGGCCTTGGATGTTGTTGATGCTTCTGAACAAGATCGCGTAGAAGGAGAGGCTAAATTCATCCGCGCGATCACCTATTTTCAGCTGGTTCGCTTGTTTGCCAAAGATTACAACGATGGAGATCCGACCCAGAATTTGGGGGTCCCTCTTAAACTTGATCCCACGGATGTAATAGATGACAGTGATAACATCCCGAGAAATACGGTACAGGAAGTGTATGACCAAGTGATACAAGACCTGAATGATGCTAAAACAAAGTTAACTGCACATTCTCCAAGCTATCCTTATGCCGATACCTATGCCGCAAGTGCTTTTTTGGCTCGTGTCTACATGCAGCAAGGGCAATATGCAATGGCACGTGACGAGGCAAACCGGGTCATTGAGCAAGGACCTTATTCCCTGGTTCCTAATTTTGCAGACGCATTCAACAATTCTGATCTGAATACGTCCGAAGATATTTTTGCAATGCAGGTGACCAACCAGGACGGGACCAACAGTCTGCAGATATTTTACGCATCCCAGGATAATGGGGGACGTGGAGATATTGAAATTCAGCAGGCCCATCTGAATCTATATAACTCTACTGATGACCGACTGGCTTTCTTCTATGATGATGGAGGTAACTGGCGCACGGGCAAGTGGGCAAACCAGTACGGCAATGTAAATGTGATTCGACTGGCTGAAATGTATCTTGACCGTGCCGAATGCAACCAGCGACTCGGAGAAACGGTGGGTGCCACCCCTACGGAGGATTATAACGCGGTCCACGGCCGGTCTGATCCCTCCAATACATTAGCCCCGGGAACGGCAACACTGGCTGATATTCTGGCGGAACGACATATTGAGCTGGCTTTCGAGGGTCACTTTCTGTTTGATCTCAAGCGCACACAGGGTAACATAGGTGGGCTTCAGTGGGATTCGCCCCGCTTGGTATATCCTATTCCCCAACGTGAAATAGATGCCAATTCGAACCTGGTTCAAAACGAAGGTTACGGCGGCAGCTGATTTTTGATTTGATATTCTCTAACTAAAAAGCGTCATCATTTCGAAGTGGTGGCGCTTTTTACATTTTAAAAAGCATTTAGCAATGAATCGCTTTATCAAGATATTTCTTTTTATCGTCATAAATTTTTGGGGATGTACGATTTTTGTCTTTGCTCAGAATCAACCATCTAAAGGAAAATTATTTATCATTGGCGGCGGACATAAACCGCAGTCGATGGTAAAACAAATAATTGGTGAGTCGGGAATTACGCCTGCAAAGGGCTATGGCATTGTGTTGCCTATGGCAAGTTCGGTCCCTGATACCAGTGCATATTATGGTATGAAGCAGTTTCGTGATTTGGGCATCCGCGATATCCATGCCTTCAATTTTGCGGATAGTAGTTTATCCGGCATACAGGCAAAATTGGATTCTCTTATACATGCCACTTTTATTTATATCCCGGGTGGCGTGCAAAGTCAATTTATGAAGGCAGTACACAATACGCCCGGCCTGGACAAGGCAATACATGATGCCTATCATGACGGTGCACTTGTAGCCGGAACCAGTGCCGGTGCTGCTGTGATGAGCGAAATCATGATTACCGGTGATCAGAAAAAATACCCGGAATATACACCCACTTTTTTCCATATCGAACACAATAATATTATTACCGCCCGCGGCCTTAGTTTGATAACAGACGTAATTGTAGATCAGCATTTTGTAAAACGGGCACGGAATAATCGATTGCTGACGGCTGTAATGGAATATCCTGATCGTGTGGGAATTGGAATTGATGAGTCTACAGCAATAATAGTTGAAGGGAACAAGGTAAAAGTGGTCGGAGAATCACAGGTACTGGTATACCGTAATCAATCTGATTCATCAGAAGCCAAAGATGGAAAGTTGGCTGCCAAAGATATCAATCTGAGTATTTACCTGCCGGGTGAATCATTCCAGATTCGTTAATTGAGCTCCGGCACAATGAGATTTGTATTTACATCTTATTACAGCCAAAAGGAAAAGTCATTTGTTACTTTGACACAGATGTTGCTCCAACATATTTATTTTCAATTAATTATCGGGGATCTATATGAATAATCTCTACTCCCATCTTTTTAAAAATAGCCTTTGCCTGTCTTTGCTCTTTTTGGTTATACCTTTTTCCGGACAAGCCCAGTCAAAAGACAATAACCAATATGAATATTCAACGGATCTATACAAGGCGTTGCGCTACCGACCCATAGGTCCATTTAAGGGGGGACGTTCAATTACGGTTACAGGTGTACAAAGCAAGCCCTATACTTTTTATTTTGGAGCAGCCGGCGGCGGATTATGGAAGACAACCGATGGCGGAAAAACGTGGCTGAATGTTTCGGATGATGATTTCCGGGATGCCTCAGTGGGAGCAGTTTCGGTAGCTCCTTCAGATCCCAACGTAGTTTACGCCGGGATGGGCGAATCAGCCATTCGCGGTGACTTTTTTACCGGGGATGGGATTTATAAGTCGACCGACGGAGGCAAGACGTGGAAGCAGATGGGCCTGGAGGCTACGCATGTTATCAGTAAGATCGTCGTAGATCCGCATGATCCTGATCGCGTATATGTAGCAGCGCTGGGACATGTATTCGATGAGAATTCTGAGCGCGGTGTTTATCGTTCGGATGACGGCGGGAAAACGTGGAAAAAAATCCTTTTTGTAAATAATAAAACCGGTGCCATCGACATTGCAATGGATCCTAATAATCCACGGGTACTATTTGCTGCATTCTGGCAGTCTTTTCGAAAACCGTGGGTCATGTCCAGCGGCGGTGAAGGCAGCGGACTTTATAAATCTACGGATGGGGGAGAAACATGGACAAATATTTCTCAGAATCCCGGAATGCCCAAAGGGTTAATGGGCAAGATTGGAGTAACGATCTCTCCGGTTAATTCAAACCGGGTATGGGCGATCATCGAAAATAAAAACGGTGGCGTATTTCGCTCGGACGATGGCGGAAAAACCTGGCAGCGGCTTTTTCATGGTACAGAATTGACCCAGCGTGCTTGGTATTACACCTATATTTTTGCCGATCCTAAAGACGAAAATACCGTTTATTCCACCGATCTCGGTTTATATAAATCGGTGGATGGGGGCAAAACCTTTGATCGCATCCCTACGCCACATGGCGATAATCACGATCTCTGGATCAATCCCAACAATCCGGATATCATGATCGAGTCGAATGACGGCGGGGCCAATGTAAGTTACAACGGCGGCGAAACGTGGACGGATCAGGACTTTAACACGGCCCAGATGTATCACGTAAATCTTGATAATGATTTTCCCTACCATATTTACGGAGGCCAGCAAGATCGGTCATCGGTGCAGATTCCCAGTCGAACGACGAGCTATGGTATTACCCAAGGCGATATCAATAATGCAGCCGGTGGGGAGAGCGGATACATCGTGCCCACGCCCGGCAAGCCCTGGATTACTTACGGGGGAAGCTATATCGGGATTATGACAAGCTATAATCAGCATACAAAACAGGAGCACAATGTTTCGGTATGGCAGGAGAACACCGATGGATATGGGGCCGGGGAGATCAAATATCGCTTTAACTGGACGTTTCCGATTATGATATCCAAACATAATCCCGATAATTTGTACACTGCTGCCCAATATCTGTTTAAAAGCACTGACCGGGGAATGAGTTGGGAGCGTATCAGTCCCGATTTGACACGAGATGATGCGAGTAAACAAATTCGATCGGGTGGGCCTATTACCAAGGATGAAACCGGTACTGAAAATTACGATACGATTTTTTCGGTGGCAGAATCGCCGTTGCAGGAAGGGTTGCTCTGGGTGGGTTCTGATGACGGACTGATTCACCTGTCACGCGATGGTGGAAAAACCTGGAAAGATGTCACCCCCAAAAATATGCCGGACTGGGCGCTGATAAGCATTATCGATCCCTCCCATTTTGATAAAGGTACAGCTTATGTCGCCGCCAGTAAATACAAGCTCGATGATTTTCATCCCTACTTGTATGTTACACACGATTTTGGTCGGCATTGGGAAAAAATCACCGATGGGATTCCCAAGGATGAATATACGCGGGTGATTCGGCAAGATACCAAAGACAAAAACTTGCTTTTTGCCGGCACACAAAGGGGGGGGTATGTCTCCTTTAACCAGGGAGAAGATTGGCAGCCATTGCAGTTAAATCTACCGCACACCCCCGTACGGGATATGCGGATTCAGGATCGGGAAAATGACCTCGTTCTAGCGACCCATGGGCGCGGTTTCTGGATCATGGATAATTTGAAACCGTTGCGACAGTTATCGAAAAAGGTGGTGAATTCAGATGCTTACCTGTTCGAACCGGAGCATGCCTATCTAATGGATGGGTACACCTACCAGAGTAAGAGTACTCCAATCGGTGAAAATCCGCCTAACGGAGCGGTTATATTCTATAATCTAAAGAATAAACCCGATAGTACTACTACTGTTAAACTTGAATTTATGACGGAGCAGGGCAAGTCGATTGCCAGTTTTACGAATGAAATACACCCTCAAAAAGAAACGAGCTCTGCGGGGGATGATGACGATGAAGGATACCGCTCCAAAAGTAATACAAAAAAACTTTCGGATGAAGCCGGGATGAATCGCTTTATCTGGGATCTGATGTATCCTGAAGTAAAGAATCCGCCGAATCGGGTATTGGGTTCGAGTGGCGGTACCATTAATGGTCCAAAAGTGGTTCCGGGCAAATACAAGGTGAAACTGACAGTAGGCGATCAAAGTATGACGCAATCCTTTGTAGTGAAGCTGGATCCGAGAATTGAAGCTTCACAAGCCGATCTTCAGGCCGAATTCGATCTTTTGTCTCAAATTCACGCCAAGCAAAACCGAACGGCAAAGGCTGTGAATAAAATTCTGGCGGCTAAAAAGCAGATTAACAATTACCTCGATAAACTTGCCGATTATCCCCAGATAAAGAAAATTAAGAGTACTGCGCAGCCCATTTTGGACAGCCTTCAAGCGGTAGAAAATGAGCTTTATCAACCTGATATTCATAATTCGGAAGATGATCTGAATTATCCGGTCAAGCTGTGGATCAAGTTGGCATCCCTTAACACATACGTTCGGTCTGCTTATGCCCGGCCACCCAAGCAGTCCTACGAGCTTTACGATAGTCTTTCTACGGCCGTCGATCAGCAGCTCGATCGCTTGAAGCCCATATTGGATCAACAGGTGCCGCAGTTCAACCAGATGATCCGGGATATGAATATCCCAGCTATATACCTGGAAGAATCAAAAGAATAGATACGAAAATTCCTGAAATGTCATCCGCTTCCCCGCGGATTAGGATCTCCCTAGAAGATTACTATAGGGGCTTTAATGATTTTTTGTTACAGTTGCTGAATTACCGACTGAAGCCGGGGTTAGCATGATACTACAGTTCTTTAATGCTTTTTCTAATTGAAAGACATAATTCACATGGTTTCTAAATTTTTAAATTCCTCTATGAAGACTCCAATTTTCTGTGTCCTTGGAATTGTTTTTCTAGTAATCAGTTCTCCTTTCAAAAGTCGTGCTCAAAATAGAATTGATGACCCCAAAATGTACAAAGCGTTGCGATGGAGGCCGATTGGGCCCTATAGGGCGGGACGTGCTTCGGCTGTGGCTGGAGTTATCGGCCATCCCTATACCTATTATTTTGGGGCTGCCGGTGGCGGAGTCTGGAAAACATTAAATGGGGGCAAGGATTGGGAAAATGTATCCGATGGATTTTTCAAAACAAGCGGGGTTGGAGCTATAGCGGTAGCACCGTCCGATCCCAAAGTGGTATATGTGGGGATGGGGGAAACGAATATCCGTGGAAATATTACCCCGGGGGATGGGGTCTATAAATCAACTGACGGCGGACAAACCTGGACAAATATTGGTCTTGACCAAACCCACTTTATAAGCACGATTGTAGTGGATCCTAAAAACCCGGATATCGTAATGGTAGCGGCGCTGGGACATGTATTTGGGGATAACAGTGAACGAGGTATTTACCGGTCGACGGACGGGGGCAAGACTTGGGACAAAGTGCTCTACAAAGATGATAAAACCGGAGCGATTGATCTGGTGATGGATCCCAGCAATCCACGTGTTTTGTATGCCGCACTGTGGCAAGCCTATCGCAATCCATGGAGCCTTTCCAGCGGTGGACCGGGTAGCGGGATTTACAAGTCGACCGATGAAGGAAAAACGTGGACGGAGCTGAGTTCGAATCCGGGACTTCCAAAAGGAATCCTGGGGAAAATTGGTTTGGCAGTTTCATATCAGAATGCTGATAAGGTTTTTGCCATTATTGAAGCCAAGCACGGTGGAATTTATCGCTCAAATGATGCGGGCCAATCGTGGAAGCTGCTTAATGACGAGCATGAATTGACACTGCGCCCGTGGTATTATTCTAAGATTTATGTGAATCCGGATGACGACAACAAGCTCTATGTACTGGATGAAGGGTTCCACAATTCCATAGATGGCGGTAAGGAATTTAAGGAAGTATCGACGCCACATGGTGATAATCATACGATGTGGATCAATCCCCATAACGGGAAGATTATGATTGAATCAAATGATGGGGGCGCGAATGTTTCTTATGATGGGGGCAAAACCTGGACCGAGCAGGACCAAAACACCGCCCAGTTTTATCATGTAAATTTGGATAACCGTTTCCCGTACCAGGTGTATGGCGCTCAGCAGGATCTCGATGCTATTACGATCAAAAGCAGCACGATGGGGTATGCCATTACCGACAAGGATTGGTACTCGGTGGCCGGCGGTGAGAGTGGGTATGTTGTGCCAAAGCCGGGGGCTCCCTGGATAACGTTTGGTGGTGGCTATGAGGGAGAGCTTCAGCGATACAACGAGAAGACGGGCGAAAGCTATGCCGTTTCTCCCTGGCCCGTGGATCAGGATGGAGAGGGAGCCTTTCAGCAGAAATACCGCTTCAAATGGACGTTCCCGATTACCTTTTCATCCTTTGATCAGAATGTGCTTTACATTGGTAGCCAATATGTGATGAAAAGTATCGATGAAGGCCACAGCTGGAAAGTCATTAGTCCGGATTTAACGCGGAATGATAAGTCAAAACAACAGCCTTCGGGGGGACCCATCACGCGGGATGAAACGGGCACAGAAAATTACGATACGATCTTTTCTTTGGCGGAATCCCCGGTCAAGAGAGGGGTTATTTGGGCTGGGTCAGATGATGGACTGATTCATCTCACAGTGGATGGAGGTGAAACCTGGAAGGATGTTACGCCTGATCATTTACCTGATTGGACCTTGGTGAGTATTATTGAGCCTTCATCATTCGATGCGGGAACGGCTTATGTAGCGGCTAATCGTTATATGAAAGATGATATGCATCCTTATCTTTATAAGACGAACGACTATGGTAAGCACTGGGAAAAGATTACGACAGGGCTCCCGGAGGATGTGTTTACTCGTGTTATTCGGGAAGACCCTGTCCGTAAAGGATTGCTTTATGCGGGTACCGAACGTGGCGTTTGGGTATCATTTGATGACGGAGAACAATGGCAGCCGTTGCAGGAGAATCTGCCGGTTGTTTCTGTTCGGGATATACGAATACAGAAGCGTGAGAACGATCTGGTGATCGCTACACACGGGCGGGGATTTTGGATCCTGGATCACCTGAAACCGTTGCGTCAAGTATCAGATCAATTGCAGCAGTCCGAGGTGCATTTATTTGAGCCCGAGCATGCCTATCTGATGAGTGGGGGCAGTTATTCTCGTCCCGGCATGACCGTTGGACAGAATCCGCCAAATGGTGCAGTATTGTTTTATACCCTTAAGCAATCCGTTGAGTCTCTTCGGTTGACGATCCAAACGGCATCGGGTGATACCGTCAGAACCTTTGCAAAGGATAAAAAAGAGAATTCGAATTTTTATCAGGATAAGGGAACCGGTTATGGAAGTCTTCCGGATGAAGTGGGAATGAATCGCTTTGAATGGGATCTGCGTTATCCGGATGTTACAAAGACAAAAGGAATTGCGTCTGGAACGTTTTACAGTGGAAAAGGTCCCAGGGTTGCTCCCGGAACCTATACTGTTACGCTACAAAGCGGGACACGATCGATGAGTCAGGAGCTCAAAGTAGTACCGAACCCCAATAATCCCGCTTCGGATGCAGATTTTGCGGCACGCCAGGAATTATTAATGAAGATTTATCATGATCTGGATAAAACCAATAAGACCGTAAATCATATCGAATCGATACGTGATCAGATCAATGATTACCTGGCGAACTTAAATGAGTTTGCCGGAGTTGATGAACTGCAATCGGTTGCGGAACCCATGAAAGACAGTCTGAATGCAATTGAGTCTGGCCTCATTCAAAAGCATATCGAAACGGATGAGGATGTATTGCGTTATCCTGTGCAATTGCATACGAAATTGGGGGCTCTTCGACCGAAAGTCGAAAGCTCTTATGCTCGTCCCACCAAAGCCATGCGAAGTACATACCAAATGCTGGATGAAAGACTGGTAAATTTACTTAAGCGATTGGATGCAGTGATTAAAACAGACATTCCGAAGTTCAACAGAAAGGTTGATTCATTGCAGGTGCCCAATCCGGTGTATCTGAATCCAGGTGATAATTAAAAATGGGGCTTATTTTAAGCTAAGGCCAAAGAAGGGGGCTTACTTACCGCTATAATTCTTTTAGTAGCAACTCAAAGCGCCGTCGCATACCGTGATGGCGCTTTTTTATTTCAGGTAGAAAACGATCTTCCTCAATAAGAGCCTTAAACTATTGTTAATATTTGACTTATTGTTTTATTGATAAAAAAATATGAAATTAAAAATGTTAACTATTGAGGGAGGTTTCGAGAGAAGTAGGTGTTATCGGTAATGTCCTGGCTTCACTAATCCATTCCTTCACTATCTCATAACATGATCATTCCAACCTAATGTGAGAGGTGAATTATGAACCTAAAAGCTACTGTTTTAAGTGCTTTGACCGTAACTTTAGTGTTGATGGCGAGCAATGATGCATTTGCCCAACGCAAAATTACGGGGACTGTGACTGCTGCGGAAGACGGCCAGCCGCTTCCCGGGGTCACCGTACTAATCAAGGAGGCGCCCAACAGGGGAACCTCTACCGATATAAATGGGAAATATGAGCTGACCGTACCGGATGAATTTAATGTGCTGGTATTTTCGTATGTGGGATATCTAAAGCAGGAAATCCCGATCGATAACCAGACCGTCATAAATGTTCAGATGGAGGTGGATATCCAGCAGCTTTCCGATGTTGTGGTTGTGGGTTACGGCACCATAGCCCGATCAGAGGTGACGGGAAATGTAGCCAGTGTGTCGGGAAATGAGATCCAGGAGGTAACGGCAGGTAGCATTGAGCAGGCTATCCAGGGGAGAGCTGCCGGAGTGTACATCAATGCGAACAATGGGAAGCTGGGTCAAGCGATACAAATGCGGATTCGGGGAACCTCATCGCTGACGGCCAGTAGCCAGCCGCTTTATGTAATCGATGGAATTCCTGTGACAACCGAAAGTTTCTCAATAACGGATAACGAAACAAACCCGTTGTCCGATTTCAATTTTAATGATGTAGAATCCATTGAAATTCTGAAGGATGCTTCTGCCGCAGCTATTTATGGATCGCGGGGATCAAATGGGGTTGTACTGATCACCACTAAAAAAGGGCGAACGGGCGATACCCAGATTGACCTGAATTATTCGGTAGGTACAGCCGGCCCAAGCGGCGAGCGTGACTTCCTGAATGCTGCCGAATACCGGGAACTGTTTTCCGAGGCGTTTACCCGATCCACTTTTAATTCGACAGGTACTATTGACGGGACCATTGATGGATTTACATTTGACGAGCTGTTTAATTTAGACCTGCCCGGGTGGGATCAGAATTTTGATTCCGACTGGTCCGACAAACCCTACCAGACAAATACCAGCCAAACCGTACAGCTGAGTGTAAGCGGGGGGTCAGATATTACCCAGTTTTACCTGAACGGTGGATATGATCAGCTCGAGGGTATTCTCATCGATAACAAATTAAGCCGCTATACGGGACGTATCAACCTTGACCACAAAGCATCGGACAAGATTAATGTAGGGTTAAAGCTAAGTTTAATTCGTACCGATCAGAATCGTCTATCTTCGGATAATGCTTTCTCAACGCCGATGCAGCTGGTAGCTTTGCCACCTACCCAGCCCATCACGAATCCCGACGGAAGCCTGTTTCAGAATACCGTTTATTTTAACGGGCTCCTATATCGGGACGGACAATTCTTCAAAACGGCCATTTTCCACTCATTGGGAAATGCCTATCTGGATTATAATGTTATTCCCGATCTTTCTATAAGGTCAGAGTTTGGGATTGACCTTATAGACCAAAACGAACGGCGATGGTTTGGGCCATCGGTGGCAAGGAACACTGGATTCCAAAACGGACAGGCCCAAAACAGGTGGGTCCGGAATGTGAACTGGACAACGCAAACTTATGCCAATTATAAAAGGACACTGGCAAGAAATCATAACCTGAGTGCAACGGCCGGCATTACCTACCAGGAAGTGACAACCGATCGTTCGTTTGTAGATGGAGTCAACCTGCCTACATCAGCCTTCCAACAAGTGGCCAGTGCCGCTGAAATAATACAAGGTACGGCTGATGAAACATCTTATAGTTTTGTGGGCTACTTTGCCCGGGCCAACTATAATTACAAGGATACTTACCTGCTTGGACTGAGCGGACGTGTTGACGGCTCATCCCGGTTTGGTAAGAATAACCGGTACGGTTTTTTCCCGGCCGCATCTATAGGATGGGTGCCGTCCAACGAGCGGTTTATGGATAATATCGACGCTATCAGCTTCCTGAAAATAAGGGCGAGTGTCGGTCTGACCGGGAATGCTGAGATTCCAAACTTTGCTTCGCTTGGCTTGTACGGGGCAAACTCCTATAGCAGCCAATCCGGTTTATTCCCCAGTCAATCCGAAAATCCGGATTTGAAATGGGAAAATACGTTGCAGTATAATGTCGGACTGGACGTCGGTTTGTTTGAAGACCGCCTCAATGCGCAGGTTGACTTTTACCTGAAAAAGACGAAAGATTTGCTTCTGAATGTGAACGTTCCTTCAACCAGCGGCTTTGATCAACAGATCAGGAATACCGGTAAGCTCGAAAATAAAGGCTTTGAAGTCGTTATTAACAGTTATAACCTGGTGGGCGACTTCAGCTGGTCGACAAGCCTGAACTTTGCACTCAACAAAAACAAGGTTACCGATCTGAATGGGCAGGTTATTGAAGGGGGGTTTATTAATCGCGCCATAGAAGGGGAGCCGCTCGGGGTATTCTTTGCCCGTGAATATGCGGGAGTTAATACTGATAACGGGGATGCTTTGTATTACCTGAACAGGCAACCTACTCAGAATGAAATTGACAATGGAACGGTGTTCAAGTTGAACCGATTCGGAGATCGATATTTGGTGGGGCCGGATGATTTCAGTTTGGCAGAACGCATTGTCATCGGAGATCCGAACCCGGATCTAACCGGAGGGATTCGCAACAAGTTTTCGTACAAGGGACTGGACTTGGATGTATTGTTCCAGTTTGTAGTCGGAAATGATATCTATAACGGGGCCGGCACGTTTATGTCAAACAACGCCGGTTATTATGATAATCAAACCAAAGACCAGTTGAACCGCTGGCAAAATCCCGGTGATATAACGGATGTGCCCGAAGCTCGCCTTTTTGACAGTAACGGGGACGGCGAATCATCCCGTTACATCGAGGATGGGACCTATTTGCGGTTAAAAACCGTCACACTGGGGTATAATCTTCCTGCTACTGCATTGGAGAGGTTTAGCGTTCGTAAGCTTCGGCTTTACGTGACAGGGCAAAACCTGCTCACATTTACCGATTACAGCGGATGGGATCCCGAAGTGAATACCGACTTTATTGACGGGAACATTGCTTTGGGAACTGATTTCTATGCCGCACCCCAACCGAGATCCATCACATTTGGGGTTAATATCGGATTCTAGAAGGAAGAATAATAAATCGCGGAATTTTAACTATTGATTATCATGAAAACACAAATAAAATATGTTTGGACCGCAATGGCAGCGGTAATTTTGCTTTTGGGATGCGATAATCAGCTTGATATCGCACCCAAGCAAAGTATTGAAAGTAATGTAGCACTGTCCACTTCCGAGAATGTGGAAGCTACACTGGTTGGTGCTTACGATCGCCTGGCCGGCGGCTTCATTGATATTGAAGGAGATGCCGATAATAATGGTTATGGCTTCGGAGGTTATAACTTGTTTGAACCGGATCTTCTTGCTGATGATGGTGAAGTCCGCTGGACCGGTACATTCGAAGAGCCGGAACAGATATGGCGTAAGCGCATGCAGGTTGAGAATATCGATATTGAGGAAACCTGGCGTATCTCATACGAGACTATCAATATCGTTAATAATGTACTCAGCGCTCTTGATGTGGTAATTGAAGATCAAAGGGACCGTGTAGAAGGGGAGGCCCGGTTTATCCGGGGACTGGTGTATTTTGCGCTTCTGGAGCTGTATGCCCAGCCCTGGAGTGCAGGTAACCAGACCTCCAATTTGGGGGTGCCCTTGATAACAGAGCCGACAACCGTCATTAATGAGGCTTCTCAAGTGCCCAGGGGTACAGTCGCTGAAGGGTATAACCAGGTAATTTCGGATTTAAGTCGTGCCGAGAGTATCTTGCCCGAATCCAACGGGCGGTTTGCTACTTCGGGAGCAGCAGCTGCTGTTTTATCCCGAGTTTATTTGCAACAGGCGGATTATGCCAATGCTCGTGATGCGGCCAACAGGGTAATTCAGTCAGGACAATATAGCCTGCTCGATAATTATGCCGACTGTTTCAATAACATTAATAGCAACACGGCCGAGGATGTGTTTGCTATTCAGATATCCTCCCAAGACGGGCTTAATGCCATGAACACCTTTTACGCGCCGGATGAATTCGGCGGGCGCGGGGATATTACGATCTTGCAGGCCCATCTCAATCTGTACGAGTCCGGCGACGAACGTGCCACCCTGTTTTTTTCCGATAACAACGGTGTCACCCGTACCGGGAAGTGGATTGAGATATTCGGCAATGTGAATATCGTCAGGCTGGCAGAAATGTACCTGACAAGGGCCGAGGGGAATAACCGTGAGGGTACAACGGTGGGCGATACCCCCCTGAATGATGTCAACAGGATTCGTGACCGCGCAGGATTGCCCGGACTATCTTCGGTAGATTTGGCTGCTATTCTGCGAGAACGAAAACTGGAACTGGCTTTCGAGGGACAGTTGCTACATGATGTGAAACGTACGCAACAGGATGTAGGGCCCCTGCCTTTTGACGCTCCGGAGTTGGTTTATCCCATACCGCAACGAGAGATTGACGTTAATCAAAACCTGCAGCAGAATACGGGCTATTAATGACAAAACAGTGAGAATAAAAAAGGCGCTTTTTTAAAAAGGGCGCCTTTTTTATGTAACTATCAGTGGATATTTCTTTTTAAAAAGGCTCTAAAATATCCGCATATTAGTTACCCTGGTTTTGCATCATTTTCATCATGGAAGACACGTCCTTATAACCTTCCGGGATTTCAAACAAATCCTGGGCCAACTTTTTTTCTTCAATCTTTGTGGCTCGCATCTGTACGGTTTTAGATCCGTCTCCATTGATTTCAAGAACTTCCAACGGCATGGCTCCCCCTTCCATAATCTCCCGGGCCCAAACCGGTGTATTTTGCCTGCTTATGGGATTTTGGGGAATCATAAAGGTACCTAGTCCCTTGGCCATACAAGCCTCAACGTTATTATCATCTGTTTTTATGTTCCATACCTCACAGTTCTTTCCTGCAATGGTTTTGGTTTCACCTGTTTTCATAACAGTAGCATCTTCATCAGATGAGGTCTCACTTTTATCGAATTCCTTGTTATAATCCATAGTCATGTAGCCCTTCATTGCATCCATGACAAAAACAAGCTTGGATTGGTCGGACATCAATATCATCGCTCCTTTTTCATTGCCTTTTCCAAATTCCATACGGGCTCGGGATCCCTTGATCATATACGGCATTTCGTTCATTCCCTGGTTCGTCATTTCCGGAATCTGGTAATAGATAATGCCTTCAAAATCCTGAGCTAAAGATCTTAAGGGTAGTGTGGCAACGAGTAGTAGTCCCGCAATCAGAATAACGGATCGCATATTCTTTTTTGACATTGCATCTCCTAATTAGGTTCAAATTTCAAGACTATATATTAGAGGTTTATTTACTCCAAAACGAATTAATTTGTGAACTTATTCGGAATAGAACTTTAAACCGTTTTTGCAGGAGTATAGTAGCAGTACGAAATTTAACCTAATGGCGAGGGTTGCTATCATTGATATATAATAGGACCTTGTATATAGATACTTTTAATAAAGAATGTATGCTATGCTTATTGGCCTTATCTCCGACTCCCACGATTCTGTGCCCCACATAGAAAAGGCGGTCTCAATTTTTAAGGAGCATGAAGTTAAATTGGTACTCCATGCCGGTGATTTCTGCAGTCCGTTTACGGTTCCTCCTTTTGAAGGGTTGTCACTGAAGGCCGTTTTTGGAAATAACGATGGTGATCATTTCCTGCTTATGCAAAATTTCAGTGCAATCGGGGCCGAACTTTTGGGATCGTTCGGAGAATTAGAATTAGACGGATGCAAGTTAGCTCTGTATCATGGAACCGACGCACCCGTCACTGCAGCACTGGAACATTGTGGAACCTATGATGCAGTGATATCCGGGCACACCCACCAGAAGAAGGCCGAGATGGTGAATGGGACGCTTTCAATCAATCCCGGGACTGCTCATGGTTTTGGAGATGAGGCCACGGTTGCTTTGCTGGAGACAACAACGTTAAAAGTCGAATTTATGAACCTGGATTAGACGTATCAGGGATGGTTACCTCATGAACGTGCCAATCGGTTATTCCAGATTTTTGCAGACTGCTTTAGTAAAATCTGTCGTCGAACCGGTCCCGCCGATGTCAGCTGTACATACCGATTTGTCTTTCAAGGAATAGTAAACCGCCTGCCTTATTCGATCTGCCAAATGTTCTTCGCCTACGTGTTCCAGTAACATCAGAGCTGAGAGCAAGAAGGCAATTGGGTTAGCCTTATTTTGTCCCGCAATATCGGGAGCTGAGCCATGAACAGCTTCAAACATGGCAGCGTCATCACCTATGTTTGCAGCACCGGTCAGTCCCAATCCTCCAACCAGCCCCGAGGCGAGATCTGAAAGAATATCTCCAAAAAGATTGGTTGTTACAATTACGTCAAATTGTTCCGGACGCATGACCATCTGCATAGCCATATTATCGACAATGAGGTCTTCATATTCGACTTCGGGGAACTCCTTAGAAAGTTCATTCCCGACTTCGAGAAAGAGGCCACAGGTATATTTCAGGATATTAGCTTTGTGAACCAGCGTTAATTTTTTCCGATTATTCTTCTTTACATATTCAAATGCTGCCCGAATAATTTTTTCACTGGCCTCACGGGTTACCACGGCAATACTTTCCGCGTGGCTGTTTTCTTCGATCCACTGTTCCTTGCCAATATACAGCCCCTCTGTATTTTCCCTGAACATTACAAGGTCCACATCATCAAAATGACTCTTAATATGCGGCAAGGTTTTGGCGGGACGAATGTTGCTATACAGCTTAAACGTTTTGCGCATTGCAACATTTACGGAACGAAACCCGGACCCTACAGGGGTAGTCAGAGGGCCTTTAAGAGCAACACGATATTTGTCGATAGCCTCAATGGTTTCTTCCGGAAGTGGATTTCCCAATTCCTCATAAGCATGTAATCCGGCTTTGCAGCGAATCCAATTAATATCCGCACCCGCCTTCTCAAGTATAGTTGTAACAGAGTTTGTAATTTCGGGCCCGATGCCGTCGCCTGGAATGAGTACAATATCGTGCATTAGAGGAATTTTTTGAAGATCCGTATTTAAGTTCTGCTTGTTTGAACAAGCGCCAAAGATACGAATAATAGGGCTTTATGTCAGAAAGAATTTATTGACATATTTAGTGTAAAGCCTGAGTTCTGATATGAAAGCAGGAAATAAGCTTTGAAATTAGGTTTTCGAAATATGGAGTACGGCCGATCCTTCGAAATTGCCTTCCCGAAGGTCATCCAAGGCTTGATTTGCTTTTTCAAGAGGATAAACCGACACATTGGATTTTACCGGTATTTTTGGGGCCAGCTCCATAAAATCGATTCCGTCTTGGCGGGTGAGGTTAGCCACCGATTCAATAGAGCGCTCTTCCCATAAATCACTATACGGAAAGCCGGGAATATCACTCATGTGGATACCGGCACAGACCACTTTCCCTCCCTTTCTTAAAGCCTTTAACGCTTGAGGGACCAGTTTGCCTACCGGTGCAAATATGATGGCGGCATCGAGTTTTCCAGGTGGAGGAATGTCAGAGCCACCGGCCCATTCCGTACCCAACGAACGGGCAAACTCCTGGCCCTTGCTATCTCCGGGGCGAGTGAAGGCAAAGACCTCTTTGTGTTGAGAGTGGGCCACCTGTGTTAGAATATGTGCGGCTGATCCGAAGCCGTAAAACCCCAGCTTTTGAGCGTTGCCTGTTTTTCGCAGAGATCGGAAACCGATGAGCCCGGCACATAGCAGCGGGGCCGCCTGGTCAGCGGGGTATTTTTTCGGGATGGGAAAGCAAAATCGGTTATCGGCAACGGTATATTCGGCGAACCCCCCGTTGATGTTATATCCGGTAAACCGGGCATTGTCGCACAAATTTTCCTGTCCGTTACGGCAAAACTCGCAAGAGCCGCATGTATATCCAAGCCAGGGAACTCCCACTTTGTCACCAATACTGAAGCCGTTGGCTTTGGATCCTATTCTTTCCACTGTGCCTACTATTTGATGTCCCAGGATAAGCGGCAATTTGGGATGTTCAAGTTCACCGTCTACGATATGGAGATCGGTTCGGCAGATGCCGCAGGTTTGAATTTTTAGGAGAAGCTGGTGTGCACCAGGCTTGGGAACAGGTAAATCTCGTTGCTCCAGGGGTTCCCCGACGGTATGTAAAACCATTGCTTTCATATGCAGGAATATTAGTAACGCCGGCGTCTCCTTTTCTGCATTTTACGATCCAGGCTGTATTTACCAGGTCCGATGAACAGGAGACTCAGAAAGACAATGCCGACTTCGATACTGTGCGAATAAATAGCGAAATCCTGGCCGGCCCCTACGCTTTTTATGGTAGCTACTATCATCACGATAAGCAGGAAAAAGACACTCGGGTTAAAAAATAATCCCAGCAGCAAAAAAATGCCTCCAAAAAATTCGGTGACGCCGGCCATAAAACCAAAGAACATTGGTGTAAAATCGATCCCGAGGTAGTGCATAGCGGTGCCCACTTGCGTCCAGGCATCAGGACCGCCAAACATTTTGGGATAGCCGTGCCAAATGAACATAATTCCAAGTCCTACTCGCAAAATTAATAGTCCAATATTACGAAAATCACTTCTGTTATGGGATTTAATCATCTAATGATATTATTGTTTGTTGTAGGTAATACGATAAATAGTGCCGCTGTAATCGTCAGAAATGAGTACTGAGCCGTCAGTGAGCTGGAGCAAATCAACCGGCCGACCCCAAACATTTTCATCTTTTTGAAGCCAACCCTCTATAAAAGGTTTGTAAGAAATTGCTTCCCCGTTATCAAGCGTAACCATTGTTATACGATACCCGATTTTCTTGCTTCTGTTCCAGCTTCCGTGTTCTGCAATCAAAATTTGATTTTTGTAGGATTCAGGAAACATGTTGCCGGTGTAGAATAACATGCCGAGTGGGGCAACATGCGGTCCCAATTCTTGGGCAGGGGGGCGAAATTCACGGTTCATCTGTTTTCCTTTTTCTCCGAATCTCGGATCCCAGATGTCAGAGCCGTGCTTATAGGGATAACCAAAATGCTGCCCGGCTTCTGTCAGATGGTTGAGCTCGCATGGCGGACGGTTGTCGCCCAGGCGATCGCGGCCGTTATCGGTGAACCAGAGGTCGCCGCTTTCGGGATCCCAGTCAAATCCAACCGAATTACGGACACCGCGAGCAATAATCTGGCGATCGGACCCATCAGGGTTGATGCGGGTAATGGCTGCAAAAATTTCGTCTTTGGATTCGCAAATATTGCAGGGGGCCCCAACCGGGACATACAATTTGCCGTCAGGCCCAAAAGCGATAAATTTCCAGCCATGATGACCTTTGGAAGGATAATCATCAGTAACCACTACCGGTTCCGGAGGATCCTCCAGATGGGCATCAATGTTATCGAATCGAAGGATTCGGCTTACCGCCGCCACATAGAGAGAGCCATTCCGATAAGCAATACCGCTTGGCATGCGAAGATCTTCAGCAATGGTATAGACACGGTCTGCTTGGTTATCTTTATTTGTGTCGACCACGGCATATACCTTTCCTTCTCTTCGGCTGCCTGCATAAATAATGCCGTTTGCTCCAAGCGCAAGCTGACGGGCATTGGGAACCCCTTTTGCGTAGATGTCTACACTAAAGCCATTTGGGGCGTTTAATTTTTGAATACTTTCCTGAGCATTACTTTGGTTGTAATTACAAGCGCAAATAGTAATGATTATAAAACACCACAGGAAGTTTATCCTGAACTCAACGGTATTTTCCATTGGCAGCTCCATGAGGATAAAGGTTGTTTGTAAAAAAACCTCGGTATCAAATCAATTATACAATCCTAAATTACTAATATCGAATAGAGGGAGGGATTGTTGTTTAAATTGTTGTAAATATTTCTGCCTGCATAGGGACTCAGGGGAAATATGAGCAGGGTTTTATTTCCAAATGACTGTTTGTAGTGGAAAGCGAAAGTGACTATATAGGGAAATGTATATATTGGTTGTAAGATTTTGTTTTTATTTAATATAACGGTGGGAACTGTTTGTGATTAGCTTAGTAGAAAGAGAATACAAAAGCGAAATGGAGAACTTATCAAGAGCGTAATAGCCCCTTCGATAAGGGCATTTCGTAAGATTTAATATTTAATTAATTAAGAGGAACGTATGAAAATCGTCAAAACGCTATCTGTATTGTTAATGTCACTCTTGGTCTTTGCCTTTACTTCGAATCTCAAGTCGGAGAAGACAATTTCAGAGATGGTTGCTGAAAATCAAGATTTGTCAACATTGTTGACTGCACTTCAATCAGCAGATCTGGTTGAAACTCTTAAGGGTGAAGGACCATATACGGTGTTTGCTCCCACGAATGAAGCTTTCAATAATCTTCCTGCTGGTAAGCTGGATGACCTTTTGAAGCCTGAGAACAAAGAAGAACTGGCAAAAATCCTGAAATACCATGTCGTTTCCGGAGAAGTTTATGCTTCTGATCTTGAAGATGGACAAATGCTGGAAACCCTTGAAGGAAATAAAATTAAGGTTTCAATTAAGGATAGCCCGGAAGAAGGGATGGAAGGTGAAGAAAGTATGGCCGGTGTAAAGATTAATAATGCCAATGTTGTCACCAAAGATGTTATGGCTTCCAATGGCATCATTCATATCATTGATGGCGTAGTAATGCCGTCGGATCTTGAAACCATTGGAGAACTTAATCAATAGCATATTTGAACTTTTAGAGATTCTAAAAAGGAAAAAGCGAGGATGAAATATTGTCCTCGCTTTTTTTATTAAATAATTTTTTTAAGCCGTGGCTTTTTCCCGGTGGCTGATCTTAGTACCCAAAACATCCAGAAATGCCGCCAGCCACTTGGGATGTCCGGGCCAGGCAGGTGAAGTTACCAGGTTGCCGTCTACAACGGCTTCGGTTGCTTCTACATCCTTGTAGTTGGCACCGGCCACTTGCATTTCTGGGCCGCAGGCGGGATAGGCCGTTAGTGTTTTTCCTTTCACGGCATTAGCAGCAGAAAGCAGCTGTAATCCATGGCAGATAGCCGCAATGGGTTTTCCTTCATCAACAAAATGCCTGATCATTTTAAGCACGCCCTCTTCCCGGCGCAGGTATTCTGGTGCCCGTCCACCCGGTAATACCAAGGCGTCGTACTCTGTCGGGTTAACCTTGTCAAAGCTTGCATTAAGGCCGAAATTATGGCCCGCTTTCTCACTGTAGGTTTGATCACCTTCGAAATCGTGAACTGCTGTTTTCACCGATTCTCCCTTTTTCTTCCCGGGACAAACAGCATGCACTTTATGTCCAACCATTTGTAATGCCTGAAAAGGCACCATGATTTCATAATCCTCTCCAAAATCTCCGACGATCATCAATATTTTTTTACCAGCCATAATGCTATCTCTTATGAGTTAAAGTTTTCGCAGTTTTCACTACCATTATAACCTGATAAGAATCGTCATCGTTCTGTCTGGCTGCATTTGTCAATCAGCCGATTGATAAACGCTACCTGGGAGGGGTTGATCTTTTTACGGGCTTCGAAGGGCCCGAAATATTCGATGCGGTCGATTTCGGGAAACACTTCTTTCTTACCTGAATTGGGGGGCCACTCGATTTCAAAAAGATTGCTTTCAAAGATAAAATTATCGGGTATTTGATATTCCAATGCCCATACATGTACTTTTTTCCCTCCCTTTTGTTTGACAGAACCCAGGTCAATAAAATTACCTTCTGGTTTGATTCCGATCTCTTCCCGGAATTCTCGTTTTGCCGCCTCGAATAAATTTTCTCCTTCCTCAACCTCGCCTTTGGGGACCGACCAGGCTCCTTCATCCTTATTCCACCAATACGGGCCGCCGGGATGGGCAAGTAATAATTGCAGATGAGGTTTACGAAGAAATATTAAAATTCCGGCACTGATTTTAGCCATTGAGTTATTGCAATACGTTCATGAATTTGTTAGTCAACCTACATCCTGTCCCAAAACCAATTGGGAATCAATTTAACGAGCCAGCCAATGAACCTCCATCGTTTAGTTATATAAGCCCAATTTTTCTTTTGTTCTATAGCATTGGCTATTTGCCGGGCCGCTTCCTTGGCGGGGGCTAACCAGAAAAGTCCTTTTTTGTCTTCGGTCATTTCTGAGTCTACATAACCCGGCACGATGGTAGTTACGGAGATATCGGCATCCGAATGATTGGCTCTTTGCCGATAACCCTGAAGATACACATTGATAAAGGCTTTGGAAGCATTGTAGGGTATATTTAATCCCCAACCGAAAAAAGAGGCTATCGATGAGATCCCAATAAGCTGTCCGTGCCCCTGCTCTTCAAACTTTGCAAAACTGTAGCCTGCCAGATTGGCAAAACCACGGATGTTTACATCAACGACATCTAAATCTGTTTCGCGGCCTACCCATTCCTTCCCGTAATAGGAAACGCCGGCATTCAGTACAATAAGGTCCAGCCCCCCCATCTTAATGATCAATTGATCGAGCTGATCCATCGCATTTTGAAGCTCAGTTACATCCATATATTCGATATGTATGTTTGTTTCCAACTCTACCTGAAGTTCCCTGAGCCTCTCCATACG
>JASFMR010000019.1:0-43915 GCA_050117475.1 Balneolaceae bacterium | reverse complement strand
TGCCCGGCCCGCCGGGGATGGGCTCGGGATCCTTGTAATTTTGAAATGGGATTCCCAAAAACCATACATCCTTTTCATTGAGGTACTTCCCATAAAAACGCACAAAACCAGAGTTCAGGTTACGGGTGACATTAAGCTTCACCTGCCCGCCGCGATTAGCTGGATAGCCGGGATTCCTTACCCCTTCATCATAGCGGTAGTATCCCCCAATATTAAATTGCCATTTATCTGCAAGTGGTCCACCGAGATTAAAATCCTGCCGATACATTCCCTGAAGTCCTCCCGTGCTTTTTAATAAACCTGATATCTCAGGTCCGCCGGTCTTGCTTATAAAGTTGACAATCCCGCCGGGCGTATTGGAAGCAAAAATTGCCGAACTGCCTCCACGGACGACTTCTACTCGATTAACCGTTTCATCGTGACGAACCATCGCATCGGGGAAAGCAAATAACAATCCGGGAACTTCGAAAGTCGGCAAACCGTCTTCTTCTAGACTGATATAGCGAAATGAACTGTTTTCTGTGAGCGGGAGCCCCCTTACCGTAACATCGGCGCCAACCGTCCCGTAATTACCCGTTACCTGCATACCCGGAACCGCGTTTAACAAGTCGGCCGTACCGGTAGGGAGACGCCTGCCAATATGCTGCGGATCAAGAGTGGTGATGGAAGTACTGGATTCCAGTTTGGTAGCGGGATTAAACGTCCCCGAAACGATTACTTCATCCAAACCGAGCAGATCTTCGGTAAGGGTCACATAGACCTCTAATTCCTGATTTGCTGCAACAGTTATCTGTTTTTGGACTGAAGAATACCCTATAAACCGAACGACCAGGGTTTGTTCACCGGTAGGTACATCCTCAATTAAAAAATTGCCATCTCTGTCTGTGGCCGTTCCCAGGGTTGTATTCTGGATTAGGACGGTGGCCCCTTGTAGCGGTTGGTTTTTAGCATCCAAAACACGGCCTTTTACTGAACCTGTCTGGGCAAAGCAATAAGTAGAAGAAAAGGTTAATATAATTATAGTGAGCCACAGTAATGGTAGTTTATTACTCATTGTTAAAACAAATAATTATTTACGTAGAGTGTTGTTGGGAGCCAGATAGCCATTTTCGGCGCGGTATGCACCGATCTGGTCGTAAATGCTTTCGTCATCCGGAGCATGGGTACCAAGTCCATCCACATATCGGTTATACATGCAAAAAGCAGCGGCTATGAGAACGGTATCATGAATTTCTTGGTCGGTAGCATTTTCACCACGGGCATTAGCGATATCTTCTTCCGTAACCTCTTTGCCACTTTTGTGTACTTTTGCGGCAATCCTGAGAAGGGCTTTTAGCTTATCACTTATTGCCGCTTGGTCAGGATTAGCTTTTACCTGTTTAACCAGCTCTGCATCCTTAAGATGATGTTTGGCTATAGCTCCGTGGGTAGAAGCACAAAACTGACATTCATTTAGGCTGGAAACATAAGTAGCTATCAGTTCGCGTTCTCCTTTACTTAGGGTCGAAGGACTTTGTAATAGCACTTCTACAAGCCTATTCAGTGGGAGGGCGGTTTCAGGGCGGTAATACATAAGTCCGCGAATACCCGGAAGGTTTTCCGGGAGTGAAATATATGCCATCAGTCTAATCCTCTTCTTTGTAATATTTTTTTCCTTCATACCCCTTAGGGGGACGCAGATATCCTTTGGGGCCAATGCGCCGGGCAAGCGACTTATAATATTTGGGGTTTTCGGGAGTCCAGCTATTCAAGCCGTCCACGTATCGATTGTACAAACAAAAAAGTCCGGCAATAAGCACAGTATCGTGTATCTCCTGATCCGTCGCTCCTTTTTGGCGGGCTTTCTCAACATCGCCCTCGGTTACTGACAGGCCGCTTTCCTGTACTTTTGAGGCAATTTTCAACAGTGATTTCATTTTACTACTTATGGGCGCACTGTCGATATCTTCTTTGACGGCGGCACTGATTCCCGAATCGCCGGTGAGTAGATCAGCCGCCGCGGTATGAGCGGAGGTGCAAAAAACACATTCGTTCTTATGCGAAACAAGGGCCGCAATTAATTCACGCTCCCCTTCATTTAGAGATGATGCCCCTCTGAGCAGTATTTGAGTCAATTCACGGATCGGTTTTGCTGAATCAAGCCGGTATTCCAAAAGTCCCGTGATACCGGGCAACCCATCCTCTACATCTATATAGGCCATATTATCATTACCCTTCAAAAATTTTAACTTGTCATTTGAGCAGGACTACCTTTTTCGGATAAAATAGCACCCATCCTAACATAACGTGACATTTCAAAAATATAGCAGCCACGACAACATAAATTATTCATTTAATAATAACAAGTGGGTGACGTCACGAAATTTTAATTGGAATTATAACAAGTTAGTGACATGCAATTAGTTATAGATGCTCCTCTCCCCTGTTGTCCAAGTCGAAT
Organism: Balneolaceae bacterium; assembly: GCA_050117475.1. Lineage (GTDB taxonomy): Bacteria > Bacteroidota > Rhodothermia > Balneolales > Balneolaceae > Fodinibius. Next base: position 41,475 of record JASFMR010000019.1, on the reverse strand, counting down.
TTATAAGTTACAGGCGTTAACCTATGTATCAAATCTGTCTCCACAAAAAGGCAGTAAAACTTAATTGAAAGATGAGATCGGCTTTATCCCGCTTCGGTTTTGCTGGATCGACTCTGGTTTTCGGCGTGTTCTTTATATTTCTTTTGAAGGCGGCTAATAAGATTTCCCCCCTCTTCACCTTTATCCCGCGTAAGAGGAGAAACCAAAACATCAAACACTTCTTCCGGGAGCTTAGTATACTGCTCGACGACCTGTTCGGCGGCAATATCAAAATGCCATTCTACCCGTTTCGCAAAAATCTCTTCAAGATCATTAATAGCTTCTTCTCTCTTTTCGTCATCAGGATTAATCTCTCGGATAGTGCTGATAATTTCCTGCTGACCCAAAAGGAGTGCTTCCATCAGGGATTTGTTGGTAATGACGATATTTAACAGAACTTTCAAAATCTGCTGATTCAGCAAGATTTTTTGCAGGGGATGGTCCGGCGATTCCATTCCATCCTGCTCAACACGTTTGGGCAGGTCGTATACACCGCGGTGCACTCTAACCAAGAGGTTCATTTTTGTCATCTCGGAAAGTGCACTCCTGGCATTATTATATTCAAGATCAGTTTTGTCTACGATCTCACGAATTTGCATAGCCTCTCCCGCTTCTTCAAGAACCTGTATTATTTTTTCTCTTCTCGGGGAGATAGAATTGCGTTTCGTGCCCATGTTATCAGATCTGGATGATCATTGAAATTTAATGTAAATAATTTTTCCCACTATTAATATACACCCGTAAAAATGCAGATTTAAACCAACACAAGTAAACAAATTATATCATATAATTTGTTTTTTTCGCTTTTTAACATTTAAACACTAAGAAATCCAATCAATTTTTCCTTAAGCAAGGGAGGCGGTGCTGAAAAAATTGCCCGAGTATTTATATATCCCTTAAGCTATAATGTTGATCCTTTCGTCTCTTTACCAAAAAAGGTGACCACAAATCCAATAGCGTAGGTCAGTGAAAAAACGAAAAGTGCATTTCCATAGCCTCCCAGGACTGGAACCAAAATACCAACAAAGAAAACTGCTGCTGCCGTAAATAATCTACCTGCATTAAAACCAATACCGGTAGCCGTGGAGCGGATGGAGGTCGGGTAAAGTTCGGGGATATAGACGGTCAGTATTCCCTGGCTGATCCCGAAGAAAAGGGAGAGGATGGCCGTCTCTACATAAATGATAAATCCAAAAGATCCATTGGTCCAGAATAACAAACTCGTAGAAACAAAAGCACCGGCAAAAGATAATAACAATGCTTTTCTTCGTCCCATGATGTTGGCAAGAAAGCCCGCAATTAAGCACCCGATGATGCCGCCGATTCCCAGGAGCATTAGGAGGATGCCACCCTCCTGCTCTCCCGCCTTTGCCGTACCCACCAGGCTTTGGGCCCATGTGGGCAACCAACTAAAAACAGCCCACAAACCAACCAGCATCGCTCCGAAGATGGTGGTTCCGATGATAAAATTGGCACGGTTGGACGGAGCCAGCAAGTCTTTGAATGTTGACCACCTATCTTTATTCAGAAATTTGTCTTCAGTATAATGTTTCCATTGATCGGATTCTTTTAGCAGCAAATGGCACAACAATGCGAGTACCAAAGAGAACAAGCCAACCAAAAACGCGGTACGCCATTCGGGCAACAGATAACTTATCATCCCGGATACAATGATCCCGATCGGGAAGCCCACTGCTACAATACTGATAGCAATGGCCCGGCCTTTTGCCCGTTCTCCCCATATCTCGGCTATTAGTACAGCACTCAATACCATCGTGGCACCAACCCCAATCCCTGTCAAAAAACGGAACACTACAAGCGCATACCAGCTAGACACCCAAGAAATGGCCATAGTAAACAAGGAAAAAATGAAGATCGAAGCCGAAAAGACGCGTACGCGTCCCCAATAATCCCCGAGCCAGCCCAAGGCAAATCCGCCAGCCGCCCAGCCCAGCAAAAATAGAGCGCTAACGTATGATTCCACATAACTGACTTGTGAAAGATTTAACGTGCCAAGTAACTCCCGAACTGCCGAGGTAAGATAAGTAGACATCAGTGTCGCAATAATTCCGGCAAAAAAATTACTGCCGAACGCCAATACAACAGCCGTTATTTCATATGAGGTGTTTGCCTCTGCAATTTCACGATTTTGCTCACCTGTTATCACCTCAGTTTCCATTTTTCCATCCCATCATAATAGTCAAAGGTATTGGTATGATTTTCGAATGTTCAAAGGACCTTCAATCTCCCCGGGTTGCTTAAAATTCCTATAAATAACTAAGGTCCTACGCCTAGATAGAAAATAATTTTATTCTTTAAAAGGAACGGGCTAAATAAAAAACCTGGAGGAATGTGCTCCCTCCAGGCTTCTTGTTAAAAAGAATTGGGACGGCTGTTATACCGTTTGATCATCTTCTTCGTTAACGACACGGGTCACAGCTGCGATTTTACCGTCCGAATCGAGACGCATGATGCGAACGCCCTGGGTATTACGCCCCATCGTTCGAATGCCACCGCAGTTCATGCGGATTACCTTGCCATTTTCTGTGATAATCATCAGGTCGTCTTTGTCGGAAACTTCTTTCAGGGCAATCAGCTCACCGGTCTTCTTGGTAACCTTGAGCGTGATTACGCCTTTACCGCCCCGGCTTTGCTCCCGGTAATCTTCAACCAGCGATCGTTTGCCGTACCCGTTCTCCGAAATTGCAAGTACGGTTGCCCCATGAGTATTTTTGATAACGACCATATCCACAAGCTCGTTATCCTTACCCAGATCCATACCTTTGACCCCGGAGGTGTTTCGTCCCATGTCGCGAACGTCGTCTTCATGAAACCGGATAGCGCGGCCTTTCCTGTTAGCTAAAATAATGTTGCTGTCGCCATCGGTCAGTGCAGCTTCAAGCAATGAATCGTCTTCTTTGATATTGATCGCGATGATACCGTCTCTTCGGGGACGACTGTACGCTTCGAGCGTAGTTTTCTTGACCTGTCCCTCTTTAGTCGCCATGATGATGTAATTATTGTTAATGTATTCCTCATCATCGAGGGTTTTAACCGGTACAAAAGTCTTAATATTGTCATCCTTATCAATATCAATAAGGTTGACAATTGCCCGGCCTCGTGCCAAGCGCGATCCTTCCGGAATTTCATACACTTTCAGCCAGTAACACTGCCCTTTTTCGGTAAAGAAGAGAATATAATTATGGTTGGTGGCCACAAAAAGATGTTCTACATATTCGTCATCTTTCGTGGTCGTCCCTTTCATTCCTTTGCCGCCTCGCTTCTGTCGACGATAACCGCTAACCGGCATCCGTTTAATAAAGCCTTTGTTGGAAATAGTGACGACTACATCCTCATCGGCGATCATATCCTCAACGCTGAAATCCTCTGCCGAGTAAATAATCTCGGTGCGACGAGCATCGCCGTAGCGCTTTTTAATCTCCAAAAGCTCTTCTTTAATAATATCCGTCTGATTTTCCCGGCTGGAAAGAATCTTGCGATAATCAGCTATCTTATCGGCGATATCCTTGTATTCCAGTTCAATTTTATCCCGCTCGAGCCCCGTCAATTTCTGCAGGCGCATATCCAATATGGCTTGGGCCTGGATATCGGTCAGAGCAAATTTTTTCCGCAGTTCTTTGTTGGCTTCCTGGGGACTGTCGGATGCCCGAATTGTTCTAATGACTTCATCCAGGTCATCCAGGGCAATTTTCAATCCCTCAAGAATATGGGCACGAGCTTCTGCCTGATCCAAATCGTATAACGTGCGGCGGATAACGATCTCGACCCTATGCTCTACATAATGATAAATGAGTTCTTTGAGGGGCATAACCTTTGGACGGCCTTTAACCAAGGCCAGGCTAATTACGCCAAAGGTCGTCTGCATCTGGGTGTACTTGTAGAGTTGGTTAAGTACAATCCCGGGGTTGGCACTGCGTTTCAACACCACCACAATACGCATGCCTTCGCGGTCCGACTCATCGCGGATTTCAGAGATGTCGTCGATTTTCTCGTTCTCGACAAGCCTGGCTATTTTTTCAATCAGGGTGGTCTTATTTACCTGGTATGGGATCTCCGTAATTACGATCTGTTCCCGATTTCCCCTCAGCTCCTCCGTAGAACAGCGGGCACGCAGTGTTATCTTTCCGCGTCCCGTTTCATAGGCTTCCTTCACGCCCTCATAACCATAGATAATCCCACCGGTCGGGAAGTCGGGGGCGGTGATATACTCCATCAGACCCTTGGTGTCGATATCGGGATTATCCAAATAAGCAACAATACCGTCGATGGTCTCGTCAAGGTTATGCGGAGCCATGTTGGTGGCCATCCCCACGGCAATACCAGAAGCCCCATTCAACAAGAGGTTGGGCAACATGCTCGGCAGTACTGTCGGTTCCTGAAGCGTATCATCAAAGTTGGTCTGAAAATCGACCGTTTCTTTGTTGATATCGGTCAGCATTTCTTCGGCAATGCGCTGCATGCGAACCTCGGTATAACGCATCGCCGCCGCAGAGTCGCCGTCAATAGAACCAAAGTTTCCCTGTCCGTCAACTAACGGGTAGCGAAGGGAAAAATCCTGCACCATGCGGACGATAGAATCGTAAACAGCGGAATCACCGTGCGGGTGGTACTTACCCAGCACCTCACCGACAATTCGGGCACTCTTCTTGTAATTCCTGTTATGAAGCATCCCCAGCTCACTCATTCCATACAGAATACGGCGGTGGACCGGTTTCAAGCCGTCCCGAACATCCGGGAGAGCGCGAGATACAATAACCGACATCGAATAATCAATGTATGCCGACTGCATCTCATCTTCTATCGCAATTGGTACAATTTTTTCTCTAGCCATGAATTTTCAAATACAGAGATTAATATTACTTGCTAAAATATTTTATAGGGTTATGTGTCAGCCTGAAAATTTAGTCCGAGCTCGTTTCAGGATCTCTTCAGGTAAAAGTTTATCCCATGGTTGTGCTCAGCCCACATTTTAGATATCCAGTGTTGCATACTTGGCATTTCGCTCGATAAACTCGCGGCGAGGTTGAACATCGCCACCCATCAGGGTAGAAAAGAGCTTGTCGGCAGCCGCAGCATTATCCACGGTTACTTTTTGTAGTGTACGTGTTTCAGGGTCCATTGTCGTCTCCCAGAGCTGCTCGGGATTCATTTCGCCAAGTCCCTTATAACGGGAAACATCAACCTTGGTACGCGATTTTTTCAGGTCTTTGATAATTTTGTCGCGGGTTTCGTCATCCCAGGCATACTCAATATTGTCGCGGGTATAGGAGATGCGATACAGGGGCGGCGTCGCAATATAAACGTGGCCGTTTTCAATCAGCGGTTTCATATACCGGTAAAAGAAAGTCAGCAACAGTGTTCGAATATGAGACCCGTCCACATCGGCATCCGTCATTATGATAATTTTATGATAGCGCAAATCTTCAAGTTCGAAGTCTTCCTCAGAGTGGCCCACGCCGGCTCCGAGAGCGGTAATCATCGCCTGAATTTCATTGTTCTCCAGGATCCGGTTAATCTTGGCTTTTTCCACGTTTAGAATTTTTCCACGAAGCGGCAAGATGGCCTGAAAACTCCTGTTTCTCCCCATTTTGGCTGATCCGCCGGCAGAATCACCCTCCACCAGGTAAATCTCGCTGTGTTCCGGATCCTTAATGGAGCAATCGGCCAGCTTGCCGGGAAGTCCGCCGCCGCTCATTGCGCTTTTCCGCTGTATCAATTTCCTTGCCTTACGCGCCGCTTCCCTCGCCTCAGCGGCAAGAATCACTTTTTCAAGGATCTTCTTGGCCGTCTTCGGATTCTGCTCGAGGTATTCATTCATCTTTTCATAGACGATAACCTCGACTGCACTCTGAACCTCGGAATTGCCGAGCTTTGTTTTGGTCTGTCCTTCAAACTGCGGTTCGGGCACTTTCACACTCAAAACAGCGGTCATTCCTTCCCGAAAGTCTTCTCCCGAAACATTGACATTGCTTTTAATCAGCCTGTTGTCCTCAGCATATTTCTTGAGTGAGCGGGTGAGAGCACGTCGAAAACCGGAAATATGGGTCCCGCCTTCGCGTGTATTAATATTATTAACGTAAGAATGCACGTTCTGTGCATAGCTGCTATTGTACTGAATTGCCAACTCCACGGGAACCATATCTACTTCCCCTTTAATAAGGATAGGTTCGCTCATCAGGGGCTCGCGGTTTTCATCCAAATACTGTACAAAGTCCTTGACCCCGCCTTCGAAATGAAATTCCTCTTCAATGATCTCGTCTTCTTCCCGTTCATCACGAAGTACAATGGTAATTTCCGGGTTCAGGAAAGCCAACTCGCGCATGCGATCCGCAATAATATCAAACTTAAATTCGGTAGTCTGGGTAAAAATCGTAGGATCAGGCGTAAAGGTAATAGTCGTACCTGTCTTATCCGTTTTCCCTTTTACTTTAAGCGGCTGAACCGTTTTGCCATGCTCAAACTCCATCACGTGAATCTCACCATCGCGGTGGACTTCGGCATAGAAATGTGAGGACAAGGCGTTCACACAACTTACCCCCACCCCGTGCAGGCCACCGGAGACCTTATAAGTATTTTTATCAAACTTTCCGCCGGCATGGAGTTTTGTTAACACCACCTCAACAGCAGGTAACTTAATCTTGGGATGCTCATCAACCGGGATGCCGCGGCCATTGTCTGAAATCGTCATTGATCCATCTTTATTAATGACGACTTCCATTCGATCACAATATCCTGCCAGGGCTTCATCAATAGAATTGTCGACGACCTCATTGATCAAGTGGTGAAGCCCGCGCTGACCGACATCCCCAATGTACATCGCCGGTCGCTTGCGAACCGCCTCCAAACCCTCTAAAACCTGAATATTTTCCGCCTTGTAATCTGAACCTTTATTATTCGCCATAAATATAGATGTGACTAGGGGTTAAAACAATGATGAAGACGCCTGAAAATAGCGCATAAATAGGCAAAATCAAAGAAAGTAATGATTTTTGTTAACAACAGTTTAGATATGCCCGTAAAAGGATTTTGGCAATCGATTATTAGGGTTGTAAAAAGGGTAATTCCCGTCGCTGAAAAGGCCGTAATATGTTAAATTTTTTACCTTAAAAGAAACATTGATCTTTTTTGCTAATACACCTATTTTTCCAGTCTATCTACAAAACGTTAATAACGATTTTTTATTTGAAGCATGGCACGTAAAGATGACATCACCGGGAAAGGAGCACTGAACGGATATCGCTCCTCCAAATCGAATAACAAAACAAAGCATAAGTTCCAGCAGAACCTGCAGAAGAAGAAGTTCTACATCCCCGAGGAGGACAAGTGGGTAACCTTGAAAGTTTCTGCCAAGACGCTTCGCACGATTAACAAGAAAGGCATTCACGCCGTATTGAAAGAAGCCAGAAAAAAAGGAACACTCATAAAAGAAGTTTAACATCTCTCAAATGCCGGATAGGTCGGCATTTTTTGCAGCAAAACCAAGATCATTATGGCAAAAGGAAACAGAATACAAGTCATTTTAGAATGTACTGAGAAACCGGGATCTTCCCGATATGTTACGACGAAGAATCGCCGTAACACCCCTGATCGGTTGGAGCTCAAGAAGTATAACCCGGTTCTTCGCAAGCATACCATCCACAAAGAAATTAAATAGTAACAGAACAGAACCATGGCTAAGAAGCAAACTTTTGGAACCGAAGCACTTGAACAGAAAGCAGCGCACCGGCGTATGGCAAAGGTGATTGTGGCTACCAAACGTGGCAACAATAAATATGGCTACAAAGAGGCCATTATTGATCAGGATGACGTACAGGATTTCATCCAGAAAAATAAAGATTAACACTTTTCTTTGCTTGCCGGAAAAGGTTGCATTCGTATAAACGGGTGGAACCTTTTTTTATGTATCAGGGCTTAACCGTAACATATTTTAATCCGCAATTCAGATTATGGCTATTAAAGATGATATCATGGCCGACCTGAAACAGGCTATGAAGGATAAAGACCAAGACCGCCTGCGCGTGCTCCGGTCGCTCAAATCCAAACTGTTGGAACGGGAAATTAGTGAACGGAAAGGTGGCGAAGGCTCTCTGTCTGACGAGCAGGCAATCGAAGAGTTGATGCGAGCCGCCAAGCAGCGCAGGGAATCCATCGAACAATTTGAAAAGGGCGGGCGTAAAGATTTGGTGGCATCCGAGGAAGAAGAACTGGTAATCATCCAGTCATACCTGCCGAAAATGCTTTCTGAAGATGAAGTCCGTAAAATAGCCCGAGAGAAAATTACTGAGCTTGGAGCCAGCGATATGTCGGATATGGGTCGGGTAATGGGCGTCATGATGAAAGAGCTCAAAGGTAAGGCCGAAGGCTCCAAAGTCAGTAAGGTCGTTAAAGAAGAGCTATCCGGGTAGCCGTCATCAATGAATCTGCTGGATTTCCTGATATTACTTCCCATAGCCTATTTCTGCTTCCGCGGATTCATGAACGGCCTCATTAAAGAAGTATTGAGTATTGTCGGTATTATTCTGGCTGTCTTTCTTACTTTTCAATATATGGAGCAGGTCGGCACCATCATTCGCCCCTTCTTTGCTGATAAAGCTTCATTTATTCCCTTTGTATCCGGACTTATTATTTTTGTGGGAACCCTGGCTATCGTCAATCTCGCAGCTTTCATAAGCAAAAAATTCCTTGAAACCGTTAAGCTCAATTTTATTAACCGGCTGGGAGGTTTGGCTTTCGGCTTTCTGAAAAGCGGCATCATCGTGAGTGCCCTTCTGCTAATCCTGGCAGGTTTTAATATCCCTTCGTCACAATCCAGGGAAGAGTCGGTCTCTTATTCCTATATTATTTACCTTGCGCCGTGGGCTTACGATACGGTGGCTGCCATTTACCCTGGGGCAGAGGATTTTACCACGACCGTAAGAAAGACCCTGAAGCAGTATAACCCTATTGAAAACTTTCCCTTTTTAGACAAAGAAAAGAACAGAAATTCTTAATTGATCATGGCATTTTTACCCGTAGAAGAACAACTAGAAATCATTCGCAGAGGCACCGTCGAAATAGTGCCTGAAAACGAGCTGGTAGACAAGCTCAAAAAATCCAGGAAAGAAGACAAACCTCTTAAAATAAAACTGGGTTGTGATCCTACCCGCCCCGACCTGCACCTTGGCCATTCCGTAATCCTGCGGAAACTGCGCCAATTCCAGGATTTGGGCCACGAAGCGATCCTCATCATTGGTGATTTTACCGCCCTTATCGGAGACCCCACCGGTCAAAATAAAACCCGCCCCCCCCTCAGCAGGGAAGAAATAAAAAAGAATGCGGAAACATATCTCGACCAGGCAACCAAAATTCTGGATGAACCCAAAACCTCCATTGTTTACAATTCGGAATGGTTGGGTGCTATGAAATTTGAGGATGTAATCAAACTGACCTCAAAGCTGACCGTAGCACGCATGATCGAGCGGGATGATTTTTCCAAGCGGTTCAACAATAACGAACCCATCTCGCTGCACGAATTTCTTTACCCTCTGGCGCAGGGCCAAGATTCGGTTCATCTTCATTCCGATGTAGAACTGGGCGGAACCGACCAGAAATTTAACTTACTGGTTGGACGCGAACTCCAAAAAGACGCCGGACAGGAACCCCAGATTGCCCTTATGATGCCCCTGCTGGTCGGCACCGACGGCACAATGAAAATGTCGAAGTCTTATGACAATTATATCGGCATTACCGAAGAACCCAATGAAATGTACGGGAAGGTATTATCCATCCCCGACGACTTAATATACTCCTGGTTTGAGTTGCTCACAGATGTGGATGTTGAGAAGCTTCCGAAATACAAAAAGAAAGCCGAAGAAGATCCCCGCAACACTAAACATGAGCTGGCACTGGTGATCACCCGTATGTATCATGGCGAAGAAAAAGCCAATGGGGCCCGTAAGTATTTTGAACAAACGGTTATCGGCAATGAAGTACCGGATGACGCCCCTACCCTGGAATACGACCCGGGAACAGAGGTCCGTCTGCTGGATATTGTTTCGGATGCCGGGTTTACTTCCAGCAACGGGGAGACCAAGCGATTGATCAAGCAGGGTGGTATTTCTATCAACGATAAGAAGATCTCTGACAAGGGCTACAGCGTCACTTTTGATAATGGCACCGAGTTTACACTTAAGGTTGGGAAACGAAACTTTGCCATTGTAAAAGCTAAGTGAGAAATGAACAGCGAGAAGAAAGTTTGTTAATATCTTCGTTTTTCTTTATTTGTCCGTCTCGCTTCCGCTTCAGAAATATTAGAAACAACAGAAACCGCTACTCTTCTGAGCCGGCTGACGAACCCAAATTTTTCTTGTTCGGGTAATTTGCCTGTTATCTGATAAACTTCTTTAATAAGTTCAGGCCCCTTTTTCCAGACAATCATTTTTTTTGACTTAAATCCAACATAGACAAAATATTTGTTATCACTTTTAAGTAAGACCATGAAAAAATTGATTCCTCACAATAAATATATGTTTAACTACTTCTTGCCTCCCACTTTTCATTATTAAGTAATTTTGTTCTAAATAATAATTTTACCTTTCACCAAAACCTGCCAATTTCTCCATGCTCAAAATCTCCTCTTTCAACGTCAACGGTATTCGAGCAGCGCAACGCAAAGGGTTTACCGACTGGGTTGAACAAAGCGATCCGGACATTATTTGCTTACAAGAGCTGCGGGCGATGGAACACCAGGTCCCCAAACCTGTCCGGAATTTGGATTACCATGAAGCTTATCACACGGCAGAGAAAAAAGGCTACTCAGGAGTGGGTATCCTTTCAAAAGAAGAGCCGATCAATGTACAGGAAGGCCTCGGCGTAGACTGGGTCGACAGCGAAGGCCGGGTATTAATGGCTGAGTTCCAGGATATGATCGTATTTTCAATCTATGCTCCCAGCGGCACAACCGGTGACAAACGGCAGGATTTGAAAATGGAATTCCTGGATTATTTTCTCCCCTTTGCTCAAAAATATCTCGATAGTGAGAAGCCGGTACTCTTTTGCGGGGATTACAACATCTGCCACAAACCTATTGATATTCACAATCCCAATAGGAATAAAAATACCTCGGGATTTCTGCCTGAAGAACGGGAATGGGTAACACGTCTGTTGGAGGTTGGTTACGAAGATGTTTATCGCCGTTTGCACGAGGGGGAACCCGACCTGTATAGCTGGTGGAGTTACCGTGCCGCCTCCAAAGAACGAAACAAAGGGTGGAGAATCGACTATCACATGAGCAGCCCCGACCTGCTTGTAGCAGCCGATGAGGCCGTCATCGAGATGGAATGGGATCTTTCCGATCATGCCCCTGTGACCGTCTGCTACAATATTTGATGGTTTTCCAGAGCAAAATTGTATATTAAAAAACGGCTGACATTAATATGTAATTATTTACATTTAAATTATGGGTACGCATTACAAGGGCAGTAAAAAAGAAGAAAAGACGCTAAATGCGTTCATAAAACTAATGCGGGCATCGGAATCGATCAACAACCGCTTGAATCGACAACTTTCAGATTATAATCTCACCATAAGCCAATTTGGGGTTCTTGAAGCCCTCTTGCATTTAGGACCTCTTAACCAAAAGGCCCTGGCTCAAAAACTGTTGAAAAGCGGGGGCAACATTACCTTGGTAATAGATAATTTGGAAAAGAACGGCTGGGTTGAACGTCATCGTGACCCGAAAGATCGACGATCTATGCTGATTCACCTTACGGATGAAGGGCGGAATCTTATTGCCGATTATTTTCCGCGCCATCTGAATCATATTATGGAAGAGTTTGACGTTCTTAATGATGAGGAACTGGAACATCTTTCCTGTATTTGTAAAAAACTGGGCCTGCAAGAACAAGAATAAGACAATATTTTGCTCCCTCATGAGTTATTATATCAAGTGTTGAGACACACATCTAATGTGACTCCATATATCCCTCTGGGAATGAGTTTGACCGCTCATTCCCTCATTTCTGGATTTAATTATTATGTTTTAATTCACCTTGGTTGATATAATCTAATCGTATCGAACCGCATCCGCCGGCTGAACGAGCGAAGCTCTTTTTGCCGGATACCAGCTTGCCAATATGCACAGCAATAAACTACCCAGTAAGACCACACTTACATCCCACAAACTAATACTCACTGGATAAGCACTAATAATAAAAGCAGAAGAAAGTTTAATAAGTCCATACTGTTTTTGCAACCAGCTCAAGAGCAGCCCCAGCCCACCGCCACAGCCTCCGCCGATAAGCCCTATATATAATCCCTGGCGCATAAACATACTTTTAATATCAGAAGGAGTAAACCCCATTGTAAGCAACACTCCGATATCGCGGTTTTTTTGAACAACAATCATGGTCAACGATCCCACTATATTGAGCACTGCAACAATAACGATAATCATCAATATGAGGTATGAACTCCACTTCTCCAGGTACATTACGTCATAAAGGGGTTTTTGCAGATCGTACCAGGTGGATACCGAGAAGCCGCTTCCCAGAATATGTTCCAACCTTTCTTTGATGGATGAGGCCTGTTCCGTCTTTTGGAGACGCAAGTCAATCCCTGAAATCTTATTCCTCATCTCAAAAAGCCGCTGTCCTGCTTCTTTGTCAATAAACACAGAGGGGCCCTCCGCGGCTATCTGCAATCTCGAGTACACTCCGCGAACTTCAAAACGATAACTTCGGGGCAGGGAGAACTGAGTCAGGGATTTTCGCATTCCGTCAGCGCTTAATAGTACAACCAGGTCTCCCACGTGGAGATTCAAATCTGCCATCAACTGTTCATTCATTAGGATACCCGGTTTCTTGTCCCGGACACCCAAATCAATAGACCCCGTCGTCACGTTTCCACTCATATTGTTAATACGGAAATACTCCTCCGGCTTTATTCCTTTTACCTCCACAACCTTGTTGCGATTACGTTCAAAAGCGAGCAGAGCTTTTCCTTTCACATATGAAGCAGAAGCTGTGATCTCGGGTATCCCTTCAAGCTTTTTTTGCATGTCTCCCGTATATAAAAAAGAATCACTCTCAACAGACTCGATGCGTATATCCGGATCATTTTTAAGAAGCAGTCCCTTTATCACGTTAAAAAAGCCGTTAAAAACAGAAAGAACCACTATGAGCAAGGCAGTGCCAATAGTCACCCCGGTAATACTTATCACCGTAAGCGTAGAAATAAGTGAGATATGTTTTTTTGAAAAAAGGTAACGCCTGGCTATAAATCCTGTTGTTTTCATAACCTGAAAATAAGGATTATGAATAAGGATTACATCTTGCGATGCCTATTTTGTATGCTGAATCGCTTCACATTTTTTTACCTAATATCATACTTCAATTTTTATACATTGCCATTGACACTGTCGCACCTTAATAATTTTCAGGCTATCAATACCTGCAGTCGGCAATTGCATCAATATCCAAAAAACCCAGGGATCATGTCAGAATTCAAACGCTCTTTCACCACCAAAACATTATTTTTAAGCGTATTTGCCATCTTTTTTTTATTGGGAATTTCAATCTCGGTTCAAGCACAGGTTTTTGGCCATGGTAAAACGGATACAAAAAGAACCTACCAACAGGAATACCTGCAGGCTCTTAAATACCGAAATATTGGTCCCTACCGAGGGGGTAGATCCGTTGCTGTTGCCGGCCATAAAGATCAGCCTTTCACTTATTATATGGGAGCAACCGGTGGTGGCGTCTTTAAAACGGATGACGGCGGTAAAACGTGGATTAATATCTCCGATGATTATTTTAAAACCGGTTCCGTCGGTGCCATAGCCGTAGCCCCTTCCGATCCCAATGTAATCTACGTTGGCATGGGAGAAACAGAGATTCGCGGAAACATGTCGGCCGGCGATGGCATGTATCGATCCACGGACGGTGGAAAAACCTGGAATCATATAGGGTTGGGGAAAACGCAATTCATCGGGGATATCGTAGTGCATCCCAACAATCCTGATATTGCATGGGTGGCGGCCCTGGGGCATGCTTTTGGAACGGAAGGAAATGAAGAACGAGGCGTCTATAAAACAACCGATGGGGGCAAAACATGGAAAAAGGTATTGTATCACAACCAGCACACCGGGGCCGTTGATCTTGCCATTGATCCCAACAATTCGCGCATTTTATATGCCGGGCTCTGGGAAGCGTATCGTAATCCATGGAAGATGGTCAGTGGCGGAGAAGGCAGCGGCCTTTATAAAAGTACCGACGGTGGAGAAACCTGGAAAAACATCACGCAGCGTCCCGGCTTGCCGAAAGGCATCAATGGAAAAATAGGCGTATCGGTCTCTCCGGCCAATTCGGATCGCGTCTTTGCGCTGATCGAAAATAAGAACGGCGGCCTTTTCCGGTCGGATGACGGGGGCAGCACATGGAAAAGAATCAACAAAGAACGGAAACTCAGGCAAAGAGCCTGGTACTATACTCATGTGATAGCAGACTCCCAAAACGAAAACACGGTCTACGTTCTGAATGTCGGTTTTTACAAGTCCACCGATGGCGGCCGCCATTTCGACCGTATAAGCACTCCCCACGGCGATCATCACGATCTCTGGATTGATCCGGATAACTCCAATCGGATGGCTATTTCGGATGACGGCGGTACACAGATTACCGAGAACGGCGGCAAAAGCTGGTCATCCTATTACAAATATGCCACCGCACAGTTTTATCACGTGATCCTTGATAACCGTTTCCCTTATTGGGTTTATGGCGCTCAACAGGACAATGGAACCGTAGCCATCAAAAGTCGTTCTGCCGGTTACGGAATTGACGAGAAGAACTGGATCGCTGTCGCGGGGGGTGAAAGCGGCTACATCGCCCCGGATCCGGAAGATCCGGATATTACGTATGGTGGCAGCTACGGCGGTTACCTGGAAAAACATAATTCCGAAAACGAACAAAGCGACCGGGTTGATGTCTGGCCCAACAATCCGATGGGAGCAGCAGCAAAAGATATTAGCTATCGTTTCCAGTGGACATTCCCAATCTATATTTCTCCCCATGATCCCGATGTACTTTACACTACATCGCAATATGTTCACCGTTCAACGGATGAAGGAATGAGTTGGGATAGAATAAGTCCCGACCTGACACGAGATGAAGAAAGCAAACAGGAAGATTCCGGGGGCCCCATCACACATGATAATACCAGTGTGGAATATTACAATACGGTCTTTGCTTTTGCCGAATCCCCGGTTAAAAAAGGCATTTTGTGGGCAGGGTCAGACGACGGCCTTGTACATCTGAGCCGCGATAACGGGAAAACCTGGTCGGATGTTACGCCCAAAGGCATGCCAGAATCGATGGTGAGCATCATAGAGCCTTCCCATTTTGATGCGGGCACGGCTTACATAGCGGTAACACGCTATAAATTTGATGATTTTACGCCCATGCTCTATAAGACCGTCGACTACGGAAAAAGCTGGTCAAAAATTACAAATGGTATTCGGGATATGGATTTTACCAGGGCCATCAGGGAAGATCCCAGTAAAAAAGGGCTGCTGTATGCGGGCACCGAAACCGGGGTATATGTTTCGTTTGATGATGGAAAATTGTGGCAGTCGTTACAGCTGAATCTGCCGTCTGTCCCGATCACGGATTTGGCTGTTCAAAAAAGGGATCAGGACCTGGTAGTTGCCACACAGGGCCGCGCCTTCTGGATTCTCGATAACCTCAATGTACTACACCAACTCAGCAATGAGGTAACCGGCAGCAATTATCTTTACAAGCCGGAGGCTACGTACTTGTTTGGAGGACCCAGTATGCATGAGGCGGGCATGACGGTGGGTCAAAATCCAGATCCGGGTGTTGTTGTGCATTACAATCTTAAGGAGGAGATCAAAGACAAAGAAGTTAAACTAGTGTTCCTGGAATCCGACGGAGATGTCATTCGCACTTTTTCGAGTAACCAGGACATTGAGGGCAATGAGGTAAAAACCGACACCGATTTCTATGTAGAAAAAGACAAAACAAAACCTACCGTTCTCTCTACCAAAAAGGGCTTAAACGAGTTTTCCTGGAATATGCGCTATCCCGGTGCACAGGATTTAGAGGGAAAACAAATATTATGGGCCGGCTCAACCCGCGGCCCCAGGGCGATCCCAGGCACATACAAGCTCCGTTTGATTATCGATGATCAACCGGTGATGACGCAATCCTTTGAAATTAAGAAGGATCCCCGAATTGAAACATCGCAGGACGATTTTAAAGCACAGTTTGATCTGCAGCAAACAATAATAGCAAAGCTTGATACAACACATAAAACCATCAACAAGATCCGGGAAGTGCGTAAGCAAATTGATGATGTAAAATCGAAATACAAAAATAATAAGAAGATTCAACAACGCGCTAATGAGCTGCTAAAGACACTTGCCGATGTTGAAAGCACTCTCATGCAGACTAAAGCAGAGGCTTTCCAGGATGTCCTGAATTATCCCATCAAGCTCAACAATAAGTTGGCAGCCCTGGCCAACAACGTGGGTACCGGCGACAACCGTCCCACGGAACAGCAGTATGAGGTTTTCAATTACCTGGCCAGACAGGTCGACATCCAGCTTAAAAAGGTAGCGCCGATCCTGTCCGGCAATATCCCGGATTTGATACAAGAAGTCGACGAAAAGACAGTGCCTATTGAGAATTAATCCCTAATAAATTTTAACATATATGCACTCGGGTGGGATAGGATATCTTTTATCCAAAAAATAGGATCGCACACCAGGTCTGTTTATTCCGGATCGCCATCTTTATCAGCTATTGGAAGTTTCACCGAACTCCGGACATGCAAGTCCCGCTGCGGATAGGGAATTTCAACGTCATACTTGTGGAAGGTGCGTACTATGGCCTGGTTAAGCTGGTTACGAATGCGCGGGTAATGTTTTACATCGGCAATCCATGCCCGCAGCTGCATATTCCAGGCAGAATCCCCAAACTCGACGAGATGAACTTCCGGTTCGGGCTGTTGCATGACCTCCCTGTTTTGATCGGCTACTTCTTTTAAAGCCTTTAAAACAACGTCCAGGTCAGAACCGTAGGCAACACCCACATTAATATCAAGCCGGTACGAGGTATCTCCGTGCGAATAGTTAACCACATCCTTGGAAACGAACTCAGAGTTGGGGACAATAATGGAGACATTGTTTACCGTCCGCACCATTGTGGAGCGTATATTAATTTCCGTAATATCCCCCTCAATTTCATTGACCATCACACGATCCCCTACGCTGATTGGCCGTTCGAAAAGGATAATCAGTCCCGATATAAAATTTGAGGTTACATTTTGAAGGCCAAAACCGATCCCAACCGAAAGCAGCCCAAATACGACCGTGAGGCTACTCAAATCAATACCGATGAAATCGAAAGAGATAAGGGCACCAATAGTAGTGATGATATACTGTGTGATCCGGGAAAGTGTATACCTGGTGCCGGCATCAATACGGAATCGTTTTAATAAACGCCTGTTCAACGTCCGTCGTACAAAAATGGACAAGCTTATGAAAAAGACAAACAGGAACAGGAAAATCAGAATTGATAATACCGTGATGGGAACCTGATTCAGTGTAAAAAGCTGGTAATTCAGGATGTCATAGAGGTAACTGAATACTTCTTTCCAGGTCATTAGTCTCACTTATTTATTGATGAATATCTTACAATAAGCAAAATAGGCGCCCCTTACAACAGAGCCACTGTCTTACCATCCGGAAAATGGCTTGTCCGTACAACTTCTGTATCCACATTAAAAGGTATTATAATTGAATCTACCTGCTGATTACGGTATTTTCCGACACTCAAAATAATCTGAACCATCTACCTTATTACAACTTATGCGCATCATCATTTTTGGACCGCCGGGTGCCGGCAAAGGAACCCAGGCCAAACTCATCAGTGAAGAGTATAATATTCCCCATCTTTCAACCGGTGAAATCTTCCGATCTGCTATTAAAAATGAAACCAAACTGGGAAAAGAAGTTCAATCAATTTTAGATGCAGGCGACTTGGTCCCTGATGAAAAAGTTGTTGCCCTGGTTGACGAAGAATTGCAAAATTCCAAATATGATGAAGGCTATATTTTGGATGGCTTTCCCCGAACGGTCCCCCAAGCTGAAGCTTTTGATGAAATATTGGAAAGAAAAGGAACTCAGCTGGATGCCTTTCTTCAATTGGTAGTACCGGAAGAAGAGTTAATCAATCGTATCCTTAGCCGGGGGGAAGGCCGATCGGATGATTCGCCCGAGAAAGTTAAAAATCGTTTGAAGGTCTATCGCAAGGAAACCGAGCCGGTATTAAACTATTATAAAAAACAAGACGTTGTAGAAACGATTGATGGGGTCGGGTCTATTGAAGAAATATTTGAACGAATCAAAATAGCTGTTTCGTAAGTTATAGTTTATCTCAAAATGAAAAGATCCTTCTCTAACGGGGAGGATCTTTTTTAATTGAGGTTTGCATTTTGGTACACCTGCCCTTCTTCAAACGACTCATTAAGATCTTTTTCCCTCATACCAGTCCCGACAAACCATTAACTAACTAATTAATTATTTCAAGAATACTATTATCTCAGGATTTCCTGCCGGTTACCCAATTAGCCTTTTCACTATACAATTATAAGGCACTCCCTTACAAGGTATCCGGCTGTCCCGGAATATTTTAAAGTAAAGCTTATTCATCTCACTAATTTTAATAAGGGAACAAACATGAAGAGATTCATCATTGGAGTCGCAATCTTGGGCGTGTTATTTTTACAGGGTTGTACCACTTCCGGTGCTTTCCTGGCACTCAATCAAACCCAAGTGGAGCTGGGAAAAGCCAACTATACAATTACAGCAACGAATGTAACGGGAGAAGCCGAGTCGGCATACATCCTGGGATTAAGCTTCTCCAACGGTTTTACCACCAACACCCTGGCCATAGCCAGAGTAGAAGGGAGTGGAATGCTCTATAGAGAAGCGCTCGAAAATCTTTGGAAAAATTACGAATCGGATAACGGGGTCATTGACGGAAAACGGCTGGCCCTGACGAATGTACGCTATGACACCGATATCCTAAATCTGGTTATCTATACCAAAGTAAAAGTTGGAGTGCGTGCCGATGTGATTGAATTTACCGACTAAACAGGTAAAATTTATCTCACTCATCACCCAAAACCTTCAAAATTCCCGGCGTCACATCCATTATGCTTTTTGCCTCTGAAAAATGGCGGGCTCCGCGTCCATAGCAAAACAAGGGTACATCATTCAATGTGTGGGTCTTTGTCGAAAGATCCTCAATATTGCCGTGATCGCTTGACAAAACAATGGTGGTATCGGAACTTCTATGCTTAACCAGCTGCCAGAGAAAACGATCATAAATTGATAAACTTTGGTTCGCTTTTTCCGCATTCTGGCTGTGCCCTGCCTTGTCGGTCAGGTAATACTCGTGTAGCAACAAATCGTAATTTTCAGTTTGCTCCAATAGCCGTTCCGCCGCTTCTTCGGGAAAGATAATTGGTACATTGATATTCAAGTGCTTCTTCCAGGCTTCCTGGGTAAGCTCTGCAGTCAAAGCTTTTCCCTGCTTTACTTCTTTTGCGGTATTAAGCTTAATTTCTGCACTTCTCGTCATCAGTGTCGTACAGCTCCACCTGTTTCTTTCCCGGGCTTTTTGAAAAAAAATATCCGGATAAGCATTTATAAACTGTATTCGCTTATTTAGTTGAAGTGCTTTTTTAAATAGACTTTTATCCCGTAGCAGGTGCTTAATACCGGAATGCGGGTAAGGCCCAAAATGCTTCCCAATTTCTTTAGGCGCGTTTTCACCGGAAAAGAGTGTGGCCTGTCCGGTTCCACTCTGGGGTAGGCCTTTTACATCCAGGGTAGCATCAACATGCTTAAACATATGATTCTGATTGTTAATCTCGTCGGCTTCAACGGAGAAAGTTTGGTCTCCACTCATCAAGTTAAACCCACGATAATGGAACTGCCAAAAGGGATTCGATTCCGCCTCTTTTCCCAAACCGACGCCGTCAACAAATAAGAATATTACAGGCATAGCGGTATTTCAGACAATTTTATTAATAACTCCTGAAACAAATACAGGATGGCAGAGTTCTATTTTCATCTTTCCAAAACCAAAGTTACCGGCCCATCGTTGTGAAGCTGAACATCCATGTAGGCGCCAAACACTCCCTCTTGCACTTTGAGGCTGGATTTATGATTAAGATAAGTGATCATTTCCTTATACAATTTTTTTGCTTTCTCAGGTCCTGCTGCCTCCATATAACTGGGACGATTTCCTTTTTCGTAATTCCCGTATAAGGTAAACTGAGAAACAACCAGTAACTCTCCTCCTACATCCTGAACAGAATAGTTCATTTTTCCATCTTCATCATCAAATATACGCAGTTTTAGTATTTTGTCGCAGAGCCAATGCATTTGTTCAGGATTATCATCTTCGTGAATTCCAACCAGCAACAATAATCCCTTTTTAATCGCACCGACCTCCTCTTTATCGACTAAAACCGAAGCTTCTGATACCCGCTGAAGAACTACTTTCATACCTGGACTTGTTGATAATTATGTGGATAAGTATGTGTAAAACTCTTTCTATAAACTGAGTTCCAAAAAGCAACAAAAATTCTCCACAGCTTTCAACAAATTATTTCGATTTTCCACAGGTTATAAAGTGATAAAATGATGTATATAAGATTTTTTTCTTGACATTACTTTCATAAATAATTGTGGATAACTCTCTATACCCCCTTAAGTGATTGTTTCTCAGGGGACAATTATCCACATAATAATCCACAATCCGATTTTTCTATATTTAATTTTGTGTATTAAAAAGTTTTCCACTTTTCCACACTACCTACTATGTACTACAAATTTTATAAACTTATTATTATTACGTTTTTCCGGTGGAAAATGTGGAGAAAAAAATCTTAAAAAGCAGATCCATTCTTTCTATATTTCTCTCAACCCGAATGAGCAATATTTTATATTCCACTTAACCTGCTATGGATGATATTCGATATCCCCTTGGGAAATACCAGTCGAAAAAAGATGCTACCCCCCGTGATGTAGCTAAATGGATCAATGAAATAGAAAAACTTCCGGCAGGCCTGCGTGAATCGGTTTCATCACTTACGGAAGACCAACTGGATACCCCGTATCGCCAAGGGGGGTGGACCGTTCGTCAGCTGATTCATCATATCGCAGATAGCCATATTAATTCTTATGTCAGGTTTAAGTGGGCATTGACCTTAAACAGGCCAACTATCAAGGCCTATGAACAGGATCTATGGGCTCAACTGCCTGATTCACAACTTCCGGTTGAGGTATCTCTAAAGGTCCTCGATGGTTTGCATGAGCGATGGGCGTATTTGTTGAAAGCTCTGAATGAACAGCAGCTCAACAGGGAATTGGTTCATCCCGAATCAGGAACACTTACGGTAAAAAGCATGATTGGTTTGTACGCCTGGCACGGCAAGCATCATCTGGCCCATATAACTAGCCTTAAAAAGCGAAAAAACTGGACATAATGAGCAAAAAGAAATTTACGTATAAAGATGCCGGTGTGGACATTGAAGCCGGTGAGGAGATGGTAGAATCGATAAAAAGTGTGGTTAAGGAAACCCATAGTGATGCGGTTTTGAGTAACATCGGGGGATTCGGGGGCTTCTTTCGTCCTGATCTAAGCGGTTATGACGATCCAGTTTTTGTGAGCAGTGTTGATGGGGTTGGAACGAAGTTAATTGTAGCATTTAAATCCGGAAAATACGATAGCGTAGGACAGGATCTTGTGAATCACTGCGTTAATGACATTGCCGTTTGCGGAGCAGATCCATTGTTTTTCCTGGATTATTTTTCAACGGGTAAACTGCAAAAGGAAGTGGGCTATAACGTAGTTAAAGGTTTTGCTAAAGCCTGTAAAGAAAACGGAGTTGCGTTAATTGGAGGCGAGACAGCCGAGATGCCTGATATCTACAGTGAGGGCGAATTCGATTTGGCAGGCACGATCGTGGGTATGGTCGATCGAAAGAAGGTGATTGACGGAACGAGTATTCAAAAAGGAGATCTGTTGCTGGGATTTCCAAGTACTGGCCTGCATACGAATGGCTATTCACTGGCGCGGAAGGTATTGTTTTCTGAATATGAAGTAAGCGATCGGGTAGCTGAGCTTGGTTGTACGGTCGGCGAAGCGTTGTTGGCTGTTCATAAATCCTACTTAACAATTATTAGAAAGTTGAGAGATCATGAGGGCATTCATGGATTTTCTCATGTGACAGGAGGCGGTATTATTGGGAATACCAAACGCATTGTGCCTGAAGGCCTGGAGATTACCGTCAAGTGGGATGCGTGGGATCGCCCGGCCATTTTCAATCTCATTAAGGAAATTGGTAATGTCCCGGACGATGATATGCGGGCTACCTTTAACCTGGGTATAGGACTTATTGCCGTAGTGGATCCTTCTCATGAGAAGGAAGTAACTGATTTGGCTGAAAAAGCTGGAGAAAAACCGATTAAAATGGGAATAATCGAGTGATGCCCTATCTGTAAACAGTCTTTGATTACAGCTCGAAGGATAACCGCAATATCGGTGGTTCTGAATATCAAAATATAAAAGTCGTGAATAGAGATACACCAACTATTAAGGATAGGCTAGCTGATAAGAGTGATGACTCCGTTTATTCGGCCACTTTTATATTCCGAATGAAACGAGCTGATGAAAAATTTAACCATTTTAATGATCTAATTGACGAAGCAGCAATTTCAAATCCCGGATTTCTGGGGAAAGAGAGTTGGATGAACACTGAGGAGGATAAACAGGCGGTAACCTATTACTGGTCCAGTTTGGAAATGTTGAAAAAGTTTTCTCGTCATCCGGATCATCAGAAAGCAAAGCAACTTTATAACAAGTGGTATAGCGGATACGAAGTTCTTATATCCGAGGTTTTAGAGCTTAAATCGGATGGGGGGCTTTAATCTTTTCCCGAATAATGAGAAATAAAAATATGAAGAAACTACTGCTATTGCATGGGGCGCTCGGGGATAAAACCCAGTTTGAGGCACTGGTGCCAAAATTAAACAACCATTTTGATGTTTATCGCCTGGATTTTGAGGGACATGGGGAGGCCACTTCAACCAATAGTCCGTTCAGGATTGAATATTTTATCGAGAATGTGCTTGGATTCCTGGAAGAACACAACATCAATAAAATTAACATTTTTGGGTATAGTATGGGGGGATATGTAGCTTTGGGCCTGGCTAAACAGGAACCAAAAGTAATTCAAAAGGTGGCTACCCTGGGAACAATACTGGAATGGAATAATGATACGGCCAAGCGGGAATGCCGCTATCTACATCCCGCAAAAATAAAAGAAAAAGTTCCCCATTTTGCCGAACAGCTAAATCAACTCCATATCTACGGTTGGGAACGAGTGGTTGAGCGAACCAGGGATATGCTTCAATACCTTGGAAATCATCCGACTGTTAAGCGGGAAGATTGGCCAAAGTTTAAACTTCCCATTCGGTTTCATATAGGAGATCAAGATACTACAGCCAGTCTAAATAACACTATTGAGATCTACAAGAAAATAAATGAAGGCGAACTGTGTGTATTACCGGCTACGAGTCACCCATTTGAGGAAGTAAATACAGGTATTTTAGCAGCCTCTCTTTTGGATTTCTTTTAACTGTTTATTTGTTGATCTCCTTTTTTCTGCTAAATTGTCACAAATTCTCAAATTGTGGTCTCAATAACTTGTGATATTTAACGGTTTTTCTGATGGTACATCAGTTTATTGAAACATGGCGAATTAATAATCGCGTCAATTTGCTGTTATTGGATGAAATTGGTGACAATGGGCTTTATACGACGCTTTCTGATCGAGATGGGAGTACGCCGGCTGAGCAATTTGTACACCTTCATAATGTGCGTCTCTGGAAAATTGATAAGCTGGGTAATGGGATGTCGAATAAACAGGAGACCCTATCACCTAAAAAAGAGCTTGATAAAGATTTGCTTAGATATAAGCTTATTAAATCCTCGGAAGCCATTGAGGTAATATTGAGAAAAGGATTTGAAAACGGGGGGAAGATAAAAGGTTACCCGCGGGGAGCTATTACATTGATGGGCTACCTGATTTCTCACGAATCCCATCATCGCGGGAATATAATGCTTACCTTGAAACAATGCGGAGCCGATCTTTCCAAGTCTGTAAGCTATGATATCTGGGATTGGAATAAGATCTAATGGTTACCTCCCTTTTGTAGTTTATTTGTAAATATTAGTTATAAACCAATATTTGATTGCCGGTTGAATCAAGAAAAGTAATTTGATCTGTATTGAATAAATTTTTTGGGTATGAAGGATCAGTTAATTGAGACTTGGCTGATAAATAACCGGGTTAACTTATTACTACTGGACGCTATAAATGATTCGGTATGTTGTTCTGCATTTCGTGGAGAGATGGATACTTCACCGTGTATGAAGTTTAGGCTAATGCATAATGTGCGTTATTGGAGGCTCGATAAAATAGGAAGAGAATTTATAGAGGGGCAAAGACTGTTTGAGAAAGACAAGGAATACAGCCGTGATATGATCAGGTATCAGTTAATAAAATCCTCCGAAGCTGTGGCAAAAATCCTGGAGTGCGGGTACAAAAAAATGGGGGAGCTAAAAGGGTATCCGCGGGGTGTATTTACATTTTTTGGATATCTTATTTCCTACGAATCCCATCTCAGGGGACAAATAATACTCACTCTGAACCAATCCGGTTACAGCTTGCCCCAATCAGTACATTACGGCATGTGGAATTGGAATAAAATTTAATAACTAACTAGTTGATTAATTATCATCACTAACGTAAAGGAGGATCTTTTTGTCTTCACAGGATTTAATGAGGATGGAAAATCTGCGGAGTCGGGTCTCTTCCTTTTTCAACTTCACTGGGAGAATAAACCGAATTTTGTAGCCTTCTTCGTCGATGGATTTGGCTTTATACAATGCTAATACTACTGATTCTGTTACAAATCGCTGCCTCCTTTAACTGGGCAAAGGTCCTTCTTCACCGTTGAACTTGACGGAACCATCCCGGTAAACATGAAACTTCCACACGTGTTGATAGATACATCCCGCCGGACAGTCGCCGTAGCCGTATACAAAACGGTATTGCAGATGATCATCAAAGAAAAGAACGCTGATATCATTTTCATCTGTGAAAGAATCGGACCCTGCTTTTTTGATCGTGTCCAGATTCTCAAATAGCCGGGCAACGGCATAGCTGTTAATAGCATGATCAGATTCCAAGGTTGCCCGACATTCAGGGAGGGCTTCTAATTCCCGGTAATCGGTCAATGTAAAATTAAATTGGCTGATAAGAGCATCTATCTCTTTGTTGCCGGTGATCGTTTTTCCATTCCGCCAGGCGGTAATCCAGGAGGCACTGCTATCGGGATATATAATGATATCGCGAGGCTTGGGCATTCGGGCATGTATAGGGTAAGACTTAGTCACTTCATAGGCTTCAGATAGATCCGACGTGGCAATATGGACCAATCCGTTGTAGAGAAGATTAATAAGTCCATTTGGGATCTCTGTCTGTGTGGAATCTTTTGTATTTATATATCGGACGGCTAAAATTTCAGCGTCTCTTCGATATTGGTTTTGCTGTTCTTCCGTCAGCTTTTGGTCATTGGCTTCGGTTATCTCAGGGTCTTCTTTCCAATGGAAAATTGTGGTTAGACCGGGATCTGAAGAAATATTTCCACAGGAAATAAATACTGGAAATAGGAAAAGAAACTCCAGAACCAGGGTTATATGTGACGAATACATTCTTTGCATCATATTTTTAAAGATCCTAAACCACGATTTTTAAAATACCGGGGCACAATTGAATTCAAATGCCCCGGTACGACGTCTCTCGGTGTTTTGGGTACGAGTTATTGAGTATATCCGGTGTTTATACACAATAAATTCTAGCACTACCTATCTGATTCTTTAAAAAAGTTGGAACAGATAGAATTATGGAAAATCAGGGAAAGGGGGTCTGATAATCCCATTGCTTGCGAAGGGCAAATATTGGATTCTAAAGTTGCAATTCGAGACTTATTGAAGGGGTAAAGCCGGGCATCGCCCTTTTCTGAATTTTATATTGTGTTGTATCGCCCTGCTGCACGGGTTTAAGACTCCAGTCAATGGTGTTACGCCTGCCAAGGAGATTGACTAAGTCTAATCTGACTTTCAGATTGATAAGCGAGAGGGTGGGTTTGTATATAAGGGATAAGTCAAGCTGATGAAATGGGCTCAGACGGTCTTTTTCAGGGTGCGAGAACGAATAGCCGCCTATGGTTTTGTTTCCCTGGTAATACAAGTAATTATAGTAAGATTGCCGAAAGCCCCACTTACGCCCAAAGATGCTCTGCCATTTTGTAACGGCCGTCAGGTTATGCACTATGTGCCACAGGGCACGGAGTTGAAAACGATGAGGCTCGTTCCAGGGGGCGGGCAGCACTTTGCCAAACTGTGATTCCATATTAATCCTGTTGAAACTGTAGTCATAACTGGCCATTAGCTTAATCCCGGATCCCAGCGACTGGTTTAGCCGGAAACCGGTCCCGAAAGTTCGCATTTTTGTCATCTCCGCAAATGCAGAGAATTGTGAACGGTTAAGTGCGGTACCCTGCAGTAAATTTTGATATGAGACGGTATAAGTAATAGGTTGCCATTTGTAAAAGAGTTCAAGGTTTAATGTTGTGGTCGATGTTGGTTCCAGGTGGAATGAACCTGACAGATGCCATGCTTTTGGCTTTTTGGATGTGCCGGCATGAGACCAAATGGTAAATGAGGGAACTAATGAGGTGGGACCCGGATTTGTGATTTCATATTGATTGACAAACTGGCGATAGAGTCCCCCCGAAATATGGGCTGACCAATAACCAAGGCCGCTATTAGGCCGATCAATTTGTAGGCTTGCCCGTGGTTCCGCATAAAAAGTCGCTGAGGTGTTATCAAATGTCAGCCTATTCCCGGCAACCAGTTTCCAATATGTCCCGAACCTCCAGTTTCCATTCAAATAGGTACTGAAAAAAGTAGAGTGCTGATCGGATAGCGTCGGCAGGTAAAAAAGGTCGGCAAGGCTTACTCGTGATTCGACATGATCGGCTTGTATTCCAGCTTCAAGATTAAAATGCGGATTAAAGCTGTAGCTGCCGTCTGAACTGATAATTACATGGCGAATGCTATTTTCATTTTTTTGGGTAGGAAGCAGGTTTGCATCGCCTGCCGACTGAAGATTGGCAAAAGCTGCATCTGCCGAAATGCCTAAGTCAGGAATATTTGGGGTATAACTCGTTCCTATCAGATAGCGGTGGTGTAATTGGTTGGAACTGAAACTGATCTGGGTTGAAAGATCTAACCGGGATGATGCCAGGAAATGGTATGTAACTTGTCCCATAAAATTATTCCATCGGTATTCGTCACGGGCATAAAGAAATTGAGGCAGGTTTCCGGATTCCGGGGCCTGCCTGAGGAGATCGGTGTTGACATAATTCTTTCCGGCATAGAATGAGGTGTTCAACGTTTTATAGGAATCGATTTGGTATGTGGAGGCCAGATGGACATCATAAAAGCGAACATCCGAAATGTGTTTGCTGGGGTTATAAAGAGAGGCATTGGTATCCGAATTAATGAGCAGATTCGTTATCAAAGGGTCTAACGTATCCCAGTTTTGTAAAGTCTGTTGAAGCCTCGGCTCTTTGTAAATATCCCAATAATTGGATCGGGCGGCAGCCATGACCTTTAAATTCGAATGGCCTTTTCCCTCAACAGATAGGTCGCCCCTCAGGTTTATGCTTAATGGGTCGCCCTGGATCAATGCCTGATCCCGGTTTATGCTATTGACGTTGTGGTTGAGGTTAATGAGGCCGGCTATTTGACTACCTTCGGTCACATCGTATCCCGCTTTGTAGAGCTCCACTTTATTGATGGCAAAAGGACTGAAGGCACTGAACATTTCCCCAAAACTATACGGATTATAGACGGGAACACCGTCCAGTAGAATGCGATGTTCTCCACGCTGTCCACCCTGTAAGTGAAGGTCAGTCATGGGCAACCCGTATTGAACACCTGAAAAGAGACTAAGGCTGCGGATGGCGTCTCGCATTTTTCCTGCCGGTTCCCAAGGGCTGTGGGGATCTATTGATTTTTTGCTGCCCGGTCCCCCTGGCAACTGAAGAAGGTGGTCGGTCACCACTATCGGCGTAAAATCAACAGGCCTGGCTTTTAAGGCGACCTTTTGGCGAACATTCCTGTTGGGTTTTATACGGATCGTCTTAGTGACAGCATTATACCCAACATAACTGAAAATAATCTTGTATGAGCCGGAAAGCATGTGATTTAAACTGAAGTCCCCGGAAGGACCGGTGCTTGTGCCCCCGGATGCATTGGCGAGCATTACCGTGGCGCCCGGCAATGGTTCTCCGGTATTACGGTCTATGACTGTACCTGCAAATGAGCCATAAGCCGGGGCTTCATTCACTTTTTTTACAATGACGACGGTGCCGGAGGAAAGTGTTACAAAATCGAGTTCCGTGTCTTTCAGTACTTTGTTAAGCACATTCGGGACCGTACGGTTCTGAATCCGCTTGTAAATGGAAATTCCTTTGACTATCTGCGGGTCGTATACCAGGTCGATACCGGTTTCCGTGGCAATTTCTTCCAGTACACTGGATAGCTTTTTACCTCTGAAATCATACGAATATTGTTTATCCCGTTGTTCCTGGGCATATAAAGAGCATTGACCAATCAGAACAAAAAGTATACAAAGCCAGATATGAACGGAGCGGTATTTCATTAACGTATAGTTATCTGCTGTTCAAGCGCCCGGATTAATATTTACTCGTATACGCGGTACCCATTGGCTGTTTTGGAAAAACGAAGTCCCTTTACCCTGCAAATATCTTTCAAGACAGATTCTATGCTTTTGGGTTCGGCATAATAAGCTGTCAGGGTCTCGTGAGTTGCCAGCCTGGCTTCCAGCCGTATGGTGGTGTCATACCGACGTTCCAGCTCATGGAATATAACCGGCAACGATCGGTCATTGAAAATAAGTTTTTGCTGCCGCCATCCAAGAAAACGATTAACAGGAACGGTTTTGGGTTTTGTTGGATTTTGCATGCCTGTTGAAAAAGCACTCAATTGACCCGGGTGAATAATTACTGTACGACCGGGTTTTTTATCGGGATAAAAATGTACGGCCCCTTCACTGACGGTAACTTCGGTTCTACCCGCAGGTTCATCACTCCACGAACGGACATTAAATTTGGTACCCGTTACCTCCACCTTTGTATTATGGGTGCTGACGATAAAGCGGTGATCTCCTTTTTTAACCGAAAAGAAAGCCTCGCCATCCAGTTGAATATCCCTGTTGGTAACAGAAAAAAGTCGATTATACCGGATCTCAGCCCCACTGTTTAATTCAACATTAGAACCATCCGGCAATTCAACCGTAGTAATCTTACCCCGGGGAGCACGCACGGTTTGAGGGTACAGAAACCACCCGGATCCTGCAATCACCAAAGCGACAGCAGCTGCCGCCAGCCACTTCCAACGGGACTTCGAGCTCGATTTCTGTTTTTGATCAATACTTTTATGAACCTCTGACAAGGCATTTTCTATCTCATCTTCAGTAATAGCAGGGGTATCAACGGTTATCCGGCCACTTTTTTCCCAAATATCCCGGATCTCCTCTTTCTCTTCTGAAGCGAATTGATCAAAAAAGGAAATGTTTTTTTTGTCGTTATGTCCGGAATGGTCAGTCATAACTTATCTTTTTTTCTTTTAGGTAAACATTGTAGCGGTCTCTCAAACGTTTTAAGGCTGCCACAATGTGATTATTAACCGTATTGGAAGAGACGTTCATCACGCTGGCAATTTCATCGTGATCAAGCCCCTCAAAACGGCTAAGTTCAAAAGCTTCGCGTTGACGTTCGGGCAGATCTGTAATCCAGTTTTTAAGCAAATCCATGCGCTCATCAGATTCGCTTTGTTGTTTGGTATTCGCTTTCGTCCTCATGCCAGAATCATTCAGTGATTCTAAACCGACAGTTTCGTTTGAATGATCCCGAAGATAATTCAACGAACGGTTTCGAACGGTCTGATACAAATAGGCTTTAACCGAACGCTGCGGATCCAGCCTACTCCGTTTTTTCCAAAGTGCGATAAAAGCATCCTGAACAATATCGGCGGCAGATGCCTTATTGTGCACATACTTATATGAGTAACGGACAAGCCGGGGGTACAGGAGCCGGAACAGCTTATCAAAAGCTTCCCGGTCCGATTCCGAAATTTTTTGTACCCAAATTTGTATTTGTTCAGCAGACAATCCGACTATCAGTTTGTTGTATTATGTAATACACACGATATAAGAAGTATAACTATTGTCAGGAAAAATTTTGGGATATAGAACATATATCCTCATTTAAATGGATTAAATTCAAATCTTTGTAAGGAGTCATTCTCCGTGCACGCAGGGAGAAATCAAAAGAGGGTCCTCAAAGGGCTATTGACCGGATTCCGTAAGTCCCTGATTTGCGGCCAAAACCCCTGAACAAAAATTAAAACTTGTCATTTCGAACGGAGCCCGTGTAACGGTGCAGAGAGAAATCTTTTGGGATATAGGATAAAATTCGTATTACAAATGATCCCTCGCCGCCGGCCGGCGGTTCGAGTTGACAATGGACGGCGCAGAAATGGAATAGCCCATAATAGATTTAGTAACCCAACATCAGATCGTCATTCCGGGGAAGCCGCCCCGAGGCATTTCAAGCATAATCAATACCTGTCCAACAAAAGCTTAGCTTCAGATTCCTTGACTAAAGTCGGAATCGGGATGAGTTTGTCTTTAAGGCTGTCACGAAAGTTTATTCGCCAGAAAGGAGAATTACCAATGATGGATAAGGGGAATGCCGTAGTCACGTAATATTAGCGATTAGGCGTTACTAAAGATGGGATAAAACAACAAAAGCCCTGCGCTTGCAGAGCTTTATTTTCAAGTAACTATTTATAATATACGATGATTAGCTTATACGAAACAAGTTATTCTTTCATTAGATGTTAAACAGTGAAGTAATCTATAATTAATAATAAATAATCTTTAAGTATTATCGATATAATGTTAACTTTTAAAACACGTTGAAAATAAAAATTTTGGCAAACATAAACGGTTTTTGTGCGACATGCCTAAGCAAATTGGTAGCCTGACGCTTTATTCGGTGGATGATCTCCATGAACAGCTGGGGCTTAGTAAGATGACCATACGTACATACCTGAGGGAAGGGAAAATCAGGGCTCGCAAGCTTGGTGTTCAATGGTATGTAACCGAAGAAGCCCTTCGCGAATACTTTAATGAGCCGGGCACAAATGGATCCTCAAAACAAAAAAAGAAACTCAAGAATTATCGTTATGTTGTTAAGGGGATTAATGATTTGGTGAGTGAACAAGAGGAGTGTGATTCAATAGATGAAACAATTGCATGTATCGAGAACCAGGCAATTGTCAGCTTATTTCAAGTAGCCGTTATCGATCGGGACACCGATGAAGTGGAAGAATTAATCAAAGCGCGCGACTTCCTGGAGCGGTATAAATAAAGGCTCCCGGGTCGCCCTCCCGGAAGCCTGTCAACGGTCACTCATGTAACCAAGGTTCAACACAGGCAGGGTTTACCTGCTCAGTTATTTATACGAAGCAAATACTTAATTGGATTTATTTTTATATGCTAAAAAAAGAAGAGACAAAACTGGAGATATTCGGATTCGGTGATGAAGATAATGAAGATAAGACCGACAACTTCTACTGTCTTGTGAACATTACAAAAAACCCGGAAGGCATCGACTTGAAAAAGCTTTCAATGGCGGATCCCCGGAAATTTGATGAGGTGCTGAATCAGATGGGCTGCATTTTATTGTTGCGCGGGGATGAGGTGGAAGAATTGATCAAACGCGGTGCCATCAGCGACAGCGACCTGCACCAGTCGCTCTACGATTTGGCCGTGGAAGAGGAGATTATTTTGTAATTAAAATTAGGTCATCCTGATTTATTTAAGGATCTAAATTAATTAGTTCTCAGAAATTCGGGTTACGCATCAGGTAATACGTATTCCTAATGCCTGGTTCATTGAGATTCTAGATCTCAAATGGACCTCGCTCTTTCCACCAGTGCCACGATCGCAATAGGGAAATCACCGTCTTTCCATCCGATATTTCTCCGCGGTGCACCATTTCTATTGCCTTGGAGAACGGCATACGTTCTTTTAGCAGAAATTCATCATCATCTACCTGTTGCTCGTATGTAGTAATATCCCAGGCTGTATAGATGTGGATAATTTCGTCAGAATAGCCAATACCGGGATAAAAATGTCCTACGTATTCGAATTGCTTACATCTTAATCCCGCTTCTTCTTTGAGTTCGCGTACGGCCGTGGTATCAGCATTTTCATGGGGATCGATTTTTCCGGCCGGCACTTCGTAAAAAATTTGTGCCATCGGGTAGCGGAATTGACGTACTAGCATCACATCCCCGTTTTCGAATACCGGCAAAACAGCTGAAGCCCCCGGATGCTTGATCCATTCGCGGGTTGAAGTCGAACCATCCGGAAGACGGGCTTCATCCAAAAATACATGGAGCAATTTACCGTTAAAAATTTCTTTCGAGGAAATGGTTCGCTCGATAAGTTTGTGGGAATCGTTCATAGCAAGAATTTTATGTATCTTAGTGTAATGACGATTTGATCAATTTGACGCTAATGATAAGAAAGATATAGGTTTCCATTGCCTGAAACATTCAATATAGATCAGAAAAAGGTGCAGGTTAAACAGACCCTCTTTACATGGTCAAACTTTATTTCATTTACCCGCATCCTGGTGGCCTTTCCCATCGTCTATCTGCATTATGCGAATGGACAACAGGTCGACTGGCTAATTACCCTACTGGTCATGTACGGCATTTTTTCGGATTACCTGGACGGGTATCTGGCACGGCATAATAATGATATTTCGGAGTGGGGAAAAGTACTGGATCCGATTGCCGATAAATTCTGTGCTTTTATCCTGTTTCTCTATGCTGTTTATATCGGGATTATCCCGCTGTGGTTTTTTATCGTTGAGATCGTCCGTGATCTGATAATTATGAGCGGTTCGCTTTATATCCGTAAGATTCGCGGCAAGGTTGCTATGGCGGTGATGTCCGGAAAGATTAGCGTTAATGTATTGGGATTGTACTGGCTCTCTGCCTTTTTCTATCCCGAAGCAACGGTTGTACATAATTATTTGATGGGTGCTTCGCTGGCTCTTATGATTTTCTCCTTCTTTGATTATCTTCACCGGTTCAATGAGATTCGCAAAGGCGCTGAATTCAATTGATCAAATCATCGTTTTCTTAACTTTTGAACACCAATTATACCGGCTTTCGTCCATAAACAGATACTCTGTGAATCTCCCGGCGATCGGGCGCGGTAATTGCAAGCATGTACACATTATATGGGTTTTCTAGAAAAAATAGGTCTTAAGCAAAAAGAAAAGGTCGAAAAAGGACTCGAGAAGAGCCGCTCCGGCATTATGGAAAAGATCGGCAAGGCGATTGTCGGCAAGGATACCGTGGATGCCGAAGTGCTTGACGAGCTCGAAGAGATTCTCATTACTTCCGATGTAGGGGTCAAGACGACTCTTGAGATTATCGACCGTATCGAGGAACGGGTGGCCCGGGACAAATATTTGAACAGCAGCGAGTTGCAGAAGATTCTGCGTGAGGAGATCATTGCCTTGCTTAAGGATCATGCTCCCGACAAACCTGCCGAATTTGACGCCGAATTCCCCCAAAAGCCGCATATTGTGATGATTGTGGGGGTCAATGGGGTGGGTAAAACGACAACAATCGGGAAGTTGGCTCACCTATATAAAAAGGCCGGTAAAAATGTGATGCTCGGCGCGGCGGATACCTTTCGTGCAGCTGCGGTCGACCAGCTGAAGATCTGGAGCGAGCGGGCTGATGTTCCTATCATTCAGCAGGGACAAAATGCGGATCCGGCGGCGGTAGCCTATGACACCGTTTCGGCGGCGAAGGCCCGTAACGCAGACATTGCACTGGTGGATACGGCCGGACGCCTCCATAATAAGAAGTCGCTTATGCAGGAGCTGGCGAAAATCAAACGCGTGATGGGCAAGGTGGTAGATGGAGCCCCCCATGAGGTGTTGCTGGTCCTTGACGCCTCCACCGGACAGAATGCCATGCAGCAGGCGAAGGCATTCACCGATTTTGTGGATATCACGGGCTTGGTGCTTACCAAACTGGACGGCACGGCAAAAGGGGGTATCGTCATCGGGGTATCCAACGAGCTGGACGTGCCTGTAAAATATATCGGAGTTGGTGAGAGCATTGAAGATCTGCAGGTGTTCGACCGCGAGCTCTTTGTAAATTCCATGTTTAAGGATTCATGATCCACCCTTGTTTTCTCCCCTGCCGTGGCAGGGAGAAGTCAAAAAGAGGGACAAATACCTCGATTCCGTAAGTCTTTGACTTACGGTTAAATAAGGCCAATATCTGCCAAAAACCAGAAGGCAGCTTCTACCAGCTGATAATGTGCCCGGCATGGCAATCGTATTCAACGTTCCTGCACCAAGATTAATAATAACTTTCCTTTAGCCTTTTATTTCTCATCTACTTATCATAGAGTTGTTTAAGAGAAGATACTTCCATCAAACAAGCTGCTATGACGACACAAAGGGCCCCAAACCTGCCTACCCATCAAGCGATGCACATCCTGGGAATACTTCTAATCTTGCTTCCTATCGCGGGATGGGCCCAGCAGAGCCGAGTCGACACCCTGGAAGCGTTTGAGGTTTACAGCAAGGCGGATTCACTCAGCTGGAATGCCCGGTATGATTCTTCCAGTACCTACTTCAAGAAGGCGGCGGAGCTCTATGGCCGGGCCGGAGCGTGGGATAGAAAGGTGGAAGCCCTGTATCACCTGAGCATCAACAAATGGAACCAGGATAAACTGGATGAGGCCAGCCGATATATCGAACAGGCAGAGGATATCTGCCAACGTAAGCAGTTTGACGATCACCTCTTTCAGCTCAAGGCCCGCCTCCAGAAAGGGATTATTGCGGAGACCCGTGCCAATTACGAAAAAGCGTTGCAGCTGTACCGGCAAGCATTGGGACTTTCCAACGATTCGGAAAAAGATGTTCCCATGAAGATACGGCTGGTTGCGGGCATCGGGGATGTATACGACTGGCAGGGCAATTATGCAGAAGCCATTGAAGAATTCCACAAAGCAGAGGGGCTGTATCACCGGCATCATCTTCGGGATAAACAGTTGCTGAGCCGCATCTATAACAGTTTGGGGATCAGCTATGATCATAACGGAGAGACCGAAAACGCCCTGAAATACTATCACAAGTCGCTGAACCTCGATCGGGACATTCTTCCTAAAGAACATCCTGACCTGGCCAAGGATTATAATAACATGGCCATCGTTTATTATTACCACGGGGATTACCAGCGCTCCCTGGAATACTTGAAAAACGCGGTTAACATCCTGCGAAAATTCTACGGGGAAAACCATAAGCTCGTGGCTACGGGATACAGTAATGTGGGAGCGATTTACACGGAAATGGGGAAGCTTAAACAAGCGGCCGGGTACCTCGAAAAAGCACTGACCATCCGTAAAAAAATACTGGAACCAACCCATCCCGATATTGCCATTAACTATCAAAACCTGGGCGCCCTCTACTATGATATGAAAAAGTATGACAAGGCCATCTCCTATTATGAAAAGGCCAAGGTCCTGCATCTCAAACGATTCCCCGACGGACATCCGGAACTGGCCAATGTCTACCACAACCTGGGACAGGCGTATGCCAAGAAGGGCGAATATCAAAGAGCCCTGGATTACTACCAGAAAGACCTGGAAACGAACCTCAAATTCCTGTCCCCCACCCACCCATTTATCGGGGAAACCTATACCAGGATGGGCGAAACTTATAGTCTGCTGGAGAACTACCCGACAGCCCTGCGCTATTTTAAAAAGGCACTACCCCTATTTGTTAAAGGATACAGCGAGGAAAGCGGACTCCAAAACCCGAAACTGGAACAAATTGTATATCCCGAAAAGTTATTGAAGACCCTGGAGTTCAAAGCCGGTACGCTGCATGAATATTCTGAACAAAGAGGGGATTCGGATTTGATGGATCGGTCGCTGCATACGTATTTGCAGGCGGTACAGCTGATTGAAAAATTGCAGTATTCGCTGAATCGCGAGGGTTCGAAATTCCTGTTGCGCGAACGCACCCATAACCTCTACCAGGAAGGATTTGAGACTGCGTTTACGCTGGCACGACAAACGGGAAACGCCGACTATAAAGAATACGCTTTCTATTTTGCCGAGAAGAGCAAAGATCAAATCCTGCTGGAACAGCTGCAGAAAACCAATGCTGAGCACTTTGCGGGGATCCCGGATTCCCTATTGCACCGGGGACAACTGCTGGAAACACATCTGACCAAGCTGCAGCAGAAGCTTACCTCCCTGGCGGGATCGCCCCAGCCAAGTGATTCCCTAAAGCGAATCGCCCTGGAAGACTCCCTTTTTCATGTCCACCGGAAGCTGGAGTCTCACATCCGAAAGTTGGAGAAGGATTATCCCAGGTATTATAAACTCAAATACCGCCATGCTAAGGTCCCGAGCTGGAAAGTCCGGCAGCACATTTTGTCTCCCGGGCAGACCATGATTGAATATTTTGCGGGTACGGACTCCCTGTATGCTTTTGTGATCTCGAAGGAGGAATTTCACCTCCGGAGGGTGGTGTCCGATTCTTTGATCAGTCATGAAATTGCCAAGTATCGGCAGGCTATCAAGGCAAACAATAACCCGGCCGATTTTTCTGTAATTAGTTACCGGCTGTACAAGCAACTCTTTGAGCCGCTGAAAGACCTTATTAAGGGAAAACAATTGCTCATCGTCCCCGACGGCCCGCTTGACCTTTTGCCGTTTGAATGCCTGGTGACTAAATCAACATCGTTAGACAGCACCTTCCGAACGCTCCCGTACCTGGTTAATGATTATACCGTCAGTTATGCCCCTTCTGCGACCTATTTGAATTTGAGCGAGAAAGCGGCGGCCCCGGCCGGCCAGAAAGCGTTCTTGGGTTTTGCCCCGGTGTTTCGCGACCTTTCCCCCTCGAAGCAGCGGTCGCTGTATCCCGGACTGGATCGCCCCCTATCGGCCTTGCCGCTCAGCGAGACTGAAGTGAAAGACTTGGTTACCCTGTTCAACAAGCCGACCGGTTTTTGGTCGTTCCTGAAATCCGATAAAAAGGCTGCCGATATCTTTGTGGATGCCGCGGCCACGGAAAAAGCGTTTAAGTCGCTCCCGCTTTCAAACTATAAATACATTCACCTTGCTACGCACGCTTTCGTTTCGGAAAATCACCCCGGGCAGTCGGGGATTGTTTTTTCGCCCTCCAAAGACGGAACCGAGGACGGTATTCTGCATGCGTCTGAGATTTATAATCTTCACCTTGCGGCCCGGCTAGTGACCCTGAGCGCCTGTAAGACGGGCATCGGGAAGATGGCCAAGGGAGAGGGAATGATGAGCCTCAGCCGGGCATTCCAATACGCCGGGGCCAAAGACCTGCTGGTTTCACTCTGGAATGTGGATGACCGCTCCACGGCCCGGCTCATGGTGGATTTCTACGACAAGAACGAGCAGGAAACGCCCATGTCGCGGGCCCTCAGAGATGCCAAACGTGCCATGATTCGGGAAGGGCGCTACGCCCAACCTAAATTCTGGGCCCCGTTTATCTTTATTGGCCAATAAAAAAGGCCATGCGCTTGCATGACCCGGTTAAATTTAGGTTTTATTCCCAATGGTTAGCCGCCGCCACCACTTGTTGAATCGTCATCTTTTTTTGTCGATGTATCACCTTGGTCCGGCATTGCTGCGAGATGTGCCATAGTAGTCTCCTGATTTGATTTTGGTTGTAGTGCGCGTACTCTCAATCCTAATCATTCACCTTTGATGATAATCCTGTAACTAATTTTCAGGAAAGAAAAATTAGTCCTGGGATAAAGCTTCTTATCTCTTGGTGAAGAACCCAGTTTAGAAAGTACGATTGTAAGATTCAATAATTTGGTACAAATGCCAAACTTTTTAACTTATACGTAATGTGAATTAATTCACGGCTTAGAAAATTTTATCAAGGACATTTAAATGAAGAAAAAACGGCTTCTGTTATGCTGGGGGATGTTATTTTTTCTCCCGATCTGTGGTCTGGGGCAAAGCCAGCAGCTGGCGGACTCGCTGTTCCGGCGGGGCAAAAGCTTCGACGACAGCGGACATAACAAACAGGCCGAATTTTACTACGGGGAAGCCTACCGCTTGTACCGGCAGGTCCGGGACACCGCCGGCTGGCTGAAGGCCGGCAAGGAATATGCCAGCGCATTGATGTACAGTTCCAAAAACCCGCAGGCCATGAAGCTGTATAAGATGCTGCTGATGGTGAAGCACCCGGCTAATGATGCCTACAACCGAGGGGATATCCTTAATAGCATGGGATTGTCTTCAAATCGTATGGGTAAACCGGATCTGGCCTTGAAATATTATCAAAAATCTTTGCCCCTGGCCGAAGAATCCGGCGACAGCCTGCTGATCGGGGTGGTTTACGACAACATGGGAGGGGTCTATTACAGTAAAGGTGATCTGGGGAAGTCACTTGAATTTCGTAAGAAAGCATTTCCATATTTTAAAGGCTTGAGAAACCAGCGAAGTATGGCAATTACACTCGGTAATATTGGCTCGATTTATGAAAAGTTTTCTTTGTATGACAAGGCGTTAGAAAATTATACAAAGAGTCTTAAAATTCGGGAAAAGCTGGGGGACGTAAATTTGCTATCCGGTATTTATGATTCTATTGCCGGTGTGCAGCTAGAACTCGGGAATTACGACCAGGCCCTGGTGGCCTACAACAAGAGCCTGGACTACAGCCGGCAGTCCGGGATCCCCCAACGCACGGCTGCAACCCTCAATAACATCGGCCTGCTCTACAAAGAACTGGGGGAATACGACAAAGCGCTCGATTATTACCGGCAAAGCCTGGATTTAAGTGAGGGTTTAGGAAATTCCCCTCAATCTATAGCCACTACGACCCGTAATATCGGTAAACTGTTGTGGGCCCAGGGCAAATACAAACAGGCAGCCCCGTTGTACCGCAAGGCACTGGAGCTCCGGGAGAAAGTGGGCAATCCTTATGACATCGCTTCTTCTCTCAGCTCCATGGCGCAGCTGGAATACAAAGCCGGTCATTTTGAGCGGGCCCTGCAGTATGCAGATACCTTGCAGGCTATCGGCGACTCTACCGGCAGTCACCTGGTCCTGCGAAATGCCTCCACCTGGAAAGGTGTAGTGGAAGACAGCTTGGGTAATCACAGGGCGGCCCTTTCCCATTTTAAAAAGTCATTCGCTCACAGTGAGCACCTGGCACCCGAAGACCGGCTGGATCCCCTCAAAAGGCTGGCTGCCGAATTTCATAAAATGGATTCTGACAGCGCTATCTATTACGGTCAGAAGGCGATCGACATTATTGAAAGGAACCGGTCAAATGCCGGGACCTTGTCGGAGCTCAAGTCCGGCTACTTTCAGCGTCACTCCGATTTTTATACCAAAGTGGCTTCCTGGGTACTCAAATACGAGCAGAATACTTCCCGCGCTTATCGGCTGGTGGAGCAGGCCAAGGCCCGATCGTTTACAGATGAGCTGGAAAAAGCGGCTA
The DNA here is from genome assembly GCA_050117475.1 of Balneolaceae bacterium. Classification (GTDB taxonomy): domain Bacteria; phylum Bacteroidota; class Rhodothermia; order Balneolales; family Balneolaceae; genus Fodinibius. The sequence goes on along the minus strand of JASFMR010000019.1, from coordinate 1,577 downwards.
AAAATATTGAACAGCAGCTTCCCGAAGAGGTTCGGATCATGCGCAACAAGAAGAATAACCACATTAACGATTTGTATGCGCAACTCGAACGAACGCAGAATTCGGAGAAGAAGTCCGCTATCGAGCAAAAGATACGCTCGGCCGAGTTGGATTACGCGGCTTACGAAAGCAGCCTGCACGAGAAATACCCGGCGCTGAAATCACTGAAATCCCCCGAGCCGGTTAGCCTGGAGCAGGCGCAGGAGATGACGGATGAAAAAACGGCCGTGCTGGAATACGCGATGGCAGGCAACGAGCTGATCATGTTCTTAATCAGCCAGGACAAGGTCCGGGTTGAGCAGTTCTCGCTGTCCGGCAATCGACGGCTGGATACCCAGCTGACGTCCTGGGTGGCCGATTATAAGGACGCTATCTTAGCCGAGGCGGCACAACGTGAACTTCAGTCGGCCTCCGCCAAACTGTATAAAGTGTTGGTCAAGCCTTTTGAAGAGGACCTGGATAATTACACTAATCTAATAATTGTGCCGGACGGAGCCCTGGCGTATCTCCCCTTTGAGGCAATTTTGAATAACGGGCAGTATTTGATTGAACGCTACCGGATCAAATATGAGCCTTCCCTTACGAGCCTCAAGATGCTGAAGGAACAGAATATAAAGCATCCCAAAGATTTGCTTGCGGTAGCGGGATCGAATGTAGCGAAAGAGAATATCGGCGGATCTTTTAAGAGCGTGATGGCGGCCCTTCCGTCCACGCTCATCGAAGTCGATTCTATTGCTTCGCATTTTAAAAAAGTATCAGTGCTGGAAAAGGACAACGTATCAGAAGGGGCATTTAAACGGATGGTTCGAGATACCAGCTACAGGTATGTGCACCTGGCCACGCACGGCATCATCGATGAAAGTGATCCCCGCAGGAGCGGGCTGGCGTTGTCGGCAGAGGGAATGGTTACGGCTTCTTCCAAAGAGGACGGACTGCTGCGCAGCTCCGAAATTTTCGGCCTCAACATCAATTCCGAGATGGTAGTACTGAGTGCCTGCAACACCGGGCTGGGCAAGGTGGTGAAGGGGGAGGGGATGCTGGGCATGCAGCGCTCCTTCTTTTATGCCGGAACGTCCACTGTGGTAGTGAGCCTGTGGAATGTATATGATCGGTCTACGGCATTCATGATGAATGAGTTTTATAAAGAGCTGCTTAAGGATCAGCAATCGGAGGCGGATTGGGCAGACAGCCTGCTGCGAAGGGTGGGCTGGGATACCTCGATTCCTTTCGGCCGGAAAGCAGAGGCGATGCGTCAGGCGAAGCTGAAGATGATCCATCACCCGCTGTTCAATCACCCGATATACTGGGCGCCTTTCATTGTGGTCGGACGGTAAGGGCTATGAATTTAGGATTGGGAGGGTGACGCTTTGGTTTTATTAATTACCTTAAAGGCAGTGTCATACTGAGCGGGGGCCTTGCAGGCCTTCAAGGCCGGAGTCGAATGTATCTCCAAAAGCAGGTTCGCGTAGAATCTAACGAATAATTCCTTGAAAAAACTGATGTCACCCTGAGCGGCAGTCGAAGGGTCTCCCAGGTTG
>JASFMR010000018.1:0-45430 GCA_050117475.1 Balneolaceae bacterium | reverse complement strand
TTACTTTTACAGGGGCTGTTTACTTGAGCAATTATCGTAATCCCCATTTTAATTATCAGTATGGCATTGCTTACGTCCGGCAGGTTAACGGAAATTTTATCATGCCCGTCTTTGGGTTTGATTGGCAGCCGACAGAATACTTTGAAATGGATGCCATGGATCCTTTAGAGCCAGATATGACCTATACGATTTCAAACAATTTAGGGATTGGCTTGACATACAAATGGGAGGAATGCATTTTTAAACTAAATAGGGAAGCTCAAAGTCGATACGTGCGTGAAAGACAGTCAGAATTGATTCCTCATCTGGATCTAACTCTTATGAAGAATTGGGTATTGAGTACAAAGATGGGCTATCGTTTCCGGAAAAGCATAGACCTGTATGACAATGTAGAAACATCAACTACATGGTTCGATTGGGGAGATAACCCGGTTATGCAAAGCAAGCAGCAAGGCTGGTTCTTTGAACTCAGTCTGGCTTTTGAAATATCCGGTAAAAAGTAGATTACACCTTGAGAAAATGAACTCCTTAGAAACCATATTGGAATTCAAGACCGACATAAATGATGTGGACAGCTTCAAAAAGTACAAAACGTCCTAAAAAGTAGGAGAAGAATTGTTGAAGAATGGAGTAAGGCCCAGGGTGATGTGATAATATGTTTCGGGCTATCTGCCATAAAATAACTGTAAAACGCAGTTATCGAGATTTTTTATCCCGTGATTTCTTGTGAAGCATGCAATAGATCATAGATTTTGCACAAAGTTTGAGTTTTTAACGAGTCTGTGCATTATGATTGTAGATCGATAAATTTTTTCCATCTAAATCTTAAAAAAGGCTAACCGTCTGTTGCCTTACAATCTTGGCAGTATTCAAAAGGACTTGCATCATCAAGAGGTACTTTATTCGAAAGATTATTACACAAGAATAGATCTAAATACAGCCTGAATTTGAGTCCGTATTGGTGGAAGCCGCAGTTAATACCCGAAATTGAAAAATAGGTTTTGTGCTTTAAGCTTGCTATCTGATGATCCTGAAACCGGTTCAGCCATTTTGAGTTTTGGTGTTGAAGACTTTGACTATTCATTAACTATTTGAGCAGTTGACAAAAAAAAATCAATCGGCTGCTTCCTAATTACTATTCTCCACGCCTAACCATTGTACCTTCTTAATCACACTAATATCATGGTAAATTTTCTCAAAAATCAGAATGGCCGGCTTTTTGAAAGGACATAAATTCTAAAGGTGAAAAGTTGGCAAAGGAAGGAAACAAATAAAATTATATCTGTAAATGCATAAAAAATATTTAGAAGTAACACAGGAAGCAGGAGCGAAATTCTTCGCCCGGAATATTCAGGCCGAAATAGTAATGCTGAACCTTCTCCGTTTTAAGGAGATTGCTGATTATTCTACGGCTCCTAATCTCAAACCGTCAACACCTATATCAGGGACAGAGGCTTTTCAGAAGTATATTGACCATACCTTGCCATTGCTTAGGGAAAGTGGCGGCGAATTGGAGTTTTTGGGGAAGGGGGGTAATTATCTTATTGGTCCTCAAGATGAACGGTGGGACCTTGTGATGTTGGTGCGCCAAAAGTCGCTCCAGAGTTTTATGGCTTTTTCTTCAAACAAAGAATATTTGACAGGTTTAGGACATCGGACAGCGGCGTTGGAAGACTCACGCCTACTGCCATTGGTAGAATCAGGAACCGCATTAGGTTGATATGCGAATTACTTTAGCCAATTGATTTAATCATTGTTACAAAATGAAATGTTATTCGTCTTCATATAAAACTAAAAAGGCAATGATGAAAATAATTTTAAACAGCCTGCTAATTCTGACTTTATTAAACGGATGTCAGTCGAATCTCACCCAAAAAGAATCAAAAACTAAAAAAAACCTAGATACTACTGAGTTAACAATTGGAACCAAGCAATACTTAAAGTCAACGATTTTAAATGAAGAGCGGCCAATAATAATTTCTTTGCCCAAGGATTATGCTGCTTCCGATGCTCGATATCCCGTACTCTATTTAACCGATGGGTTACAGAATATTTGGCATGTTGTGGGAACAACGGAAGTTTTGGCAAGGACGGGCAGCATTCCACCAATTATCGTTGTAGGTATCGAAAGCACAAATCGAATGAGGGACTTTACGCTAACTACTAGCGAAAATCATCCCGGGAGCGGAGGAGGTAAAAAGTTCTTGGATTTTTTTGAGGAAGAACTGATTCCTTTTGTGGACTCAAATTACAGAACCAATTCATTTAGAGTTTTAGAAGGGCATTCATTAGGAGGGTTATTTGCTGCTTCCACTTTTATTGAGAAACCTGATTTATTTAACGGTTTTATCATAATGAGTCCTGCTATGTGGTGGAATGGAGAGGAACTGACCAAAAAAGTCAAACCATTTTTAAAAGCTAACCCAACGTTAAATAAAACACTATTTTTTGGGATAGGTACTTATGAATCCGGAACAGAATATGGCATGCGAAAAGAATTGAAAAACTTTGTAGATGTCCTTTCTGAAAACCGTCCTGCAAACGTGCGTTTTGAACGGAAAGAAATGGAAAAAGAGGGGCACATGTCTTCCACTTTACTGTCCAATTATTACGGGTTGAAATTTGTCTTTTCCGACATGGCGTTTCCTGAAAAGCTATATGAAGATTATAGCGATAGTGCGTTTTTAGAACATGAAAACTACATTATGGCTAAGTATGGAGGTTCAGCCAAACAATCTGCGGAATCATATGTGGACTTAGCCGCAAGTTTAAGAGAAAAAGAAAGATATTCAGGAGCTATTACAGTACTTCAAAGAAGTGTAGAGGCTTACCCATTTGATGTAGGCTTGATGAATTATTTAGCCAATACCTACGAATTGGATAACAACATTGAAGGTGCTATTAATGTTTACAAACAAGCAATAGAAACATCTAAAAAATATAACTACAACAGAGAAGAGGAATTTGAAAATCAAATTCAACGTCTGACAAAGAAATAACTAGCTATCTTCTAAGGTAATATTCCCACAAATCCTGGTCCGCCAGCTGGTGGGGCGGATGACCCAGCTAGGTTTCAAAATCTTTAAATCGAATTTTAATCCTTTGGCCACTTTGGCCGGCACTCCGGCTACAACCGTGTTTTCAGGCACATCTTTGGTCACTACTGCACCGGCTGCCACGACGGCATTCTCTCCGACCGTGACGCCAGGCATAACCGACGCAGCTGTACCAATCCAGGCATTACGCTTGATGATCACCGCACTGGGAACCAACGTCTTTCGATTTGCTGTTTCCACAGGGTGATTCTCAGACGTGATATTTACCCTTGGAGCGATCATTACATCGTCTTCAATGGTAATGCCTCCAAGGTCCAAAAATGAACAGGCATGATTGATAAAAATATTGCGGCCCAAGCGGATAAACTTTCCAAAATTGGTATAGAATGGAGGGAAAACAGTCGTACTTTCATCAACCTGTTCTCCAATTATTTCTGCCAAATACTTTCGTACTTTATTTATATGCGTAGATGCATTCAATTGGCTTGTTAATTCCATCGTTCGATGTACCGCTTCACGAATCTTCGGATATTCCGGATCATCCATTGGAACAGGTTCTCCGGCTTTCAGTCTGTCAAAAATATCTTTATCTGTATTTTCTTTCTTTTCTGTTGGCATAATTCCAATATCATCTCGGGTTACTAAGTGTTAAAAGAAGGGTAGCAGATTGCCTCTCCCTTTAGTACAGCGATGTTTTTATGGTTTAACCATTACCTTAATCGCCTCCCTATTGTCCATGGCCTGATAGCCTTCCGGGACACCGTCAAGGTCAACCGTTTTATCAAGAACGGGTGCCGGGTTGAGCGTTCCTTGCAAAACATCTTTCATGAGCTCCTCAACATATTTTCGAACTGGGGCCGGGCCGCCTCTGAATGTGAGGTTTCCATAGAAAAGGGGACGTAGAAAACCGGCGTTTTCAACGTGAGGTACTCCTACATAGCCCACGGTACCACCGGGCCGGGCGATAGTGGCAGCCATTTCCAATGACGAAGCAGACCCCACACATTCGAGCACATGATTCGCCCCACCGTAGGTAAGTTCCCGCACCCGTTTGACAGCTTCTTTGCCGCGAGCTGCAATAGTTTCTGTGGCTCCAAACTGTTTTGCGATTTCAAGGCGATCTTCATGATGGCCCATCGCGATAATTCGTTCAGCGCCTAATCGCTGGGATGCAAGTATGGCACATAATCCTACCGCACCATCGCCTACCACCACGGCCGTATCACCTGCTTTAACATCGGCGCAGACTGCCGCGTGATGACCGGTGGCCATCACGTCTGTCAATGGAAGAATGGATTTAAGAATATCTTCGTCGTTCGCATATCGTTCCGGGATGCGGACTAATGTTCCATTAGCAAGAGGCACGCGGATTTTATCAGCTTGCGCTCCTTCCTTGCCGTGTGGTCCCCAAAATCCGCCTTTAAGGCAGGAGGTGTAAAGTCCCTTGCGACAGAATTCACACTCTCCACAACTGACAGCAAATGGGGACAGCACGCGGTCACCGGGCTTCACATTGCGGACGTTTTCGCCGACTTCTTCCACAATACCCATCGGCTCGTGACCTACGCGAGAACCTTCTTCATGTTCTTCGTAACCTCTATAGAACCAGAGATCCGAACCGCAAATAGCGGTATGGGTCACGCGCATAATAACATCATCGGGATCCTGAATTTTAGGTTCGTCAATTTCTTCAACCCGAACATCACCGGGTCCGTGATAAATCGCTGCTTTCATAATGAATTTTTCAATTTCTGATTGAAATTAATGTGTTATATCAGATAAAAAAACTTTGTCATCCTGTCCGCCAGCCGCTGGATCAGGATCTCTCAGGAACTATTCTTTGATAGAAATAGAAATCTTATCACTTTTGGTTATCCTTACTAGATTCCCGGATCGGGGTTCGGGATGAAACAGAGTATTTATTTTTTGCAGTTCAATAAATTGGGATAGAAGTACAATGCAGGAGTCAGAATGATTCTCACTTCTGTATTCTGACTCCAATATTCTTCTTACTTACCTTCGTACTGCTCGTTACTTACTTTTTCCAGCCAGTCGACAGCTTTTCCATCTTTGCTTCCTGGATAGCGATATGTGTCATCGCCTTGTCGGGAGCGGCTCCGTGCCAGTGCTTTTCGCCGGCCGGGAACCAAACGACATCACCCGGATTTACTTCTTCAATCGGGCCGCCCTCACGTTGTACCCTCCCGCTACCGGATGTTATAATCAACGTCTGTCCCAGTGGATGCGTGTGCCAGGCAGTTCGTGCGCCCGGTTCAAAAGTGACATTGGCTCCCGCTCCGCGTGCCGGTTCTTCGGTTTGAAATAGTGGATCAATTCGAACTCTACCGGTAAACCAATCTTCAGGTCCTTCAACAGAAGCTTGTGATCCATTTCTTGTAATCTTCATAATATATTCCTCGCTTAATTGTCTTTTTAATTCGGTCTTAACTTATTGCATGCAAGTGTCTTAAACCTATACTTATTACAAAAAGCGTTATAGATTTTACTGTTTTACAGCTTGGCAATAAGTGGCTTTCAGGTTGCTTTCTTCATAGCGGTCTTCTCCACCGAATTCCGCCCATGGCTGCGGGCTGTGGATTATCATCAGGTCTATATAATCAAGCCCCATTCGTTCGAGCGATTCATCAATAGAGGCGACGGCCTCATCATAAGACTTCACTTCGACAGCAAGCTTGGTCGTCACAAAAATATCCTCTCGGTCTAAACCAGATTTCCGGATACCTTCTCCTACGCCGCGTTCATTCTGGTAGGCCTGGGCAGAATCAATATGACGATAACCGATTTTACGGCCTCTTGCACGGCCTGCACGACATCTTCATCACTGATAAACCACGTACCGAGACCCAGTTTGGGGATCTCAACCTCGTTTGATAGCGTATATTTTTCTTCTAAAATCATAAAGATTTTCTCCTTTGCTTTTTGAACTTTAAATCAATCTAAACTTATCACATCCATAAACCCTTGTCCTATACTTATTACGCAAAGACTTATAGATATTACTGTTTATTGACAGAAAAGCTGGCAAAGTATTTTCAGAATAATAGTCGAATCCAAAGTATATAATCTACCGGCATAACATCTGAACGAAGACCGAAGGATGGATAGGAGCAAATCGTACCGGCTCGATAGTTGGGACAAGCGAACAATGAGAAGGACCATCCATTTTGTCCCGCCCGAAGTGACGGAGCGGTTTCAGGATGGCACATGAATAATTCACGCCTTGGTATCCGCTGCTTTATTACTATTCCTGAATGCTGAAGGCGTCTGCTCGGTATGATTTTTAAAAAACTTGGAGAAGTTATTGGGATACTCGAATCCAAGTTCATAAGCTATTTGAGACATGTTCGAATTATTCTGGCGAAGCAAATCTTTGGCCTTCTGTATGATGTAATCGTGAATGGTTTCGATAGCCGTTTTATCGGTATGATGCTTGATGATATCTCCCAGATAGTTGGATGTCAGGTGAAGTTCATCCGCAAAATATTGTACGTTAGGTAGCTGTTCGACCTCCTGGTTGTAATAGTCGTGCAATAACTGCTGAAACTCGGTTACAATTCGATTGTATTTTTTGATGTCCGTAGAGAATTGCCGCTTATAAAAGTTTTCAATCAGCGTCATCAGTACGTGGGCATAGGAGACTAAAACGGAAGTGTTTTCCGGCTGCTCATCATAATGGCGCAGCAGCGACTCAAAAATATCCTCTATTTCCTTTTCTTCATTTTCCGTCAGATACAAGGGTTCATGCTGACCGTATTCCATATGATTTTGGAACAGGTAGCGGTGCTCATTGATAAGCTCCTTGCTCAACTGCAGATAATATCCTTTCAACTGGTCTTCAAGATCCCATTCCAGTGGATGTTCAGGACTATAAAGCAATACGGCATCCTCCCCATTTTCCCCATAGTTCCTTTTGTACGAAATACGGTAGAAATCAATCTTGACCGGCTCGGATTTCATCCGCATTTCACTGTTGTCATATAGCCCGATGTCAATGTACTCATTTTTAGGATCAGGCAATCCTACATATTCATTATGTTCTTTAAAGTTTTTGAGTGTGATCATAGAAACCTCGCCTTTTAACCCGGGAGTTTTGATAATAGAAACGTCTAATTTTTAGGTTTCATTTCAAAAAGATCCACAGCCTTCTTTTTGCCAATAGGGTTACTCAACAATTTCAATTTGGACCTGCATGAACCAGACAATTTATGGCCTTAATATAGTTGCCATTTTTTCCCACCTGAAATCCTGTGGCCAGGTTTCCCATGAAGTATAAAACGCTATATTTTTTGCAGAAGCCGCACTTACAGGCCGAGTACCTTTAGTTGATAATCGTTGTACGCCCGGCGGAAGGCGAATTTTTGCACATCTATGCACAATAATCCCTTCAGAACATTTAGGCGTAGATTCTAACCTTTGTTGAAATTTTGTAAAAGCACCCGTTTGCAAGAAATGTTGGCCATTTGTTGGCCGGAAATAATATTGAAGCAGAGAACTATTTAATGTGAACATTGTTTTGTAACTCTAATTCAATTTAATAGTTGTATTTGGGTAAGTTCTGACACAAAGGTCATTATTCGTCTCAGTGGGATACTAATTCTGTCTTTTCCCAAATACCCATCACCAGTATTACAAGTATGGTGCTGGTGCCGAGTCCCCAGACGACCACGGTGGCCAACGTTTGCCAGAAGTCGCTTCCGGCCATTACCATCAACGGGACCAAGCCTCCGATAGTCGTGAGCGTGGTGATAAGCACCGCCTGCATCTTATTGCGATAGACGTGCAGCCAGCTTCGCAGGCCATGGATTCCTTTTGCACGGTAATGCTGTTTTTCGTGCATCAGCAGGATGGCATTATTGACTACCACGCCGACGCAGAGCAGTGTGCCGGCAATGGCCCCGCGGTCGAAGGCCAGGTCGTGGTACATGGTCCCGGCCATTATCCCCAGCAAGCTGAGCGGCACGGCCAGAATTACCACCAACGGATCGGCCCATGACTCCAGCAGGGCGGATACGATCATCCATACGCTGAGGATGGTAAGTGCCAGCAGCAACAGCACATTTTTCGTATTCTGCTGGCTTCCAAAACTAAACAACCCGCCGCTGCCGAATTCGATTTTGCATCCTACGGGGACCGGCATTTTTTTCAGTACACTTTCGATATATTCCTTTCCGAGACGGTACGGCCCCAGGAAATCAACACTCAGCATCCGCTGGTAGGACTGATCTTCGCGCCGGATCGATGACTGAACTCGTTCGCGGCCCAGTGAAGCTACTTCTGACAACGAATAGGTGGTGCTGTCGGGACCCGAAATGCGCTTCTCGTCCATCAGCTCCTTTTCGTTATTCTGCCGGTTTTTATTGCGGCCGATGAGAAACATCTTCTGCCCGTCCAGGTCAACCCTGCCAAACGTATTGGTGGGGTTGACATCCAGCGAGATGGCCGAGAGCACCTGCCTGCGGTTAAGTCCGTACATAGCCAGTTCCTCATCATTGAGGCGCAAATAATACTGGTAGAGATCCCCTCGGCTATACCAGCCGGTGCTGTTGATATCCACCTCTTTAACCCGCCGGTTTTTCTTTAGACGCCGTCGCAGGGCTTTAGCCAGTTGCAATAATTTATCATAGGAATAGCCGGTCAGCGAAATACGGTGACTCGAAGAGCTGCTGCCGAAACCGGTGCTGATGCCATTACCCAGTCCGCTTACCGAGATTGCCGAGTTACCGGTCCTGGCTGCCAGGTACTGGGCTTCCGCATAATATCTATACGGCTCGGTCTTCGTCAAATAACTGTTTTTAATATAGAACACCAGACGTGCCCCGCTGTATTCGGAGATCTGGGTTTGGTAAAAGGAGAAGGCATCCGCATAGGGTTTGGTAATTTTCTCAAAATTTCGCGCCATCTTGTCGATCTCTTCCAGGGGCGTACCCTGAGGCGTATCGATGGTGATGTAAATTTTTTGCTGCTTTCCCCGCCCGCCCCACGGACTTCCGAAATAGGTATCCTTAAAAAATCGGTAGGTAATGCCCCCAATATACGGATCAATATCACTGCGGTTGTTGAAATAGACCTGAGTAAATTCGGGCCACCAGGTCTCCTGTTGCCAGTTAGGTTCGGGGATGGCAAATAGCGGGATGCCGATGGCGGCAATCAATCCCACGTAAAAAAGCCAGCGCAGCTTATGCCGCCACGTAAACAGACCCAGCCAATAGCGACGAAGTCTGGAGAACAAGTTACCCTTGATCGATGCTAATCGAGATGAATCTCGATCTACACCCGGCACCAGCCAGATGAGCGAATAGGGAATCCACGTGAGGGCAATGATGACGGACGACAACAACGTAAGTGAAAGGGCCACAGCCAGCGGGACCAGGAAAAGCTGCAGCTGCTCGAGCGCAAAGAAGAGCGGGATAAAAATACCAACCGTCGTCAATGTACTGCCCAAAACGGGCACCAGCGCGCGCGGCAACTCCGTTTGTATGTGAGAAATACGCGGTTCGTGTTCAACGGGCAGCCCCGGGTTCACCTGCTCGAAAACTACGACGGCATTATCGATGATCATCCCCAGCGAAACTGTCAGTCCGGCAAGCGTAATGATATTGAGCGTGTAGCCGATGAAATAAAGGATGCCGACGCTCATCAGCAGCGAAAACAGGATGCTTCCGAGAATCACAAAAGGCGCACGCAGGCGGCGGATGAATACCAGCAGCACCAGGAATACGACAAGCAAACTGATGAGTGCCTGGTACTCCAGGTTGCCGTATTGCTCGCGGAGCCGGTCGGTGGCATCCTGCTGCAGCTGGATGTGCATGTCGCCGGGCAATACTTTCGACAGCTGCTTCATCCTCGAACGAATTTTCTCCGCCAGCCCGATGGCGTCGGCTCCGCTCTCCTTTACAAAATCGATACTCAGGGCGGGACTTCCGTTGATGCGCTTCAGCGATTTGGCGGGATAATCCTTGATGGCCACCGTAGCCACATCCCCGAGCCTGATCATCCGGGGACTTCCGGGTAGCTGCAGCGGCAAAGTTCGAATGCGGTTGACATTGTGAAACTGGGGAGGTACCAGCATGCTGATGCGGTGCCCGGAGGCTTCGGCATAACCCGACGACCGCCACTGCAGATTCTTTCGGATGGTATTCAGTACCTGTTGGGGCTTGATATTGTAACGCTCCAGCAGATCGGTATCGAATTCTACCGTCAGCGCCGGGTCGCGGGCGCCATTGATATTAATACCGGCAATGCCATCCAGTCCCAGCATCGGCAGCCTAATATTGCGTTTCGCGTATTCCAGCAGCTGGCGGACGGGACGGTTGCCGCTGAGCGAATAGACGACGAAAGTCTGCATATCCTGCAGCTCTTGAGGCACCTGCCGGCTGATGGACGGCTGACGGACATTGGCGGGCAGCGCCTCCTGCAGGCCGTACAGGTATTCCTGCAACTCCGCCTTGCGATACTCGACAGGAGCATGCCGGTTGAATTTGATGGTGACGGAAGCCTGTCCCTCCTGCGAGATGGACTGAATGCTCTTGACATCCCTAAGCCGGTTGGCGGCCTCTTCCACCTTGCGGGTCACTTCTTTTTCCATCACCTCGGGCGATGTGCTGCCCCAGTGGTAGTTGACCGTAATCGACGGCAGGCTCAGATCGGGCGACATCTCCAGTGAGATATTCTGCCATGCTACTATCCCGATAATTACGATCAGCAGATAGCTGAGCGAAATCAGGTAACGCCTATGGAACAGTCTTGACAGCATGCTAATGCTCAATTTGAAAAGTTAGCGTATTTATAAAGGCATGCACCTTTCACCGATTTTACCGCATTATTAGTTGGCAGTTAACAGGAGGCGATGGATAGAAGCCCGGCTCCTGTTTACTGCATAATGTAAGCCGCATATTATAATTACGCTTTCCAATATGAAATACTAATAAGATAGTGCGATATGGGGGAATATCAAGGGGGTTTATGGGCCGAGGATTGTAACGGATTTGGGGCTTTGGTCATGTTCGGGAGTGCAACTCACTCATAGCAGGTTTTCTTATTAAAAGGTATAATGCTGAAGGAAAGTACCTGCGGGCATTTTATTATCCTCTTGCAAAAAACAGCCCCTCAATTGTTGAATTAGTATTCCAAGAAATCACAGGAAGGTGCTGGATGATTATAAGATGCCCCAAACCTGGCTGGCCCTATATATCATGACTCTGGATGACAAAGGACGACTGTGGGTGGCTACCATTACGGATAATCAAGAAGGCGCTGCGTTGGTCGGTGCATGGCACGATTTATGTTTCATGGAAAAGGTCGTCCTCGCATGTGATGGTAAAACCTTTTTATTTAATTATAGATGGTTTTTTTATACAAATTAACAGCATATCAGGGATGGTATAGATCGTATTGTCATATATAAGATAGATTTTAAAGAAAATGATCAGGCATCCAATTGAGATGGTATAGGCCACAGATTTACCGCCAAAAGATGGGAGATTGATTATGGATCATAAAAAACGATACCGAGCACTAGTAGCGATACTCATGGGATTGATCATACTGATTGAGATGGGGCTCGTCTCTTATCCCCGAGAAAAGGTACTTTACAGCTCCAATTACAGCCCGATCAAATTTATGAAAAATTCATTTAACAAGAATTATGTTGATAGTTGTTTACTTTAGTTTTGACTCAATAAAAGTAAAGTATCTTTCTGATAATTTTGGCAATTCTTTATCAGGGATAAAAATATATTTAGCTTTTAAATCAAAAGATGTAATAAATAAAAAGGGGACATTTCGTTTTTCAATAGGTAATCCTAGTCTACCATCACCTTTATTGTATATATCAAAGTCAATATTATTTAATCTTTTGAATAAATTTAAATCACTTTTATTCCGATAATGGGCAATGGTAATTATATGATCTGATCCGAATTCTTTAATGAGATTCTTTATTAAACTTAATTCCTTACCGACATGTTTTTCACTACACTGGAAACAGTTTATGCCTGATAAGTCAAAAATTAAATTATTACCACTGAAAAGCATACTTTTAAATGTATGATGAACATGGCTATTGGTTCCTTTTGTAAGGACAAGATCCCCATCTAATTGTTTCCTATCGTTTTTGTATTGTACGGCTTCGCGATAAAGTGTATTCTCTTGTAGTACTCTAAAATTGTGCTGAGAATTTACTAATGATGTTCTCACATTATTCAAATCTTGATTTAAGTCTTTTTCTCTATAGAAAGAATACAAGTTTAAAATTATTAAAAATATGACAATTGATATCCAAAATATTTTATTGAGATATTTCATGTTTATCTGAATCTTTAAATGTTGCCACCATAAGGATTGGATTTCTATTAGCATCAATTGAGTTTGCTAGTTTAATTAGTCCTCTTGTTCTAGGATCTTGGTATTTGTCAGGATGATTATTATAAAGAACATTTAGATGATTAACTAGCTTGTTTGCCCCAATTACGGTATATAAGGCATTGCCATGTGCCTCATACATGTAGCTTGTTACCCCGAAATCTATGTCATTAATCATTTTGTCTGGGGTGATGCTTGTTTTCTTGCTAGTCTTATTATAGAGAACATTAAAACTTTTTTTTCCTGTTCCGATGCGAAAATATATGTACGAATCAGTTTCATTAAAATAGGATAGATAAGTTACATATCCTTTATCTGTAATTTCCTTTTTCATAAAATTAGTCCAGTGATGGATATTTTTGCTATATTTTTTTCGAAGTTTAAAGACCCCTTTAGGAATGGCATGTTCCCCATAATCCAGAATATATTTGGGAATAGCCTTTTTAGCTTCGATAGTATAAACTGTGTCATTGAGGTGGGAAATAAAAAGTTGCTGACCTTTATAAGTGGGAAAATTGTTTGGTATTCCATAACTGATTTGTGCTCTTTCCTTTGGAATAGGAAGTACACTTTTTGTAATTTTTCCTTCTTTATTAAGAAAGATCAGATTATCACCTGCATGTTCATTGTCTGAGCGAGCTGCATTGATAGAATTACTTGCATAACTAATGAAAGATTTTGTTGAATTGTCATAAGTAAATCTATATAAGCGGAAGTGAAAATCTACTTCTTCCAAATAAGAATTATCTAATTTATACCCAACAATTTTGAAGTTCCCTAAAGCATAGATATTGTGATTTTTAGTGAATATGACATCGTTTATGTCTGTTAATTCCCCCGGTCCTCTACCAACTGGAATTTTTACTTCGTTGACATATTTCCCATCTAAGTTATAAATCCAAACACTTTTTCTGGATCTATCATACAGAGCTACATAATTGTCCTGCACCATAAGTTTCCAGATGCTACCAATTGGCCGATTATTTGGTGATTTTAGGTAGTAGTAATGAATATCAGAAAATACATTGGACATGTGTAATGGTTTAGCATTATCCAAATTAACATGAATCTTGGTCGTATTTACGGATGATTCAGGGGGTTTTTTAGGGGTTGAACAATTAGTTAAGAATGTAACGCTTAGTAGAAATAAGACAGTGTTCTGCATAGTTGATATAAAGAATAAATGCCCCCATTTCAATGAGAGCATTTATTACGTTTATTAAAAATTAAATATTAGCAAGGGTCTTGAGCACCTACATCACAAGTTGAATTTGCATAACGACAGATGTTTATTTGTTCGCCCGTATTCCAGCAAGCTTGCTGAGTCATTTCCAGATTTTCTTGCATATAGGCCATAGCTTTATTTACAGAAATAGAAACGCTCATGTCATCCAATGAAGAATGGGGCGGTTTGCTAATTTGAATATTAAGCATTATTAACCCACCAACCATGAATATTGCAAATAATTTAGTTAGAAGTGATTTTTTCTTCATAGTATTACCTTTTTGTGTCTTTTTTATAATTTTAGGTTTATTTTTGACTTCTTCATGTACTGTACATCCCCTATATACAAAACGAAAAAATACTTTGCCTGACACTGATGCTGACATTGGCACTGACATTAGTGCTGAAAAACTCGTTACCGCCACTCACGCCATTCAGTAGGCGTCATGCCTACTTTGCGCTTGAATGCTTTGCAAAAGTTTGAAGTATCAAAACCAACCATAAGAGCAACTTCTGTAACCAGGGCTTCGGTTTGGGTTAACATTAATTTGCTAACTTCTATGCGGTGATGAACATAATACGACTTCGGATAATGTCCGAAATACAACTTAAACCGGGCTGCAAATTCCCTTTCAATGATACCGCATTGTTCGTATATCCATTCTACCGACATTTGAAAGTCGTGAAGATGTCGGAGAGTAAAATCGCGGACCTCTATAATTTTAGAGAGGGGGGGGTATTCTTTGTGTAAATCAGTAGATACTGAAGGTTCAGATAACCGTTCGCGATAAGATTCCCGGATTTTCTCTAATTCCTCATAGTCATTATTCATACGCACCCTATTTTTTGGGCTCTCTGCGATAATCCCTATATAAACGCAACGCAGAATCTCTTTCTAACAAGAGTATTGAGGATATGGCATGTTACATTAGAACTTTTTAATGTTTTTTAGGCTGTAATATTATTAGGCGGTATATGGTTAAAGATCCGCAAAGTTTTGAAAACTTTGCGGATCTTGACGCTACGGTCGTGTTCGGCCGTGACTTCCTCTCAGCAAAGAATTTGGTTTCTCAAAGACCTGTCAGGTTTTGGAAACCTGACAGTCTGGGAAATAGCAATAGATCTGTGTACGACCAAAAACCAAAATGCATTTGTTAGATTTTAAAACAGGAATATCCCGGCAGTTTGGAAATACAACTCTTCCATAACACAATTTTATTTTTACATTAAAATTGAATGGTGTTTTTATATCGAGTCAAAACATAATCTCCCTGGCTTTGTGATATGGCATATATAAAATTATCGTCTGCCCTTATTTTACGAGTCCTGGCTTTTAACCCATCGACCGTTCCCAGGTATTTCCCTGAGTGCTTATTATAAATATCGAGCTCACCTGTAAGTTTGTTATCAAGCCGGTATGGAATAATGAACCAGTAATTGTTGAAAATATCGAAGCCCGCTGTTGAAAATTGAGCGGCAGGAGTAAATCCTATCATCAGATTATTTCCGTCCTCACTTTTCACATAATTGGCTTCTGTATCATAGTTATCAATGGTCGCAACCGAATATAACAGATCACCGTCAAGGGAATATTTTTTCAACATGGGTTCTGAAAATCCGGCATAATAAATATTGTTATTTTTGACATCGATATAGCCTTCGAAAACTAAGAGATTGTGATTCAGAGGCAGTTTACCAAAACGAAAGACCTCTCCTTTTTTAGTATTTACTTCATTAAATAAATATTCCGAACTGGCCGGAGCAAAAAGCAGGTAGGAATTTCGATTTAGAATCCGGATCCGATGAGGCATTACTTTGTTAAATTTATTTTCCCCTTCAAAAACGTTCGGTAAGCGGTACGTTAAAACCTTGTTTTGCCTTTCATCGAGAACCGTTAACAGGGAATCCCTGACATCAAAACTTTCCAGTTGCAATATTTCTTGTGGTCCCTTTCCCTTTTTAAAGGTAATTGTTTTATGGTTGTCAAAATTATCTTTTGAGATAATAACAATTTTATCTTTACCCTTAACAAATAGATGAGTTTTATTTATTCTAAGCGTTCCGGACTCATACAAATCAACCTTTGATAAGTTGAGGCTGTCCAAAGGAACCAAGGTATCTTTATACGCTCGTTTTTCTATGGATTGTGGTTTTCTGCTTGTGAATTTTTTGTGCTTCTCTTTGCAGGCAAAAAGCAATAGCAAGGAAAGTAAGATTGTAACCTTGATTACATTCCACATCGTATTATATATTTTTTTATTTATGATAATGGCACCCCATTTTTAAAACAAGTATTCCAAATCCCTGCTTTGTTTCGCACCGAACGGGTCAAGAGTTCTGTTTTGTCGATTGTAGTGAGATCTTTTTTTCATAGTTAATTTGATTCTCTGTTATGAATCAAGTTCACATTTTTCAATCCCCCTTTTATTCCCCCTAACCGCCGGTAGTCGGTCACAGCTCCAAGGGGGATTTTGGGTTATCGTAGCCGGTCCAACCATTTTTACTGGCCGGCAGCCAGACAGGTTATGCACAGATTTTAACTGATTTATCACGTGTCTATCTGTGCCAATCCGTGGCTTTTTCTTTCTATCTCAATTTGCTACAGCATACCTTTTGATACCGGGGATCCCTCCCTCCGGTTTTGCAATTGCATAAACCTGGCCATTGTGTACGGAATGGATTGTGACCTGATGGGGAAGTGTAAATTGCCATTTCGGCTGGTCATTCCTATTAAATACAACCCAGGTGGTCCTGGCGCTATGCGGATTATCCAATGCTACCCAGCATCGTCCCTGATCATCGAATAACAGATGTTGAAAGGCTGGCCAATAATCCGGGAAACCGCCCGTTTTAGCGATTGCTTTTTCAAGTTTTTTATTTTTGTATTGTGCCAATATGCTGTCACTATCTGTATTTGTCAGTACAGGCGGCTTATAATTATAGACTAGATGATCTATAATTTTACCATTCCTATCATATTCTTGAATCGAAAGGCTATCGCTTTTGCCCATAAATAAATGTCCTCCCGGTCCCATCGCCATTTTAGCATCCGGTAAAAAGGACAGTCTGGTAAACACATACATTCTTCGTGATTCCAAAATAGAAAGGCTTTGATCAGAGGGATAAGGAGTGGGAATCTGAAAGCAATCCTTTTTGGCAAAATTTCCATTCCCATCTAATAATGAAATGGTGGTCATGCGAGTCGGATCATTTTCTTTTGGTGGAAGCGGGTATGCATGTTCAAATGCAGCCAGGAGACTCCCATTATGCAGAGGGAACATTTTCCGGAGTCGCCCCATCGACTCCCCCTTGACCTTTTCATGCGATACATTAATAGTTCGAATCAACTGATGAGAATTCAGATTGAACAAACTTATATGCTCGTTACGTTTGTCATGCACGTATAAAGTGTCTGCCTTGACCCGGATATTGGGATCCATCCTGAGAAACTCTCCCGGCCCTTTTCCTTTGTGGCCTAATGAATCCATGTATTTTCCATCGGAAGAAAAGATATGGATTTTCTGTAGTTTCGTGTCTGCCGCGTAGATATTGTTCCTGTTACCAACTGCAAGGCCCGAGATATTGCCAATCAGCACGTCCGGATCATTGGCAGATATTGTAAGGTCTTTAGTGAGTGTCAGTGTTGACAGGTCAGGGGTATTTGTCGACTGTCTTTTCGAGGTGCAAGAGGCCAGAAGTATCCCAAGCATAGTGACTGATACTGCTAAAAAAATTTTGTTCATACCAGTTCTCTCTAATTGTTATTCTACTGAACATACTACTTATTTAGTACAAAGTAAATAAATTGGTACTGTGACTGCTGTCATTTTTTACTTCAATGCACCAATTCAAACTACTTTTAACCGGTTTTTAAAATGTGTTTGCCGATTAAAACCCTCTGGCTATTGGATCTGAAAGTGCCTATTTGGCAATAATACTATTTTAATTCATCCATAGCGCGGGAATTAATTCCCACGCTAGTGAAGCTTTTTCAATCCCCTTTTATTCCCCCTTCTTCAAGGGGGATTTTAGAGGTCGCAGGCGGCCCCCTTTTGCTCTGCTACCATCCATATAAATCCACAGGATTCATTTTACTATTTAAATAGTAATAAAAAATCGTCAATAATGCATATGGGGTGATATAGATGCTAATTGCACTGTCTCTCAGGGCTTCACATTTCCATCCGCGCAGATCCTGGGAGGCTATTCCATTTCAACCCGGTATTTCACAAGTTTCTGCTGACCGGTTTCACTATCAGTTACAAGAGCATAGGCAAAACCATCTTTAACGGCCTTAATAGAACGATTGTCCGGCCAATTGAATTTCGCAATCAACTCACCGGTATTTTTCAGTATCCACCATTCCCGCACCCCAGCCTTATTCACAATGGTGGATACCCACAGCTGGTTTTGGCCATCAGCGAACATAGAGCGTATCGCCGGCCATTTTTGGGGCATCTTGGCATGCTCAACCAAATCCCTATCATATTTATCATTCTTCTTATCGATAAGAGATACAACCTCATCCCTGCTTAGCGGGTTGTTCCGAAAAGGATAATAAAAAGCTCGCAGGTAGTTGCCGTCCGGGTCGTAGACTTTTATTAGGAAATCCTCGGTCCATGTTGTATAGATGTAATCGTTATCAGAAATGGCTATCAGCGACTGTCCGAGAAAAGGCAACGGGACGAGATTGTGCAGATGCTGCCCACTAACATCAGCCACAAGGTCCCCAAAATCTTTTAGTTCGAAGATTTCATCAGAAATAATTCTCCTTTCCCGGTTCATAAAGTAGTACTTGATGGGCCGGTCCTGGTTAAGATTATATGTGGGGCTACCAACTCTTGCATCTCTCGGCGGGCTTTTCATAAACCCTACCAACAATGTCCCATTGTTTCTAAGCCTCGGAGATGTGCCTTGAACCCATCCGGCCAATTCTTCAAATTTATCCAGATTAATCGGATCAGCTCCAACACCTGCCACCTCGGTGATTTCAAGAGAATCCAGTGATAAATGCTTATTTTATACTGTGCGTAATCAAAGACAAACAGACGATTCGAAACGATTTGCATGGTACCAATACCGAGAAATTCTCCCGGCCCCCGGCCTTTTTGTCCCAGACTTCTGAGATACCTTCCATCCGAATCAAATACATGTATTGCAAACCTTTTGCGATCTCCGATGAAAACTCGTCCGGAATCGCCAACTTCAATACCGGCAAGCCAGCTGTACCCGGCGATACTGTCATACCAGTTCATAGAAATATTATCAGGAACCTCAAACGTCGTTTCCCGAATAAGCTCAACCGACGAATCCGGTTCGGCAACCTCAGGATAGACGGTCAGGTTTTTAGTCTCTTTGATACGTTTAGGAATGTCTTTCTTTTGAGCGGTACATCCGGCTAACAGGATCAGTATTCCGAGAAGAAAATTCTTCATTATGATGAATTTATAGATTTAATACTTAGAAATTCTTGCAACCATATGATCATCTGATAAGGTGGTAATTAAACCATTTGTCATCGTTGCGATTTCAGGGATTCCTGTGTTTAGAAAATATCCCCTTCCGTTTGTAGTATTAAGTAAAAATGTAAGTATTCTGTTTTTGGGCGAATAATTATCCTCGGTAAATGTTAACCTTCGAACCTGTATAATTTCGTATTTTCCATTCATACTGACGGGAGCAAATATCCCATCCCTTATTTTTTTCTCCGGTTTGAAAGTTAGTGAAGGTCTCCCACTTTCATTTTTTTCAATCACTTCGGCAAGATGTAAACCGTCGAGCCGGCTTTTCCATTATAAAATGGGGTTATCGCACATCAGTCCCCCTTGGAGAAGGGGGATTCAGGGGGATTGACCGGACTCCGGCACGTAATGCTCCAGCACACGTATAACATTATTCAGATCCCGAATTACCTCCACTTCCGAAAATCGCTCGACCCGGTAGCCCTTCTTTTCCAGCCGGCGCTGACGATCTTGGTCGCTTTGCCCCTTATGACGGTGTGAGGCTTCACCATCTATTTCGATGATCAGCTTAAGCTTTCTGCAAATAAAATCGACGATATAGGCGTCCAGCGGGTATTGCCGGTTAAATTGATAGCCGTAAAACCGATGTCCTTTCAATATTTTGTCCCATAAACGGATTTCTGCCCTGGTGGAATTATTGTGCAGTGAACGAGCCAGCGGTTTGTTACGCCGATTATAATGAGATCGTTTTTTCATAGTTTATTTGGCTCTTTGTTATCAAACAAGTCCACATTTTTCAATCCCCCTTTTATTCCCCCTTCTCCAAGGGGGATTTTAGAGATCGTAGCCGGTTCAACCATTTTCGCAGGCCGCTGATCTGCGCAAATTGGAACCGATTTATCCCGTGCCTATCTGTGCCCATCCGCGCTAATCCGCGGCCAATTAATTCTCCAAGCTATCTGCTCTATTTTGCAACTGCATCCGGGGCTTCACGACTTCCAGGTGGCTCAATGCAAAATGCTGATCGACGGCAATGGTATCTCCCGGCTCTACCTGTGGATTGTTGATGATAGCCCAGACACTGTTTTCGGCCACGAGCTTCACATACACCCAGTTAACTTCGTTATTTTCGGGATTGAGCTTGAACAACAGCGTTCGTCCGCCGTCGCGTGACAGGATAGCCGAGCGTGGCACCCGCACCTTACCCTGTTGTTTTAAAATCTGGATACGCCCATCTACCGTCATCCCCGGTGACAACACGCCACCCTGATTGCCGGCACTCACCACTACCGTACCGGTTTTCGTCTTTGAATTGACGACCGGGGCTACCGATTCCACCATCCCCTGCATTTGCTCTCCGCCGGGGCCCGTCAGTTGGGTCGTCATGCCCTGGCCGACCTTGCCGAGCTCCGATTCCAGCACATCAAACCGGATGCGGATCTTCCGGTCATCCACCAGCTGCCCTACCTGCGTACCGGCGGTTACAAAGGTTCCGGGCGCCAGCCGCTGGTCGGTGGACAGCACTCCCGAAAACGAGGCTACCAGCGAGGTATACGACAAATTCAGTTGTGCCTTCTTTACATCCAGTTCGGCCTGGGCCAAGCCGGTGGAGATACGTACCATCTGCGTGCTGGAATCCTGCTTGCCATGCGGATCCGAAGGGCTGTTGCGGCCGGCCCGCATGCCCATTTCGATATTGTATTTTTGTTTTGCTTTTTCATAATCGTTCCGGGCTTGCTGCAGAGCCACGGCATATTCCCGGCGGTCGAGCTGCAGCAGGGTGTCTCCTTTCCGCACCCGGCGGCCTTCGGTGATGCTGGAGCGCTCTACATAACCGCTGATCTTGGGCTTGAGTTGCACCGATTGGTTGGCTTCTACCACTCCCTGACTTTCGACGTACTGGTAAATGGGCTTGTCGTCGGCAATGGCAAAGACAACTTCTGGGTGCACTTCCACGGATTCCTTCTCTTTTTCGGATAATGGGTTTTTATCCTTTCCCCCTGATTGCTGGCATGCCGTCAGTATGCCCCCAATACCGCAAAGAAAAACGGCTAAGGCAATATATGTAACCAACTCTTTTTTCTTCATATAATGAAGTACTAAATACATAGTTTTATATAAACAAGGGTAACCACAAAAACACACAATCGCCAAAACTTATTTAACCGCAGAGTAAACATAGGATTTCGCAGAGCTTATAAGACAACTCTTAAATCTGGGAGCTCTGCGTGATCAGCGAGCCTTTCAATCTCCCGCAGATAGCGCAGATGACGCAGATCCAAAGGAGGTAAATTTCACTTCTAAAATCCCCATTCTATATTCTTCATTCTCTATTCTCTATTCTTCATCCTCCTCTTCTCAACCCATTGAAAAATGATCGGGATCAGAAACAGCGTCAGTGCGGTGCTGGTGATCATCCCGCCCATCAGCGAGAGGGCCAGCGACTGGCGAAAGGAGTAGCCGGTACCGATGGGCAACAGCATGGGAATCAGACCGAATACGGTTGTCAGGCTGGTCATCACTACGGGACGGAATCGGTGCAGTCCGGCCTGGGCGATGGCCTCGTCGAGGTTGCCGGTCTCATGGAAATAGCGGCGCATAAAATCCACTTTAAGGATGGCGTCGTTGACGGCGATGCCGGTCAGAATCAGGATCCCCATAAATGACAGCGCATTCAGACTTACTCCCGCGGCCCACAACACCAGCACCGAACCGATCCACGCAAAAGGCACGGCGGCCAGGATGATCAGCGGGTGACGCAGGCTCTCGAATTGCACGGCTAAAATAATATAGATAATCACCACGCTGATGAGCAGCAGTATCCCCATATCCGACAGCAGCGAGGCGATACTCACGACGGCGCCCCCGATTTTTACCTGCGTGCCGGTCTGACGGGCAAAGTCGTTTAGCTTACTGCGGATGTCCTGCTCGTTCCACCACCAATCCCCAAATCCCAGGTTGGCCACATAACTGAGTACGGGCGTCTGGTTGACACGTTCCAGCTGCTCGGGCTCGGTGCTTTGCCGTATGCTGACGACATGTGAAAGCGGCACTTTCAGCCCGTGGATATCCATCGTGATATCGTGGGGATCGAAAATCTGCCGGTCGTAGCCGATCAATCGGATGGGCACTTTCTCGTCCTCGCGGTTCCAGTCGGTAATCCAGCTGCCGCGGGTTAGTGATTCGAGATAACTGACGATATCCTGTTCGCTGATATTCAGCTGCAGCATCTGCTTTTTCTTGAACTGAAGCTGATAGGTGCTTAGCTCCTGCTCATATTCTTTGGAAAGATCGGCGCCCAGTCCCAGGGAGTTCAACTTTTTCTGCAGCGTGCCGGACAGTTGCTCGCTCCGGTGACGGTCATCTCCCACCATCCGGAAAATAAGTGAGGGCTCGTCCGAGGAAGGCAAAATATTCAGGGCATTTTGGGAGGCTACTTCGCTGGCCGTCCACCCCTTGTGCCCGTTAAAAAATTGAGAAACCGAAGCGCGAACCTTGCGTGCCCCCGCAAAACCATCAACGGGAATGCGAATGGTGAATTTGTTGGGCCCTTCTTCCGACAGGTTTCGCAAGTTGGTCTGGTCGGTATAGCCGCCCAGCGTCTGGATGGGGCGGTCGTTGGCAGCAATATTTTGCACGTGACGAATCAGGCTTTCGGCTGCCTGGCGACTGGCGACCAGCGATGTATTGCCGGGCAGACGAACCCGGTAGCGAACCTCCCGTGGCTTGCTTTGGGGCAGGACGCTCTTCCTTATCTGCAAAAAAAGAAAGCCGGTGATGAGCAGGAGCAGCAGTCCGCAGCTAAGTACCACGGCTTTGTGTCGCAGTGCCCACTGAAGGCCATCTTCATAGCGGTCACGTATGTAGTTGAAAAAGCGGTTGAAGCCAAGCAGGGATTTTCCCTTGCCCCGTTTCTGCACCTGCACGACCAGCACCGGCAGGATCAACAGGGCCACCCCCAGCGAAGCCAGCAGGCTGATGGAGAGCGTCCAGGCCTGATCTTTGAAAAAGGCGCCTTCAAATCCGCCGAGAAACACCAGCGGCAGGAATACCGAAATAGTGGTAAACGTAGAAGCGGTCACGGCCAGTCCTACCTCGCGGGTCCCCAGGTCGGCAGCCTCGAAGATACTCTTGGATTCCGCCCGGTGACGGTTGATGTTTTCGAGCACGATGATCGCATTATCCACCAGCAGACCGATGCCGAGCGTGAGCCCGCTGAGCGAGACGATATTCAACTGGATATTGGAGACGTACATCACAAAGAATGTGAGAAAGATACTCACGGGAATGGCCACCCCGATGGTGAAGGGCGTTCGCCAGTCGTCCAAAAACAGAAAGAGCACCACGAACGCCAGTATGGCTCCATAAAGCAGGGTACGCAGCAAGTTGTTGATGGCGCTGCGGATGTAGGTGGCATTTTCGCGCAGCACGCTGATGCCGATATTGCTGTTCTGCTTGCGAAGCTGGTCCAGCAGCGGCAGCATGGTATCGTAAGCCTCAACGGTGTTGGCGCCGTATTCCTTTTTGACCAGCACGCTGAGCACCTGCTTGCCATCCACCAGGGCAAAAGATGTGGGATCGGCTTCTCCCATCCGGATGTCGGCCACATTGCTGAGTTTCACCACTTTGCCGGTGCCGAGCGTGATCAGGGGCACCTGTTTGACATCCGCCAGTGACTGTATCCGGCTTTGTATTTTCATGGAAAAGCGGTACCAGCCGTCCCGCAGTTCACCGGTGGCGGTAAACAGGTTGGCGTTTGACACCAGGTTCTTCACCTGGCTCAATGAAATACCATAGCGGTTTAAGGATTTGGGACGGTAGCGGATTTGCACTTCCGGCACCACATCTCCCACCAGTACGGCCTGCGCAATGCCGTCGGCCTGCTCGAGGCGGCGGGACAACACTTCTTTAGCCCAGCGCTTGAGACTTAGTTTGGTATCAAAATCGGGATTTGGCCGGTTTTTACTGGTGATGCCCAGTACGGCAATGGGTTCGTCGGAGGCAGAGTTTTGCACCAGCTCGGAACGGTCGGCTTGTTCGGGCAGGGAATAGCGAATCTGGTCGAGTTTTTCCCGGACGTTCAAAAACGCCAGGTCCATATTCTGACCCCATTTGAACTGCAGCGAGATGATGCTTTGTCCCTGCCGCGAAAAGCTGTGGAGGTTTTCAAGTCCCTGTACGGTGCTGAGCACGGCCTCCAGCGGCTCGTTGATACGCTGCTCGACCTCCTGCGGGGCCGCCCCGTTCCACTCGGTACGCACCAGCAGCGTGGGCGAATCCACCTTCGGAAGCAGGTTGACCGACAGTTCGCTCAGGGCAATCGTCCCGAAGATGAACGTTGCCAGAATCAGCATAATAGCCGTTATAGGGCGTCGAAGAAGCATGTCTCTGGGTTAAAGTTGAATTATACGAACAGTGTAGTATTTATTGGGGAGAGGGGCAAGAGGGATGTAAATCAGATCTAAATATCAAAAACGAAACAATGTAACGAGTAGCCGCAAGCTTATTGGTAGGTCCCAACGCAGTGCATTGGCATAGGGGTTGTTCTTTATATATCCTTTGCATTTTTTCCATTTAATATATTATCGTAATTACATCCCTGTATCTGTGTACTGTTGCCAACCAGCTATTTTATAAGGAATAAAAACTTAATATGCTTACTAATTGATGTGGCATGCCTAATAATGTTTAACATTGTGGAAGCGGCAGTGATAGCTAGATCGTTCCGTATGATCTTGAGAATAATGTAATTAATACCAGTAAAAACTGATTCATTTCAGGTGTTTCAGTTACGACGAACTTGCTGATGGCTAGTACAGCTTTAGTTTCCAATTTGGATTATTTACTGAGAATCATTGATAAGTCAAGTATTTTTATTAATGCCTCGATTATCGTAGGCATAAATGTCAATATACCCACCCATGCTGCTGTTTGTATAGGCTGCGAACCATCAGGAGGGAATACCCTTGTTTTGGCAATTTTTTTTCGCAATTCGAGGAGATTAAAAAAATCGGAGATTTCTTCTTCTATTCCCTTAGTTTCAGACTCTAATAAATTTTTAACCTCAGGTAGGTAGTGGAAATATAATTGCGATTGTTTGCAAAAAAGATATTAAAACTGCCTGGGCAACAAGCTCGAAAGATATTTTAAATCCTAATGAAACCTGGGGGTTTTCGGAAAACGCGATTATAAATGGACCCATTGCTAATGCTTTTGATAGTTATGATGCTGTTTCTGCAGAAGAAATACGACCAGATACTGGAAATAAATCGGATAGAGAAATTTTGGTCCACCATGATTTAGATGGGAACTTAAAAGCTTTTGGCAAACAATTTTGGCAGCTTATTGAAGAAGAGCACAGTCAGAGTGCACAATTATTTAGTGCCAAGGATATAAAGGTTGCAAATGTTAAATACCGGGATCGTTACTTATTTAATCCATTATCTGTTGCACTAACTTTAGAATTACTAAAAGGCCTGAGATCAAAATTAGGGGAGTATAGATGGCAAGCAAATGAGGTATCAATAATAACTAGTTCAAAAAGATACGATAACTCCCGACCTGGAAATAAAATTTATAGTGACTGGGTTGATTGCGAGGATCGAGATTATGTGCTGGAAAAAGCATTTAGAATGTCTGATTTTGATGTAGATTTGCAAGTGCCTGATAGAAGATCAATTCAGCATAGTAGGGTACTCCAGATAGAGTTTTCCAACGGTACAGAATTGACCGTACGCTTAGATCAGGGAGTTGGATACTGGAGGGTTTCAAGATCAAGGAGATCTTCCAGTATTAGACAAGATGAATTTGAGTTTAGCTATGCTAATTCAGGGCAAGCAGGTTTGGATCAAGAGGCCGAGCAAGTAATCCAAGCAAATCCGAAAATTAAGGGTAGTCAAACCCCTACAGAAATATTTGTGAAAGTCCGATAGGGTAAAATGTTGGCCATTTGTTGGCCGCTCAAAAATTACAAAAGACCTAAGTTGCAGTAAATATACAACTTAGGTCTTGTTTATTGTACGCCCGGCGGGATTCGAACCCACGACCTTTGGCTCCGGAGGCCAACGCTCTATCCAGCTGAGCTACGGGCGCATGTCAATAC
Source organism: Balneolaceae bacterium (assembly GCA_050117475.1). GTDB lineage: Bacteria > Bacteroidota > Rhodothermia > Balneolales > Balneolaceae > Fodinibius. The sequence goes on along the minus strand of JASFMR010000018.1, from coordinate 19,204 downwards.
CACTGGTTTAATTTAGGATCTGTAGCTCTCGATTTTTTTAAGCAGATCGTCAGGGACATCGATATCCATTCGCAGAAGAAGCGAGGCATGGGTTTTTCCCTGGGCATCCAGTTTCAGAGACACGGTCCCTCCACCGCCCAGGCTTTCGTGCAGTACAAAATTAAGGGCTCCTAAATTAGGCATTTCAAAACGCTCTACTTCCCCTTTGCAGATATGTTTCATGTGTTCTTTGACGGCGTCGGCGGTGAGCTTCTTTTCCAGGAAGGGATAAACATCCGTATGCCGGGCAATGATTCCAACATTGCTGCCATCCCCCTTATCCCCGCTGCGTCCGTGTGCTATATCGATGAGCTTAACTTTGGCCATGTCTTTTTTATGTAATTGTTTTTCCGTTTAACCAAAGATAGATCGTACGCCCTGCCAGCGCAAAAAAAATTTGCTCATTTAGTAAACGATTTGTTCCTGAGCTTAGTTAAGACTAATGAATAATGATTTAACATTAAATCAATTTTGAAAAATGAGCTATTTGAACAAGATCAACGATGTTTATGAACATATTGCAAAAGGGGCGGCAATGGATGCCTTTGAGCAATATTATGATGAAAATGTAGTCATGATCCTTGAAGATGGTACCGAAGTAAAGGGGAAGGATACGAATCGAAAACGGGAAAACGATTTTTTTGACAGCGTTGAGGAGTTTCACGGAATGGACGTCAAAGCTATTACAGCCAATGAAGAGGAAGCTTCCACAGCTGTAGAATGCACGATGGATGTAACCTTTAAAGGAGGGGATCGCATGGAACTTGAACAGGTAGCTGTTCAACAATGGGAAGATAGCCGCATTGTCAAAGAGCGGTTTTACGCCACACAAAGTGGTTAAAATCCCATAGCCGTAAAAATAGCCTCCCGCTATCCGGGGGGCTATTTTTTACCTGCAAATGCTTTCCAAATCTATAGAAAAAAGTTTCTCTCCTTACTTTGCAGGGAAGAAACAAGGGTGGTCCGAATGAGAGTACACAATATCAGTAAGGGTTTTTGCAGTAAATATTATTTCAATCGCCGGATGGCAACCCCATCCACCCGACAGGGAATGGACTTTTCCTTGTTAGAGATTTCTATTGGGTTTCTGGGGATGAAATAAAAAAGCTCTTGCTTCTGCAGGATTTCGCCTAATGATGCACAATTTTCTCTCGCCTTTTTAGACGAATTCAGTATGCAGGGATACGAATTCGATAATTGGTTTTCCTTTTTACAACTAGGTTTAGTTTATTGTTACCCGGGTTGGCCTGCGTTCAAATTTTGTAATATTTATGCCAATCGATACATCTGTGAACTTTTCTAATAACCGAAGTATATCTAACTACATCTTATACTAGTATAATGAGCAAGCCGAATAGAGTTGTTATCACGGGTCTGGGTGCCCTGTCTCCCATAGGTAATAATGTGGATGATTTTTGGGAAAACCTAAAGAACGGCGTCAGTGGTGCCGATCGGATTTCCCACTTTGATCCTTCCCTGTTTCGCACACATTTTGCCTGTGAATTGAAAGATTTTGATCCCGCCGATTACCTGGAACACAATACAATTCGCCGTTCTGATCCGTACAGCCAGTATGCGCTGGTTGCTACAAAACAGGCAGTCCAGGATTCCGGGCTCGATTTCGAAAATATGAACCCTTTTGATGCAGGTGTTATCTGGGGTAGTGGCCAGGGAGGCATGTATACCTTTGAAGAAGAGGTTAAAAATTATGCTGAAAACAACTACAACCCTCGTTTTAATCCCTTCTTTGTTCCAAAGCTTATCATCAACATGGCACCGGGGCTTATTTCCATGAAATATGGCCTTATGGGTATCAACTATGCCACGGTTTCAGCCTGTGCGACGTCCAACACCGCCATCATGGATGCACTAAATTATATTCGGTGGGGCAAGGCCAAAGTCATGATTACGGGCGGCTCCGAATCCGGTATCACAGAAGCTTCATTCGGCGGGTTTTCTGCCATGCGGGCAATGTCACAGCGCAATGATGATCCCAAGCACGCATCACGCCCCTTTGATAAAGATCGTGATGGCTTTGTGATGGGCGAAGGTGCGGCTACCCTGGTACTCGAGGAGTATGAGCATGCCAAGGCGCGGGGAGCACATATTTATGGTGAAGTGGCCGGTGCAGCAATGACGGCTGACGCTTATCATATGACGGCGACCCATCCCGAAGGTAAAGGGGCCTCTGTTGCCATGAAGCAGGCGCTGGAAGACAGCGGACTAAATCCCGAAGACGTTGATTATCTTAATACTCATGCAACATCAACCCCTGTGGGAGACACGAGCGAGACCAATGCTATTGCAAAAGTGTTCGGAAAAGATCCGGATAATTTATATATCAGTGCAACTAAATCGATGACGGGCCATTTGCTTGGTGCGGCCGGGGCTATTGAAGCGGTTGCTTCGATCAAGGCAATTAACGAAGGCGTGATCCCACCCACAATCAATACCGAACATATCGACGACGAGATTCCGTCTACGCTAAATATTGTTCTCAAAGACGCTGTCGAAAGAAACGTTGATGTGGCAATGAGCAACACCTTTGGGTTTGGCGGACACAATGGGATTGTAGTATTTAAGAAAGTGTAGCTCTTGAATCACAGAGGTAATTTTTACAAATGCCTCTTTCCCAGCTTATGTCTAGTAAGGCGGAACGCTCGAGGTTTATGATTCCGTAGCAAAGCAACGGAACAAGGTATAATAGTTCCCGGCCGCCTTTTTGATCAGCACTAATTATCACTATCCGGCAGCATAAAAGGTTCTATGTACATTCCGTTGCCATGGGGACGAAGATCTTGGATGCCACGTTTTAGTGTCGCTTCCTTTAAGACGATGGGCGTTGTTTGGCTCTTAATTTTAGTGGTCTGTCCCGTGATTAAGGCAATAGCACGAGCTAAAAGCGGTTCTTCCGGATCACCGATTGCTGGTCTTTTCAGCAAGTTATCTACAGTTACCTCTATTACGCAATTATCGGTATTGCTGTCCTGGCATCCATCATTTGTATAGCCATCGGGTTTAAATCCATCCGGATAATCATCTCCATTGGAGTTCACAATTTTTACTACTATAGGCTGAATGGCATTTTTATGATCAGGATTGGCCTCCGAATCATCCAAATAAGGAGCTGGTGCATCATAAAGCGTTAACGAACCGACATCTTTACCCACTGTTTTATAGCCGATTACTTCTACATCTATATATGGCTTTAAACTGTTAATAAGGACTTCACTTGCCGAGGCAGTTCCTGAACTTGTGAGTACATAAAGTTTATCAAGTGATAAGTTATTAATAGGTTCGGTATTGACATATTCCCCATTGGAGGTGTCAAATTCTCCGTTCTCATTCTCCAGCGGAACTTTATCCAGAAAATATAAACTATGATCTCGGGCAGAGCGCTTATCGTTATATGTAAGATCGGAAAATTTATCGGAGCCTCCCAGACCGGATATCAAACTGGACAGCAGCTGGCTGGTTAATACTCCACCCCCACCGTTGTAGCGCAGATCCAGTACTAGATCATCGATTCCTTTGGATTTAAAATCACCAAACACTTCATTCAGTCTATGATGAGAATTACCCTGAAAAGCATTATACATCAAATACCCAATGTTAATGCCACTGGTATCAATTACCTCGGCCTTATATACTGGGTCTTCGACAACTTTTTCGGAGGCTACTGAAACAGTAGAATCCTCCGGAAATGATATCGTTCCCCCCGTCGTATCCAGGTGAGCTATCGTAAGTTCGTGAGCAGAGTTACCTGTCAAAAGATTTAGGTAATTGTTTTCGGTAATGGTCGTACCATCTACTTTTGTAAATAGATTCAACCGCTTGAGACCTGCATCATCTGCCGGGGTACCAGGTATTACGTAACGTATATAACCTACCAGCTCATTGCTCTGACTCGATTTATAAAAGTATCCGTAATTAAGTCCCAAAGCAGCATAAATTCCATTTTGTTCATTTTGATATGCCTCGTAATCATCAATAAAAAAAGAAAATCGATCTTCACTATATTGTAAGGCATTAAATAGATTTTCTGCATCAGAAAAGCTTTTTAGATAATCCTGGAATGCCTGTCCATCGGAGAAATGTTGATGATTGTCCGCAAGTTCAGGTACGTCACTTTGCCAATAGTACCAGTAATTCATGGCATTCCATACGAACTTTTTTTGGGCGGAAGCTTCTTCAACTTGTGAGGGGCCGGTGGAATTGTCGCGGCATCCCCACAGGGTTAAGACAGCAAATATGAGGATCCAAATGCTATTTAATTTTTTCATACCTTACTAAAACTAGTGGCTTGTACTCATGGATAGCAAAAAAGGATTTAATCGTCTTACTATGTTAACTAAAAACTGATGAAAAGAACATCTATTATACTCACTTCAATATTTGTTGTTCTAATCGGATGTGCTTCGTCCGAAAATATGGCTAGTAAGAGAAATATGCAGGTAATAAATGCTACCTACAAGCATTGGTCTCATCCCCCCGCTTCCGGATCGGATGTCCCCGAACGGGGTATTAATCTTAAAATAACGCTGCAAAATTGGCCGGAGGGATATAAGCCCAAATATATTGTATTTGAAAGACTTGAGTCGCATTCTGCAACTGTGGCCAAATATGAGGAGGATAAAGTCATTATTACGGCCCGCATCATCCGAGTCTCTAATAAACTAACGAGAACAGCAAAATCGACCACTCTTTCTGACCGGCTGGTTTTTTCGGATCCAGATGGAAATATTGGTTTTATCGAGATTATCGATTGGCAGCGTGCGGAGCTTTAATGATTCTTGCCATTTGAATGGATGAGAACGGGACGATTCTACACTGCGCAAAGCAGTAAAACCAATAAACCGTTCGGACGCTGGCATATTTTCGATGGGGATAATCTAAGGTTTTAAAAAGATTACTTTATCGCTAACACGTGATTTTGTAATAAAAATCCCCTTCCTATCGAGATAGGGAGGGGATTGATCTCAGTGTGGCTCCTGACGTTATTTTTTACCGCCGGTGGTTTTTTCCTGCATTGGTTTCAGGATGTCTCCTTTCTCAGAAACATCGACTACATCGTAACCGAGCTTTTCTAGTTTTTCGCGATTACTTTTGGCATCCCCAACGACCACAATATACATTTGGTCAGTCTTGAGGTATTTTTTAGCAAGATTATCGATCTCCTCTTTTGTTATAGAATCAATGATATCCCGCTGTTTGTCGACAAATGATTTGTCTAGGTTATAATGCACAATTTTCCCGAGGAAACTAGCTTTCTGCCAGGGTGTTTCATAGCTTCGGGCATCACGCTGACCGATGGAGTTACGCATAAACGAAAGCTCCTCATCGGTGATCCCATTGTCACGATAATCGCTAAGCTCATGCATGAACTCATAAACTGCACTGTCGGTGGCTGCAGCCTTGATGCCGGCAGAGGCGGTGAAAGGGCCCGGAGCATCCTCCGAATCAAAATAGGACCGGGCCCCGTAGGTCCATCCCTTATCCTCACGCAAATTCAGATTTATTCGGCTGTTAAACGCACCGCCCAGGGGATAATTCATTAGTGTGGATTTGAAGTATTCGCCTGTTGCATCGTACGGCAAGTCAGTGATATAGCCGATGCGGATCTGGGACTGTGGAGCTCCGGTTTTGTCTACAAGGTAGATTCGGGTAGGCTCCGAAGATTTGGGCTCGGGTAGCTCTGGGAGTGCTACTTCTTTCGGTTTCCAGTCTTTTAGGAAATCCAGTTTGTCCATAACCTCTTTTTGGGTAACATCTCCGACGACTACCAGTTCCGAAATACCCGGTGCATAGTAGTCATTGTAAAACTGTTTTACATCATCCAGCGTAATCCGGTTTGCTGTCTCTTCGATTCCGTCGGTCGGTAACGAATAAATGTGTTCGTCACCATACATCAGGCGGTCATAGACCAGGTTGGCGACAGAAGCCGGATCTTTATACTGCGATTGAATTCCCTCCAGCTGTTGTTTTTTTACACGGGCAAAATCAACGGAATCAAATTTCGGATGGAATAGTATTTCCTGTGCCAATTCCAGTGTTCGGTCCAAGTGTTTTTTTAGGGTTCGAATGTTGACTTCGGTCCCGTTTTGCCCGGCTGTGACAGAAATCGTACTTCCTACTTTCCGAAGTTCTTCTTGGATATCTTCCGCTGAATAGTTTTCGGTCGATTCGTTCATCATTGATGCTGTCAGAGAGGCCAGTCCGGCTTTTTTAGGGTCGTTCATATCCATCCGGTGTCCGCCATTTATTGTTAACTGCAGGTTCACAACTGGAATTTCTTCATACTCAGTACCGATCACCTTTAGGTCGTTCTTCAGCGTTTCTTTCCAATAGTCGGGAACATTTACGAGTGGGGCAGGGCCGGGTTCCGGCTTCTTGCTGCGATCGAAAGTATCGCCCGTTGGCTCCTGATATTCAAGCCCACTGTAATCGGTGGTCGGATAGGGGTTGTCTTCTGAGGCCTGGGCCACGAAATTGTCCGGTTTGGCAGGTTCGGTCCCGTCATCCGGCAGCACGCTCTGTATCACAGCCGGTTTGTGGTAGATGTACTTGTGGAATACCCGCATGATATCTTCCTTGGTTACCGAATGGTATCGCTCCAGATCTTTTTGGATGTAATTGGGATTATGGGCAAAGGTCTCATAGCTGGCCAATTGTGATACTTTTCCGCTCACGCTGGCCAGGCCATTGATAAAATCCGATTCATAAGAGGCTTTGATCTTTGTGAGGTCCTCGTCTGAAACCCCGTCTTTTTCAAAATTTTCAAGAATTTGGCGCATCTCCCCTTCAAAATCGGAAAGCGTTTGCCCGGGGTAAGGAAGCACAAACATGGTAAATTCACCGGCCAGCTCTTCGGTGGGATGAAACGTTGATGCCTGTATGGCCTTGCGGGTTTTAACGAATTTTTTGTAGAAATAGGAGCTTTTGCCCGTTCCCAGGATCTGTGACAGAAAGTCCAGGGCAGGTTCATCTTCATGATACCGCGGGACAGTAGGGTAGGTGAACAGCAGAGCCGGGAAGCGGATGTTCTTATCTACGTACGAAACGTAGCGGTCTTTGTCGATAGTTACCTTTGGTAAATGCATATCCTGGACTTCTGGACCTCTCGGAATATCCCCAAAGTATTTTTCGGCAAGTTTTACGACATCTTTTGGGTTAACATCGCCGCCTACTGTGAGCGTTGCGTTATTCGGTCCGTACCAGCGAAGGAAAAACTTTTTGAGGTCTGTGACATCCACGCGGTCTAAATCCTTGAGCTTTCCAATTGTGAGCCAGGAATAAGGATGGCCGTAGGGATAAAGGGCCTCGGCGTTAATTTCCCGATACTGTCCGTAGGGACGGTTGTCATAGTTTTGCTGTTTTTCGTTTTTTACGGTTGCCCGTTGTATTTCAAATTTCTTCTGAGTTACAGCGGGAAGCAGAAATCCCATCCGGTCGGCTTCGAGCCACATCAGTACCTCGAGTTGATTGCTCGGTGCCGTTTCAAAATAGTTGGTACGGTCACGATTGGTGGTACCGTTCAGCGTTCCCCCCGCATCGGTAATGATCTTGAAATGTTCTTCATCGGCAACATGCTTGGATCCCTGGAACATCATATGCTCAAAGAAGTGGGCAAAACCCGATTTGTGGAGTTCTTCTCTGGCGGATCCTACATGATAAGTCACATCTACATGTACAAGCGGATCGGAATGATCTTCATGAACAATCAGTGTGAGTCCATTATCCAGCTTATATTTTTCGTATGGGATAACAATCTCATCTCCCTTTTTCTCTACTTTTTCTATCAACTTTGTCTGAGCCAGCCCCACACTTTGAAGGACCAAGAGACCGACTACCAGCAGTGCGCTTCGTTTCCTCATAGTTCTGTTATTAGATTAGAAGTGAACTCATCCGCATCAAACGACTCTTGACTGCGAAAGGATTTAATGAATCATATTACGATAATATTGATGAAAAGTTTTTTAAGAACAAGGGGGTTTTCCAAAATAGGCTGGAATTAGAGGTCAATTTCTTTGATTAGCGGGATGTACATCCGAAGAAAATTCAATATTTGAATGAATGATGGGAACGAAATCTAAATGGAAATCGATAAACTTAGAAACAATAATTTAAAATAAAACAAATTTCCATTCTGTTACGTTATCGATCTTCACATCCTATGGCATGAATGATTTTGTAAAGAAAATAGAACACTACCTTCGCGAACCTGTCAATACTTTGACGCACGGCGCGGGTGCGATCCTTGCCTTAGTGGGGTTTGTACTACTGCTTATTGAAGCCGTCCAAAGAGGATCATTAAGTGAGATAGTGGCTTTTTCAATATTTGGTCTCAGCATGATCCTGCTTTACACATCGAGCTCGCTTTACCATGCGTTGCACGTCAGGAAAAAAACGCTTTTACTGCTTCAAAAACTCGATCACAGTATGATTTATGTGCTCATTGCCGGGACTTATACCCCGGTCTGCCTGCTGGTGCTGGATGACAGCTGGCGATGGGGGCTGTTTGCCATCGTTTGGAGTGTGGCGCTCATTGGTATTATTAAGAAAATATTATGGATGAATGCACCCCGTTGGCTTTCAACGTCTTTTTATTTGGCTATGGGGTGGTTCGGAGTTTTCCTTTTCCCTTCCATGGCTGATAAGTTGCCGTTGTCTTTTCTGGTCTGGATTGTTGTTGGGGGCTTTTCTTATACGATTGGTGCCGTTATATACGGAATGAAAAGGCCCAATCCCATACCCGAGTGGTTTGGACACCACGAAATATGGCATCTTTTTGTATTGGCCGGAACATTTTCCCATTTTTGGGCGATTTATGAATATCTGCCCGGTTAAATGCTGTATTGTGATTTTTATTGATGTAGGGTGCTATTCTTTATTAGATTAATTTTCCAGTTAATCAAACAGTTAACATCTAATGAGAAAGTTTACGGCGTTTTTATTGCTTCTATTGAGCTTTTCTCTACCTTCTTTCGCTCAGTTTTATCCCACTCAATATCGCCCTCCTGGCCAAAACTGGAGGTATCTTTCCACCCCGCATTTCAAGCTGGTTTATGGCCGGGGCAATGATTCAACGGCTATGCAAATGGCAAGGATCCTCGAGACCCACTACGGCCCGGTACAGAAGTTGGTGGGTGGCGACCTGGATCAGTTTCCCGTTATCCTGAATGATTATAATGATCGCTCCAACGGTTTTGTGACACCCTTCCACTTTCGTTCGGAGATTGAGTTGCCACCTATTAAGGGCAAAACCTTAAATCCGCAAACGGGTAATTGGCTTCAGAATGTAGGGCCGCACGAACTGGTACATGCCCTGCAGTTTAGTAATCTGGGAAACTATAACCTGCCTAGGTTTGTCAGTTTGTTTTCACCCGACCTGGCGCGTTCATTTCACGGGGCTATTCCGGCCGGAATGTTAGAGGGCATTGCGGTAGAGCATGAGACAAAGGGTATTACCCCCCATGGTGGCCGGGGCCACTATCCGTTGTTTACGAACCAGTTTAATGCGGTTTTTAAAAGCGATAGGCGCTGGTCAATGGGGCAGCTTATGCAGCTTTCGTCCGAAACACGGCCTTTCGATCGCCACTATATCGGTGGATATGAGTTTACTTCATGGCTCCAGGATGAATTCGGCCCCTCAACGACAAAAGAAGCCCTGAATTATTACATGAACTATCCTTTCCTGGGGTATGGTGTGGCCCTGCGGCATGTTACCGGACTGTGGCCAAAACAGTTATACCACAGATTTGAGAATACAAAGAAGAAAGATCTAGCTGGTAAAGATGCTTCCAACCGTGGTACCGAACTTAACATTCCATATAAGGGCAGAGAGATCCGTCGGCCCAAATGGCTTTCCGATTCCAAACTTCTTTTTTACGGGTCTTTTTATAACGCGCGTCCCGGGTTTTACAGCTATAATATGCCAAATGGCCATGTTAAGCGATTAATAGCTACAAATTCTGTAGGGGATTATCGGTACGACCTGTCACAAGACCGCTCCAGAATGATCTACAGCTATTATAAAACGGATCCTATTTACGACTACACCAGTAAGGCAGAAGTGGTGCAGTATGATTTTTCGAATGGCAGAAAGCATAGGCTGACGCAAGATGGCCGTGTTTATGCCCCCGTCTTTTCGGGAGATAGGCTTTATGCTCTGCAGACCCGATCGGCATCTTCCAGGTTGGTTTCGCTGGAAAAAGCGGATCTGCCTTACCGCCGAATCGGTGAGGTCGTTTTCCCGGAACATGATCAGATCATTGCTGTTGCCCCTAACCCGATGAACAACAAGTGGGCCGTGGTCGTTAATAAAAGTGGAAGGCAGTCGCTGTGGATCGTAGATGGCGATAGTATGCATCAAGGACTTACACAACAGCAACCTGATATCTCATTTGATACAGGATCGGTTTTTGATCCCGCGTGGCATCCGGACGGACATAAGTTATTGTTTAGCAGCGATTTTTCGGGTACACAACAGGTCTATGAATTTAACCTTCTTAAACACACGGTAAATCAGGTTACCAATTCAACATTTAATGCGTTTGAAGCAAGCTACAGTCCCGACGGTCACAGAATCGCTTTCATAAAACAGGATATGAATGAGCGGCTGCCCGTAGTATTGGCGCAGTCCAATTTTTATAATAAGAACATTCCTTTAAACCTTTGGCAGACTTCTGAATCTGGGAATGTTGTGCAGGGCTCGGGAATTGCGGATTCCCTCATCAGTCAATCCGGAAATTGGGAGTCCGGCGACTATTCTACCGGCACGAGCTGGCTTACACCCCGTACAATCCTGCCGGTATTTGATGAAATTTCTAACCAGGGAGTTTACCGGGCGGGTTTCTCCCTAAACAGCAACAGTTTGCTGGCCGAACAGTCCTATACGGCGGAGCTTGCTTACGCTGAAGATCGCGCCTGGTATGATATAACTTATCAGAACAAGAGTTTTTATCCTGGTTTTAAAGCCCGGTTATTCAGCCGGCCCTCCTATCGTTTTTTTCAAACCGGCTCACCAAATGGTACTATTGTAAATACACTACTCCGACAAGAACGAAGTCTTGCACTTAGCGTGCCCCTGCGAGTACGCTTGAATCAAAATGTTTACCGAACTTCGTTTTTTATTGAGCCCGAGATTCGGCAATCCCAGGTACGATATTTTGAAGTGGGGGGGCGTCGAAATAAGTCCGGCTTTTCCAACAACACCATAGCCAATATTTACGGGCAATTTAATTTCCGTCTGCAACAAAATGCCCGTGATTTTCAACCTAATTCGGGACTGATTTTATTTGCTGAGCTGGAGCGCCATTTGGATTCTGATGCCATTAATTTTACGGCTTATGGTAACAACGTATCGCTTTTTACAAGGAAACAAACAGGCTTAAATGGTGGGGTTTTTGCTTTTTTCTCGCCTTTGCGTAAATGGAACCAATCAATGCGCCTGGGGCTTCGCGGGATTACACAATCGGCATTTATTTTTGACAATCAGTCGGTGGTATCGGAGGGGTTTTCAGAACCGATATTTGTGGGCTCTCGTAACCTGTTGAGTTTCAACACACGTTACACAATCCCCCTCACATATGTAGATGATGGCGGTTTACTGTTGCCTTTCTATCTGAGTAGCATTTACCTGGTGGCATTTTCCAATACCGTCACGGATCCCACATTCCATAACTGGTATCGCGGATCGCGCAGTGTTTTTGGGATTGGGATTCGGGCATGGTTCCGATTATCAAACCTGAGCTTTAATATTGGCTTCGGCTACGGGTATGAGCCCACACGAAAGGCCTCTGAATTTTTTGTAGGCGATTTTTAATTTGCTGCAGATGCAACTTTTGGCCCGGAAAATGACTTACAATAAATGAACCTTAAATATTTACAGGAGTGATTATGGGATCTCATGTGGGAATATGGATTATGATATTGTTGATGGCCATCGCTTGCAGCAGCGAAGACCCAAAAGATTATTTGGACCGTATGTCAGATGAGCATCGGGGTGATGTACCGGTTAAAAATAAGTCTTCCGAATTACGTCAGGACAGTAAAGCTTCCGGTCAAGAAGTTGTATATGCCATGATGGATGGCAAGGATATAAAGGGCTATCTGTCGAAGCCGGAAAATGCGGAGGAGAATCTTCCGGGACTCATTGTCATTCATGAATGGTGGGGGCTGAATGACAACATTCGTATGATGACCGACAAATTGGCCGGAGAAGGTTATGTGGCACTGGCGGTTGATTTATATAACGGGAAGGTTGCCGATTCGCCTGACAGTGCGGGCACCTATGCTCGTTCGGTTAAAGAGGGACAGGCCATTGACAATTTAACCCAGGCTTATAACTATCTTACTACAAAACAAAATGCCGCCAAAGTGGGAACCATCGGGTGGTGTTTTGGCGGTGGATGGTCGCTGCAAACAGCGTTGGCTCTGCCTGATAAGATTGATGCGACGGTCATTTATTACGGGCGATTGGTCACCGACGCCGATCAGCTTAAGAAATTGAAAATGCCCATCCTTGGGTTATTCGGTGCCGAGGACAGCGGTATCCCACCTGAACAGGCAAAAGCATTTGAATCCGCCCTGAACGAAGCCGGGGTCTCTAATTCCATACATATATATGATGGAGCTGGCCATGCTTTTGCAAATCCCTCAGGAACCCGCTACCAAAAAGAGGCGGCAGAAGATGCCTGGGGAAAAACGGTAACCTTTTTTAAACAGCATCTGAAAGAATAACCAGTAAGTACATACAGATGCATTTATGCGGGGGCCAGCCCCTGATATTGTGAATTTGGCCGACAAAACTCTACCTATTTGGCCCACTCCCCGTCAAAAACGATTTCTTCAAGTTGTTTTCGGTTGCGGGGGGCTTGTTCTCGCTCTTTGAGTTTGTCATTCAGGGTTTCAGGATCGCCAAGATAACCGATTGAAAACATCGTCAACGGTTCGTATTCATCAGGAATGTCATAGAGTATGCGTGCTTTTTCGGGAAGGATACCAGCCATCTGATGTACGTAAAGATCGTGGCGAGAAGCTTCGAAGGTAAGATGAGCAATTGCTTGCCCAAGATCGTGCCCGGCGTGCGGGTTGGGGCGGCCGTTAAGGCTAAAGTTTTTTTTGGTAAGTCCCAGTACCAAAACCGGTGCTTTTGCAGCCCAATTCCGGTTAAATTCGTTCATAACACCGGCCAGCTTTTCAAAATCTTCTCCATCTTCTTTACGAGCTACGATGAACCTCCAGGGTTGTTCATTATAAGAGGAAGGAGCCCAGCGGGCAGCTTCAAAAAGTTGATGTAACAGTTTCGCGTTTACGGATTCATCGGAAAAGGAACGTGGACTCCAGCGGCTTTTTAGAAGTTCGTGTATAGGATAACCTGCAGGGGCTTCTTTAATCTTATCTTTCGCATCAATAGATAGCATGTAATACTGGGTTTTTGAATTATTTTTAGTTCAATGTTAAACTATAGGAACGTTGAATAATAACTGATCATTCCGGGAAATCTTTTTTGAATGAATAATGATTGAAATTCATTTTAGGGGTGAACAGGAACTAAAAAATAGGGTATGCAATATGAGTCATAAGGTAATAATCCATGAAATCGAGCAAGTTACGCATGATGTTCGTCAGTATACATTCGACAAACCTCAGGGTTATGAATTTGAACCGGGACAAGCCACAGAGGTGGCTATTGATAAAGAAGGTTGGCGTGATAAAAAGCGTCCCTTTACTTTTACCTCGCTGAATGAGGATCCTTATTTACAGTTTACGATTAAAAGTTACCCCGAGCATAATGGCGTAACTGAGCAGATTGGCAAACTTAATAAGGGTGAGGCTTTTCTCATTGATGATCCGTGGGGAACTATTCAGTATAATGGGCCTGGGGTCTTCTTGGCGGGGGGTGCAGGTATAACGCCATTCATTGCTATCTTTCGTGACCTCTATAAAAAGGGTGAGATTGAAGGAAACAGGCTGATCTTTTCCAACAAGGCAGAAAAGGATATTATTCTGAAGGAGGAGTTCAAAAAAATGCTTGGCAATGATTTTATAAACGTTATCACCGATGAACCGACGGACGAACATATCTTTTTGGACGGCTTTGTTGATAAAGACTTTCTTTTGAGCCAGATCAATGATTTTGATCAGCCGTTTTATGTGTGCGGCCCACCGGCATTTAATAATGCAATGCTGACTTATCTTGAAGAGCTTGGGGCCAATCCGGATGCATTGGTGTTTGAGGAATAAATGAAGGTGGGAAATCAAACTGAATGCTTAAATCTCACCTTGTTTTTGATTTCTGCCCAAATAAACGATATCCTCCCTTTCCCTGTTAAAAAGGTGAAGTAATTTATAAACAAAATTTTATTTAATAAGATGAAGTTAGTCGATCCTAACGGAAACGAAGTGACAAGTAAAGAAAACAAGGATGCCAAAGAGCTGGAAAAGCAGATGTCCAAAAAGGTCGAAAAGCTGCTGGAACCGGTGCTGAATAAGATAAAGCTTTCCGGCGCACAGGTTCCTCAGCAACAATTGATGCAGTTAAGTTCTGCGGCCCAGCAAATGCTGTTCAACAGAATGATTTATAATCTCCTGAAAAAAGTTGGCATCGAAGACATCGAGGAGGTATTGTCGGAAGACGATGTGGAGGAGTTGTCAACCTCGTTAAAGAACCAAATTAAAATGGTTGACAGCAATGAAATTCAGGAACAAATGAAGCAACGGATGCAGCAACAGCAAAATAATGCTGACAAATAATTGATCACTGAAGCTAAGGAGTTGCTTCAGGCTGTATTTTACAAGATCAGCATGGCGTCGCCAAAGGAATAGAAACGATATCTATTTTTGATGGCATGCTGATATATTTTTTTCATTTCTTCGTAGCCCATGAATGCGGCTACCAGCATTAAAAGAGTACTCTTAGGCAGATGAAAATTTGTAATAAGGGCATCCACAGCATTGAATTGGAACCCGGGGCGGATAAAAATATCGGTGTTTGCTTTGATGGATGTAAACTGGTCGTTTCGCTTGAGGCAGGTTTCTAACACCCGCACGCTTGTAGTGCCGACGGCTGTGAGGTGTTTTGCCTTAATAAGCTGCTTAGCGGTACTTTTAGTAATTTCGAACCATTCAGAATGCATGGTGTGGTTTTCAATCTCTTCGGCCTTAACCGGTGCAAAAGTGCCGAGTCCGACATGAAGCGTTACTTCAGCCTCATCAATACCTTGTTGTTTAATTTTTGAAAGTAATTGCTCAGTAAAATGAAGTCCTGCCGTTGGGGCAGCCTTACTTCCTAAATCACGCGCATATACTGTCTGGTATTCTTCGGAGAGAGATTCATTTTGTTCAATATAGGGTGGAAAAGGAGTACGCTTGTGCCTCTCATAAACTTTGTTGCCGATTCCGGGGTGCATTTTCAGGGTGCGAATCCCTTCTTCATCAATATCAATCACTTCTGCTGAAATACCATCAGAGAGTTCGATTCTGTTTCCCTTTTTAAATTTCTTGCCGGGACGTACCATCGCCCGGACAGTGGTGTTATTGGCTGTCTCCAGAATAAAGACCTCCTTTCTTCCTTCATCAAAAAGGAGACGGCATTTTTCAACCTTACTGTTGTTGACTACAAGCGTGGTTTCTCGGGGAAGATATTTTATCAGGTTGTAAAAATAGTCATCGGTAAGCTGTCCCGTTCTTCGGTTATATACCAGGAGGCGGGCATGGTCACGTGGATTTGCCGGTTCCTGGGCAATTAACTGCTCAGGCAGATCATAATCAAAATCGGATAGGGTATAGCTCATTTTACTATTTTTGGCCGCAGAATTAGTTGGATTAAAACGGTTTTGTTTGATACGGGATTCCAAAATTAAGAAAAATGTGGCTACCTTTGGATATTTTCTTCCAAACATGGGATGACTTTGGTTTTTGGAAGTTTCCGGGGGGTTGTCTTCCGCCGAATGAGCAATCATTATATACGATGGTAAAGTGGATCCGCGGGAAGCCGGAAGGCAGCTTAGGCGAGCTCATTTTCAACCAAAAAGCCTTGATCATGGAACCTTTACCCCCCTATTCTCCTCCCTGCCAGGCAAGGTGGAAGACCATTGTAATGAGCAATGGAATGAGGAATAAGAGTTTTTCTCTTTACGCTTGGGAAAAAATAAAAGGAGTTCTAAAGCTATTCTTCAAACGGTATTTCAAGCTGTTTAAAATGTCCGCGTTCATTAAGATTAAGGTTTGAGAGTGTGATGCCTAAAAGCCGGACTTTACGATTACCGGCTTCGGTTTCTTTTATAAGTTGTTTTGCAGTATCTGCAATATCAGTGGCATCATTGATATAATGGCTAAAAGAAGTGCTTCGGGTTATTGTTTCAAAATCTGCGTACCTAACTTTAAGTGTGACCGTTTTTCCCGAAGTGTTTTTACTTTTCATACTTTCAGATATTTTTCCGGCCAGTTCAACTAAAAAATTATTGATCCACTGGATGTCGTCCACGTCTTCTGCAAAGGTGCGTTCTTTACCGATGGATTTTCGGATGCGATGAGGCTTAACTTCCCTATTATCAATGCCGCGGACAATGCGATAATAATGGCGCCCCACTTTTCCAAACTTGTCAACCAGTTCAATTTCTGACCATGTTTTTAAATCTTTACCGTTGTGAATGCCGAGTGATTTCATCTTGGCTTCGGTTGCATCCCCAATACCGTAAAAGTCACCAATTTTCAGTTTCTCCAGGAACTCCTCGGCATCCTCCGGGAGAATGACAGAAAGTCCGTCCGGTTTATCGAGGTCAGAGGCAATTTTAGCCAGGAATTTATTATGTGCTACACCGGCGGAGGCAATAAGCCGAGTTTCTTCCTTAATAAGTGCTTTAATTTTTTGTGCAATCAACGTAGCTGAAGGCAGGTTGATATGGTTTTCGGTGACGTCCAGGTAAGCTTCATCCAATGAGAGAGGTTCTACCAGGTCGGTAAATCGAAAAAATATATCGCGAATTTGTCCCGATACTTTGCGATATACTTCGAAACGAGGTTTGACAAAAATAGCATGTGGACATAAACGAAGAGCACGAGCGGCCGGCATGGCTGAATGAACCCCGAATTTGCGCACTTCATAACTGGCGGCTGCAACAACGCCCCGTCCTTCCGGAGATCCGCCTACGATTAAGGGCTTGCCACGATATTCAGGAAAATCACGCTGTTCGACAGAGGCGTAAAAGGCATCCATATCAATATGAATAATCTTTCGAACGTCAGGTTCCATCGAGTTTATCATGCCAAAGGGCCGAAAACGGTTTTATGCACTTTTAAATTGAGTTTGGAATTCGAGTTCCAAAATCACTTAAAAAAGTATATTTTTAGTGCCGGAAATATTAAGTGCCGACCCGTAAGATAATATTGGGTTTAGGAACTAAAGTAAAAACAAAATTCGGTGAAAGGAAGGTTATTAATTCTCAATGCTCCCCTCAAATTGTTTGTAGGTTATTTTGGGGAATCCAGATACCGAAGTTATGTTCAGTTAGTGAATATCAATTAAAGAAAATACAGATACAATGACGCCATCACTGGGTACTCAAATTTTTTGGATGATTTCTATAGGCATGGTTATAGGATATATCGGGTTCTTTGTCTATCGCAAAGGCATTGATATGATTCCAAGTGTAATTATGTCGACAATCGGATCCGTAGCGAGCGGACTTATTGCCATTTATTTTGCTTTTGGTGTGCCTCTCGGATTTGCATGGCTTGGGGGGATTATTGTGTTATTCCTCACAAATGTTTTTCAGCAAGACGACCATACAGAACTGGAAGGTACAGCATCTTCCTAACCCCCTGTAAATAATAATTTTAGAAAAGGTGGCATCTTATCACAATTTTTTTAAATTAAGGCTAGGGATTGTGATGAGATGTATCAAGGGTTCCGTTGTATCGGGGCCCTTTCTTTTTGTGGATGACCACCGTCCGATTATGTTGTAACACCGCTGATAATTTTTCGTCAAAGAAGGGTAATAATCGGATAAAAATACAGGTACCATGTCTTCATCGGGATCTCGTGATAAGATTTCCTACCAAGAGCTGATTGAGTTAAATCGGCAGTTTGATGAGCAGTTGGGGAATCTGAATAACAAGAGTAGAAAAGAACAGGGATCTTTATCAACCCGCTTTTTTAAGATTGGTAAGTTTGTTTTTCGACTATTCCTGCTGGTGTCATGTTTGATTGCCCCTTTTATAGTATTGGTTCGAACTTCGGTATTTATGTATAGCCGATACAGCTGGAATGGCTGGGCTGCGCTTTCGGCAGGTGTCATTGCTACAATCAGCCTGCTGATTGGCGTTGCTTTTTATTTCGTTATGAGATACGGAAAAGGTGCACGAATACGAATCAATAAATTTATATTTCGTGGCATTTCGATGCTCGTCATCTGCTATACAATTTATGGCCTGTTGTATTATTCGAGCATGAACACCAAGACCCCCAAAATAAGATCTTATTATCGAGCACTCCATCCCATTATGCGCGTAGCATTAGCTACTACAACACTTGCTGATCAGGATATGCTGGTCACTGATATCCAGCGTGTGCCGGAAGATTACGACCGGATGGGATTGCCGGAAAGACAGCGGTCTCTGCATTTCTTACAAGCCGATGGCTATGTTCATGCTGTCGATCTCAGGACGAAGGGGAGATCCGTTTTGGAAAATTGGGGAATGCAGGTCGCGTTAGAAATTGTGGGACTTCAGACGCTCCGCCATGTTGGAACAGCTGATCATCTGCATGTTTATCTTCCATTGAATGATTAACAAAACTCTGTTAGCTTTTACACCATCCGGGTTTATTATTCGTTAATAAACCGGTAATTATTAATAAGACCTGGTTTAATGAGGAATGTGAAATACGCTGTTCTGTTAATACTGTGTTATATTACTGTTGCCTGCGGTAACAGCGCCCAAAGGGCGGAAAATGCAACTGGTATTTTAAAGTCGGTAGAAGAACAGTATAAGTCGATGAAAACATTTGAGTTGCAAGCTGTTTTGAATTCTACGATTAAAGCGGTTGGAAAGAATCAAAACACAAGTTTTCCCATTTACTATGCGCGCAGGGAACCGGGAGAAATCCGCATTGAAGTAAGAGGCAATCAGATGGGATTAACAATAGTTTCGGACGGCAATA
>JASFMR010000017.1:0-46874 GCA_050117475.1 Balneolaceae bacterium | reverse complement strand
TATACAGTATTGGTGGATAATGACGATATGAATGAGCCAATAGCTGATGCAGCTCGTTCTATCCTGGATGGGCATATTGTGCTTTCCCGAGCGCTTGCTCATAAGAATCACTATCCCGCCGTGGATGTCCTTGCCAGTGTGTCTCGAATTATGAATAGTATCGTTGAAACGAAACATCAGGAAGTTTCGGGCCAGGCACGAGAGCTTTTGGCTACCTACAATGAAGCCGAGGACCTCATCAGTATTGGAGCATACAGTAAAGGATCAAATCCCAAGATTGACAGGGCTGTGAATTGTATCGATGCCCTGAATGATTTCCTGACTCAGAGTATGAATGAGTCAGACTTTAAAAAAGACATCTGGCAACGTTTGGGGGCCATTGTAAAAGACGAATCAAATCCACAGGTGGTCTAGATGAAATTTAAATTTCAATTCGAATCGCTTTTGCATATCCGCCGACACGAAGAAAAGAAAGAACAACAGGAACTGGGTCGGTTACTGGGTATGAAATTGCAGATAAAAAATAAAATTGACCGTTTCAGAGGCCGGCTCGAAAAATTTGAAGATGCCTATTCAAATGATATTCCTCGTAACGCCCTGGATATAAGGCATTATTATGAATTGAGGCACGATGTGCAGAAGAAAATTTGGGATTTGAAGGGAGAATTGGGTTGTCTTGAAAAGTCGATAGAACGGCAGCGGGAACGGCTTATGCAGGCAAACCAAAAAACGAAGATGCTTGAGGAATTGGAAGAGCGAGAAAGGAAAAAGTTTATTGAGCATCACCAGCACCGCGAGCAGTTGCAGCAAAATGAAATAGCAACCCAATTATATAATCGGACCTAGTGAGATGGATTTAAAAAAAATTGGAATGATAGTCGGTGGATCCCTGGGCTCGTTTGTAATAATATTTGCGGCCATGTATTTCCTATTTCCATACCTCAACCCCCAGAAAAAAAAGCAGGTTGCGACTCAGCAACCAAAGATGGAAGAAGCTCGCTTTGATCCCGATAAATATGGTCCCGCGGCAGTTAGAAGTTATAAGAAACAGATCAAGAAGCTTCAACAAATGGTTGATTCGCTTGAAGCGGAGGGGAAAAATTATTTGGCACAAATTGATTCTTTGAAAGAAAAAAACAAGCAAGCCAAGCAGCATAATGAAAAGCTTGTTACCAAAATGCCGGAGAAAGTGACGAAGAAAAGTATTGGGGAAGATGTTTCGAAATCACTGTTAAACCTGGATCAAGAAGCACTTTCTCCGATTGTGAATTTGTTGGATGATGAGCAACTCGTGGGACTTTATAACTCTGCCAGCAATATGCAGCGAGCAAAGCTACTACGTTCGTTAAAACCCGAAAAAGCTGCAACTGTTCTAAAAAAGGTAATGTGATGATGAATATACCAACGCAATTATTACAAACCGGTAATAATAAAACATCGAACTCAGCTAATAGGCAAAAGCTTGGTTCCGATGTCGAAAAAAAGGGAAAGGTTAAGAGATTTGCTTTTCTGATTATGGGTTTTCTGGGTATGCAGACGGCGGAAAAAAGCGAGGGTAAAACAGTCGCAGGCTCGCTGGGAAATCAGCCGGAGAACAAGCAGTCTGATCACCAATTGAGAGGAGATAAGAACGATCAGCAAATGCCGGCCGGGGTTTGGATTGGATCGCAGGTTTTGCCACTGAATATTAGTCAAAATAAAGCTATTGATTCTGTATCGGTGGATCAGGAATTGCAGACTACTAAGTCTGGGGAAAGTAAGGTATCGAACAAATTAGTGAATCCTTTCAAGCTCGAGAGCTCTATGCAAGGCACAGTGAATCAAAAGGAGGAAGCTGTTAGCATTCCGAATGACACAGTGAAGGCCCCAAAAGATGTTGAATTAAAGAATACCTTAGAAAAGCCCAAAGATGAGAAAGGAAATCTTTCGGTCGATGCTGCAAAATTGACACTGTCCTCTTCCCAAAAGGTTTCCACTGTCCCAGTCAAAACTACCACTTCGAAGGCTGACATCCCGAAAAATGGGCCTGAAGCTAAACCTCTGGTTATACCGCAAAAATCAATGCCAAATACGATCGAAGATGTTCGTAGGATGTTGGAACAAGAAATAGACAGTAAGAAACCAGATGCTATAAAGAAACCTCAGAATATTAAAGAGCCCGCGAATGTTTCCCGGAAGGTCCCCGAAAGTAAAAATGACCGCGGTCCAAAACTGGAGCGGTTGACAACTCAGCCGGAGAAGACTAAGAATACACCCAAAAGAAGTGTTAAAAATAGAGTTTCGGATCGGCAAATATTTGTTGCTGATACTGAACGAAAGCAACCCGCTGCTGCGAAACCGAGTATTTCCAGTGTGGCTGCCGGCGTGCATGGCGAAGCTGCAAGAACAACCAAAATGGCTTTTAAGCCTATTCAACAGAGCACCCCTGCTATCGAGCTTGATCCGAGTCAGATATTAAACGTCGACGATGCCAACAAAGGAAATATTGAACTGGAAATGCAATCGAAGGGAGATGAGGACGCTTCCCCCAAAAAAGATGGAAAGTCTCCCGTAAGGCTTGAAGGCAGTATGCTTACATCGTTGAACAAGAGCAGTGGAAGGCGACAATTTAGCGTTCAAATGGCCCGTCAGTTAAGGCAGACTACAGCCGAGAAATCTCCGGCTACAAAAAGATGGAGTCATCACCGGTTTGTATTGGATGATGGAAAATCGGTAAATGTTTCAGTACGGCATGCCGATGGAGCAATGCAGCTGCAGCTGAGTGCCGGTAATAGCGAGTTGAGCAAAATTATTCACCAGCATATCGACGAAATCCGTCAGCATCTTCAGAAGCAGATGAACATAGAGATAAATTTACAGCTTCAAAATTTTGGAGATCAGGAAGCCGGTTCGGGACGTAAACGGGCTCCCAAAAAATCTGGCCCATCGAATGCTGGTTCCAATCTGATAGGAAAAGAAATTGAAGCAGCGGAGCATACATCAACAAGAACGGCGCGCTATTTAGGATTTAACAATAATGAATGGACGGCTTAAGCCGGAGGTATTATGAATATTTCAAATATTGCAGGTTTGACACAACCAACAAATTCGAATGCACAGGCCGGAAAGAAAGGCAATAAAAGTCTCGGAAAGGAGGACTTTCTTAAGTTGTTGGTGACCCAGATGAAGAACCAAGATCCCATTAATCCAATGGATGGTGCCAAGTTTGCTTCCCAGCTGGCCCAGTTTAACTCAGTGGAGCAGTTGGTCAATCTTAACAAAGGGGTTGATTCCTTGGCTACCAGCCAGCAGGCGCTTAACAGCGGAATAAGTAATACTATGGCCGCTTCCCTGGCGGGAAAGGATATTAGAGCATTTAGCAGTAAGGTTGGATTAGCAGCCGGTAAAGATACCCAAATCCAGTTTAAGTTAAATGATATTGCCACAGAAGTGAAGGTTACTATTACGGATGCCGCCGGTAATACTGTGCGTACTGAAAATCTCAAAAATCTTGGCAGTGGCAATCACAGCTGGCGCTGGGATGGGACATCCGATGCCGGAAAGCATGTTCCCGAAGGGATTTATTCAGTGAATGTTAGCGCAAAAAATGGGGATGATGATGTGAAGGCACTGACATTCACCGAAGGAAAGGCCGAGAAAGTACACTACTCGAGTAATGGCGTGGAACTGCTGGTTAACGGTATCTATGTGCCACTTGGTGATGTGGAAGAAATTGGTGCTTAAAGGACGATGTTTTAAACATGATAATTACTTAAACATTCCGAATATCAAACTAGAAAAATGGATATACGACATTTAACCGGTCGCATTTCTCCCGATGCATTTCCATTACAAACAGAGAAAGGGGCTAACAGCTCCATTCCTCAGGACGGGGCTTCTTTTAAAGAAGTTCTAAAAGAAGCCAGTGGACTGGAATTTTCGGGGCATGCTTTGAAAAGGTTACAAGATCGCTCTATCTCGATGGGAGAATCCGATATGAAACGCTTGCAGGAGGCTGTTTCGAGGGCTGAAGAAAAGGGAAGTCGTGATTCTTTGATTCTGGACGGGGATCAGGCATTCCTGGTGAACATCCCTAATAAAACAGTCGTGACCGCCGTAGATATGATGGAGCTTCGGGATCGCGTGTTTACCAATATCGACAGCACTGTTTTGACAAAACAATTTTAATAAATAACAAACCCAATAATGGGCCGGACCCGAAAGGGAAGCCCGCCAGCAGTCAACCGACAGCGACTGCTGCTAAAATCAATGAGGTACTATTATGTCTCTAATGAAATCTCTTAATTCTGGTGTGAGTGGGCTTCGAGCCTTCCAGACGAAGATGGATATCATTGGTAATAACATTGCCAATGTTGAAACCAGCGGATTCAAATCATCTCGTGTATCTTTTTCTGAGATGCTTAACCAAGAAATAAGTTCGGGAGGCGGATCTGAATCAGCACCGTCCGCCGGAGCTCAGGTGGGGCTCGGTGTTCGTATCTCTTCAATTGACCGTGATTTCAATCAGGGGGGATTGCAGGCCACCGGACGAAAAACGGATCTTGCTCTTGAAGGTGATGGCTTTTTCATGGTCTCGGAAGGTAGTCAAAAATTCCTGACACGGGCAGGTAATTTTGCATTCAACAAAGAGGGTTACCTGGTAGACCAATCCGGCCGAAAGGTTCAGGGTTTTAATGCCAACGCAGCAGGAAATGTACTTTCCAGTGGTACAACCGATGATATAAGAATAGATTTTGAAAATGTCTTTGATCCCCAGGCAACTCAGAATGTTTATACCGCAGGAAACCTAGATGCCGGTACCAGCAAGGCTCAGATTGTGCAGGCACAATCGGCGTTAACAACAAGTTCAGGTTCGATTGCTACCACAAGTACAAAACTGAATGATTTGGCGCAGACCTCGACTGACTTTGTAGCTGGTGACCAAATTAATTTTGATGTAACACTTAACGATGGAACCACCCAGACGATTACACATACCTTCAGTGCCGGGGATACTGTCGGCGATCTTATCAATTCCATCAACTCCTCACTCGGTTCCGGTGAGGCTAACGTTAGTTTGGTCGATGGGCTTATGATGGCGCGATCGGCAAGCCTGGGAGATAGTCAGTTTACCATTGATAATGTGAGTACCAGTGGAACCGGCGATATCAATTTTCCCGGTTTTGAGATAACTCAACAAGGACAGACAAACAGCCAGACGATCAGTACCACGGTATATGATGAGCTGGGAAATTCGCATACATTAGCATTGAAACTGACCCAGAGTGATACGAATACCTGGGATTACGAGGCGAATTTCCTTGATGGAGAGCAAATAACAAGTGGCGCTACCGGAACGCTCACTTTTGATCAATCCGGGAATCTGTCAAGTAACAGCAGTATTTCAATGGACTTTGATCCCGGAAGTGGTGCGAACCCGGTAAGTTTTACCGTCAATTTAGGCAACCCTGAAAATGGATCCAGGTTAACACAATTTGCCGGGTCCAGTTCGGCTAAAGTAACTTCACAAGACGGCTACTCACAGGGAAAACTCGTTGATTTCAGTATTGATGGAGACGGCTTCATCAATGGTATTTATGACAATGGCCGCAACGTGCGTCTTGCCCAGGTAGCTATTGGAGATGTCTCGAATTACAACGGACTGGAGACGGTTGGTAACGGACTGTTTCGAAATACGGTAGCCAGCGGTGATATCACTACGAGTACCGCATCAAACCTTTCTGAGACCAAAATAAATTCAGGCGTGTTGGAAGGTTCAAATGTAGACTTGGCACACGAATTTACCGATATGATAACATCGCAGCGGGCATACCAGTCTAACGCGAGGGTTATTACTACGGCCGATGAGCTGCTCCAAGAGGCAGTTAATCTTAAACGGTAATGACCAATTAATACATTTTCAAGGAGCCTGCTGGTTAAAGACACCAGCAGGCTCTTTATTTTTATGGATCTTTGGGGTTGAGCATATTAATCCGAGTATAAATATTAGCCGGCTACCTGCCTTGGTAATATTCCCATTTTTTTAAAAAACTCGCTTAAGGAAAGGGGTTTTTGACCCGATAACAATACAAGGAGAAAAGCCTTTTTTCGGATTAAACAAAATGGAAGCATATAAGTGGATAAGTCAACTATTATAGGTCTTACCGGTGGATTTACTCTTGTGATCGGGGCCATCATGACTCAGGGGGATATCGGTCTGTTCTTGAGTCTTTCATCATTAATAATTGTGGGGGGAGGTGTTTTTTGTTCGTCATTCATCAACTATAGTATTGAGGATGTTCAGAGTACGTTTTCATTGTTGTTTTCCACCTTGAGTGCTCCTAAAAATGATTTACGTACTGATATTGAACTTATGAATATGTTTGCCCGCAAAGCGCGTCGCGAGGGCTTGTTAAGGCTGGAAGATGATATTCGGCATGTAGAAAACAATTTTTTGAAAAATGGACTGCAACTAGCCGTAGACGGTACCGAGAAAGATACACTTATTACTATCATGCAGGATCAGTTGGAAAGCTCCAGGCGTAATCTTCGCAAGAGTGTGGACATCTTAAGCTGTATGGCAGAGTATTCGCCGGCATTCGGGATGATAGGTACCGTAATCGGCTTGATTTTGATGCTCCAAAATATTCAGGATCCGGAATCGCTCGGCGCCGGCCTTGCAGTAGCATTGTTGACAACCCTTTACGGGACGATATTTGCAAATATGATCTTTAATCCATTGGGAGGAAAGTTGGAGCATTTGGGTGACATGCAGATTATCCGAAATAGGATGTTTATGTCAGCAATAATCTCCATTGTAGATGAAGAAAATCCCCGATTGATGGAAAATAAGATGCTAAACTTTGTGTCTCCTGAAGAGCGTTCCGAATACCGTGAGTACTACCAGGAACAGAGTTTTAACAAAGCACGCGAAGAGAAGCTTTATGAAAATTGGATTAATTATCAAAACAACTCATGGAAGGATCTTCTGAAAGCTCTGAAAACTGGTTAATGACTTATGCAGATTTCATCACCTTGATGATGATTTTCTTCATAGTGCTGTATACCTTTACCCCGGGAGTCGAAAAAAGTAAATTTGAGGCTATCATAGGCGCTTTCCAGGGGAAACGGGGCGTATTGCGATATGAATCTGTGTTTAGTGATGAACAGTTGAAGATTGAAATACAAAGGGCTAAAAACTGGGATGAATTCAAGCAGTATATCGAGGATCAGGATCTTTCGGAAGAGGTTCAGGTTGACCTCATGGAGGAGGGAGTTCGCATAACCCTGGGAGAATCGGTTACCTTTGATACTTATTCAGCTCAGTTGAAAAAGGGAGCCAAAAAAATTCTTAGCAAAATCGGTAAAAATTTGACAGAGTATACCGCTGAAGATTTGGAAGAGATCGAGATACAGGGACACACGGATAACCGTCCGGTTAAAGAAAATGCAATTTTGTATAAATCGAATTGGGAGCTGGGAGCTGCCAGAGCGACTTCAGTTTTGGATTTTTTTGTCGATAAAACCTTAATAGAGGCGAAATATTTAAAAGCAAGTACCTATGGGCCCTATCGCCCCCGGGCCAGTAATGATACCCAAAAAGGCCGTCAGCGAAATCGACGGGTAGAAATTTATATCCGTTATAAGAACCCCAATCAGCAAGAAAAGCCGGGAAAAATCAACGTTCAATCATTAAAATCAAAATCCATTGATATAAACGATGGCGAAAGAGGAACAAAAAAATAGCGAAGCTGCGGCAGAGAAGGAAAAAACCGAAGAAAAAGCCGGTAATTTCTTAAACAAGTATGGAAAAATTTTCCTTATAGCGGCTATTTTGTTGGTTCAGGCGGGAGCTGCCTATGCAGTCATAAATTCATATTACGATGAGATTTATGAATGGTTCGGTAAATTTAGCACTGAAGGGCACGTCTATTACACCTTTGATAATATTATTATAAACCCGGCTCATTCAGATGGGGAACGTTATTTAATCCTGTCTATAGTGGTAGAATTGAACTCAGGGAGCGCTAAGGGAATGCTGGATACTCAAAATGCTAAAATTACAGATAAGATTAACCTGATCTTGACTCATCGAACGGTGAGTGAGTTGTCCGACCTGAGCAAGCGTGATGAAATCAAGCAGGAGATTGGAATCATGATAAATGGTATAATCGGCAAAAAAGCGGTACGGAATTTGTTCTTTACTAAGTACGTATTACAGTAATGAACAAATTTAAATATGAGCGATCTCTCTTTTTCGGAGTCGGCCGAGAGCCGTACCGGATCTGCCTTCGATACAACGGGCAATGCCCTGGGGCGTGCTAAACCATATGATTTTAAGCATCCGAAGCTTGTCAGCAAGGAAATAATGCGGGCACTTCGGAGCATTCATGACCTTTTAGCGCGTAACTTGCATCGGATATTTACTGACTCCATTAGCCAAAAAGTGGAGGTCTCGCTTCAGGATATCGATGAAGTGATTTTTTCCGAGTTCCTGAGTGGACTTGAGCCTCCTACCGCTTTGTTTCTGTTCAATATCGAAGAACTGGGCGACTGGGCATTGATGGAGATGGATCCTTCTTTCTGTCTCCATTGCATTGAACGACAAGGAGGAAGCAGGGAAGAAACGGTCCGCGAATCCCGGGCTTTAACCCGTATCGAGGAGCGGGTCATCTCTCGCATCATAAACAAGATATTCAAGGAGCTTAGTCATGTGTGGTCCCCCTACTTGAACATGACGATTTTGAATCATGTGTACGAGAGTAAACCTGCTAATATTCGAACGATTTCAAGCCATGTCCCAGGTATTATCATTCGTTTTGAGGTTAGGGTTCAAAATATGAGTGTCCCGCTAAAAATTTGCTATCCATATGCTCTATTGAAAGAGCAGATGAATAATTCATTCCATGAACCGAAAAAATCGACCGGTAAGTCAGTAAAAAGCAGTCGCGAAAAGAAGGCTTTCGAAAATTATATAAAACAGGTAAGTGTACCGCTTAAGGTAATTTTGGGCCAGGTTGATATCTCAATGAAAGAGCTCATCAAAATTGAGGAAGGACACATCATTAAGCTAAACCAGTCGATTGACGAGCCTTTGGAAGTACTGGTAAATGGATCAAGGAAGCTGGTAGGTTACCCGGGAAATATGAATGGGAAAAAAGCGATAAAGGTGTTCGAAGTGATGAATTCATTAAAAACCAAATGAGGAAATTGTGATGGAGCTTAGCGTATGGAAAACCGGGGTTGAGAAGCATGTCCCTGCCCTGGAAGTATTTATGAAAAATGTATTGCTACGAAAATGTAAGGTTGAGTTACTTGACTCCTCTACCGGAAGCAACGAAGATGGAGCTGAAGCCATGGAAGGTTCAGTGGTTATTGTTCGTGCTGTGGAAGAGAATTTTGAGACAGAAATATTTTTGGGGTTTAGCGAGGCTTGGATAGCACCGATGGGGAAGGTAATTCTCGACGTAGATGATTCCCAAAATGACGAAATCACCAAAGACTTGTTTCGGGAATTTGCAACACATTTGTTGGAAGTGATCAAGGGTTCGTTCGGGGAAATCGGGATAGAACTCAAGTTTACGGAAGTAGAACATATAAAATTGGGGCAGTTAAACCGTTCGTTTAACTTGCAAAAATATATGACCGCTACTTTAGGTATCGAACAAAAATTTGATATGGGGGATGGAGACGAGCAGGGACTGAAGCTGTCCGTGGCAATGGCTCACCCCAACAAAGATAAATTTGAGATGTTTGAGGTTGAGTTTTCGGATGAAAATCCCTTCTTGAGTGGGGATTACCAGGCAATAAGTTCGCGCTACGCCGGGTATGTAGAGCTGGATCGCATTTCGGAGAGCAGGGATGCCATAAGCCAGGGGGGAACCGGTAGTAGCGTCAATGTAAAGGGCAAGCAGGTTGAATTTGAAAATTTTGATAAGGCGTCGGCAGTGAAGAACCATCGGGAAGTCCGAAATATTGGTATTCTCAAAAATGTAGAAATGAGGCTTTCGGTAGAGCTTGGACGACGTGAAATGCCGTTGGGTGAAATCCTTAAACTGGTAAAAGGTTCTGTGATCGAATTGGAAAAGCTGGCCGGAGAGCCGGTCGAAATTCTGGTTAACGGACATACCATTGCCCAGGGTGATGTGGTAGTTATTGACGAACATTTCGGGGTTCGCATTTCCAACCTGATAGCAACCCAGGAACATCTAAGAGAATTGAACTGATGATCGATTGGGAAGCTTTTAAAACACAGATGCAGAGCCGTCCTAAAAAAGTCCTGGGGTTTGTATTGGGTATAGCGGTCTGCTTTCTTCTGATTTGGATGTTGGTTGTATTGCAGGCCGGCACATCAGGTCGAACGGTAGTTGTAGATCAAAGCGGCCGGCTGGATAGTCTGCGGGTTTCATTGAATAAGTCGGCCGGCGATTCGCTTTCGAAGTCTTCAAATTTATCGAATCTTGCCGTTGCCCCCCGGGAAAAAAGCAGCGCACCTTTTTCCAATGCATTACCTGTGTTTCTAATCTTGTTGGCTGCTATTGGCGGGCTGTGGTATTGGATCAAAAGGGGGAACGCTTCTTCAGATAGTAAAACGGATGGCGTTTTCCTGCCGGTAGGGACGCAAGAGGTAGTGGCGGGACAACAAATATCAGTGATTAAGATGAATGATGAATTTTGGGTATTGGGCACTTGCAGTTCGGGGATGGCCTTGCTTCATCGGTATAGCGAAGAAGATTGGAATGGCCCGGAAGCTTCTCAAGCTGGTAAGAAGAAACATGGAGGAAGACTTTTCGCAACTATTTTGAAAGCTAAGCAGGCAGGATTGGAGAATGATGGGGCACATTAAACGGAAATTTTTTAATAAAAAGGGCGCTTTTTTCGTTCTTTTTGTGCTTGGATTTTTGTTGCTGATCGGTGTTAATTCGTCACTGGCCCAATCAGCAAGCTCGGCAGGCGCGGGTAGTACAATTCCGAATGTCAACATCAGTGTCAATGGACAAAATGGAGAGGATTTTTCACTGGCAATACAAACACTGATTATACTTACGATCCTTTCCTTTGGCCCTGCCATTATAACGATGATGACGAGTTTTACACGCCTTGTTGTCGTCTTTTTCTTTCTCCGGATGGGGCTCGGAACGCAGCAGTCGCCCCCCAATCAGGTGTTGCTCGGACTCGCAATGTTTATAACGATTTTTATAATGGCTCCTACTTTTAACCAGATTAATAATGAGGCCATACAACCTTATTTGAATGATGAAATTACCCAGACCGAAGCCTTGAATAAAGCCAGCATACCAATGAAAGAATTTATGGTTAAACAAACGAGGGAAAAGGACTTGCTGCTGTTCATGGATATGGGAGATATCAACAGTGTTGCAAATGTAAAGGAGATCCCACTCTATGTGGTAATTCCTTCATTTGTTATCAGCGAGCTCAGAATAGCTTTTCAGATTGGATTCTTGATTTATCTCCCCTTCATGGTCATCGATTTAGTCGTTGCTTCTGTGTTGCTTTCCATGGGGATTATGTTTTTGCCACCGGTGCTGGTGTCGCTGCCATTTAAAATTTTAGTGTTTGTGCTCAGTGACGGCTGGTACCTGTTGGTAGAATCATTGATTAAAAGTTTCAGCTAGTTAAATCCAAATCTAGATTATTATGAATACAGAAGTAGGATTATATTGGTTGCAGGAGGCTCTAAAGGCGATAGTTGTATTGGCCGGACCAGTGTTAGTTGGCACTCTGATTGTTGGTTTGCTCATTGCCATCTTTCAGGCAGTGACCACCATTCAAGAAATGACGTTAACTTATATCCCCAAAATGGTGTTGGTGGTTATCATTCTCTTTTTCCTTTTCGGATATATGTTACAATATGCCATTGATTTTACAACACGTATCTTTGAGTTCATTCCAATGATAACGGGATAGCCACTTATGCCGATTTTTAGCATCGGATTTATACTTACCGCATTTCTTATTTTTGTCAGAGTCACGGCATTGATCGGAACGGCTCCTTTTTTTGGAAATGACTCTGTACCCCTTAGAATAAAAGCTTTTTTTGCAATAGTGCTAACTGTGATGCTGGCACCTTCTATCCCGGTTCAGCATGCTTCAATTCCACTGAATGCCTCTACTCTTGAAGTTGTCATCCTGGTCTTCAAGGAAGCGCTGGTAGGGATAGCAATGGGGTTGACCGGGCAGCTTATTTTTGCTGGTTTGCAGATGGGGGGCGAACTGATGAGTGTAAATATCGGCCTTAGCTTTGCCAGTGTAGTCGATCCCATAAATCAGGCGCGGGGATCAATTGTCAGTCAACTTTTTGGCCTGCTGGGAATTTTGGTTTTTATAGGAATTGGGGGCGACACCTACTACATACAGGCCTTAGCCAAAAGCTTTGATATTGTGCCTGTAGGAAGTGCCCAGGTGACGCTTGCAGCCCCGGTATTTATTAAAATCGCGACCTATCTGTTTGTAGTGGGAGTACAGATGGCGGCACCTTTTATAATCGTACTTTTTCTCCTGGATCTTTCCTTCGCTATTTTTGCCCGTATTATGCCCCAGGCCAATATTTTCTTCATTGCCCTTCCCCTAAAGTTGGGCATTGGTTTTACGCTACTGTTACTGATTTTACCCTATACGTCTGTCGCCTTTGGACATTTTTTCCAAAAAATGTGGGACTTTCTGTGGATGGTGCTTCGCTCAATGGCATAAAATAAAATTATCGCCGGTTTAGAACAGGTTATACTACTTTCGTAAGACCAGTCTGTAAGTATTACCAGGCAATTTCGGTCTGAAGAGTTGATTTTAGAGTAAGTAGTAGTTTACCAACGATCTGAGAGATTCGAGCCTCTGTCAATCCTAAAAGGACAGCTATTTCATTTAAAGTTAAATCCTCGTAATAGTATAATGAAAGTACAAGCCGGTCTCGTTTTTTGAGATCTTTTATGGCTGTTTGCAGTTGCTTTGAAATGCTTTGTCGGTCAAGTTTGGCATCCGGCCGCTCCACTTCCTCATCTTTCAGGTATCGACTGATGGTAACTCCATCTTGCTCTCCAAACACCTCTTGATCAAGCGACAGGACCGCCCTTTTTTGAACGTCGCTCAGAAGTTTCTGATAATCTTCCAATGAAATTTCAAGCCGGTTGGCTACTTCTTCGTCTTCCGGTTGTCTCCCAAGTTCCTGCTGAAGCTCATTCATAGCCTGTTGAGCTTTTCCATACGTCGAACGCGTCGTTCTGGGGAGCTCATCAATGGATCGCAGATAATCAACAACATTGCCTCTAATGCGGTAATAGGCGAACGTGTTAAATTTGATATCCCTGCTGCAGTCGTAATTGTCCAGGGCTTGTAACAGTCCCATGATGCCTGCACTTTCCAGATCCTCGTACTGCGACAGAGGGGTGTCAGGACGTCGAATTTTGCCTATGATACTTTTTACCAACGGTATGGCTTCAGTGATGATGGCATCGCGCAATCCCTGGGTAGGCTCATCGCAATATGCGTTTATAAGTTCTTGTAATGATCTTTCCATATCAAATCACGTTCTTCAGTCCGATTTAATTGTGACTCGGAGATTCCTGTTCATTTGGTGAGCTTTCTTTAATAATATCGAGCAGGTACAAGCAAATTCTTGTGCCTACTACGAGCACTACAAATACCGCAGCACTTTTTAGCATGGCCATTTCAATTGAGGACCCCATGAATACAAGAGCAACGAATATGAGTAATGCAATGATGGTAAATATTCGAACAAGCATAGCTTACCTCGTATTTAGTTTGTGATTTCCAATGGTAGGTTTTTGTTTCCTGCCAACGAAGCGCTGTCGGTTTGTGAAATGCTGCTCAATGTTTGCGCAATATACTGAAACTCCTGAGTAACAAGAGAGTCAGGATACAAGGTTGTTACAGGTTGTTGTCGGCTTATGGATTCCGATACTGCCTCGGCATAGGGAACATAGCCCAAAAAGGGAAGTTTCCGATCCATAAAATGACTCAAGATGCTATTGAAACGGCGCGCTGTACTTCGTGCCGCAGTTTCACCTTTTGCAAAATTCACGATGGTTGCAAAAGGATAAGCGGGGTCGATTTTCATAATAAATTTGCAAAAGCGGTAGACGTCTGAAATCACAGTCGGTTCATCAACCAGGATCAACGTGCAAAGATCAGATCGATCGAGGGCCCACAAGCTCAGGTCTGATGTACCGGCCGGAGTATCAATTAGTATGAAATGATGGTTGATACGTAACTTTCGAATAACTTCGTCCATCACGGGATAAAGTAATGCCCAATCCTGTAAATGGGGATCCGGTTCATCGGCGCCGGTCACCAGCGTGATACCCGATTGGGTTGTTTGAAACAGATCCGATACATAACTGCGTTCTTTCAGTACGTCAAGGGCTGTTGCAGGCACTTGTTCATTCATGAGGGCTGCACAATTCGACAATCCGAGATCGGCATCGATCAGGGCCACTCTGAACCCTTGTGCATTTAACGATTCAGCCATGTTTACGGTGGTCATTGTTTTGCCGACCCCCCCTTTACCACTGGCTGTTGCAACAATAAATGAAGATGCTAAATCGAAATTCATAAGTATTCTCGGTTAAGATTCAGATAATATTTTTTCCGCAAACCATTCGGGTTCGAAGGTGTGAATATTGTCGGGTACATTGGGTCCCTGGCTTA
Organism: Balneolaceae bacterium; assembly: GCA_050117475.1. Lineage (GTDB taxonomy): Bacteria > Bacteroidota > Rhodothermia > Balneolales > Balneolaceae > Fodinibius. The sequence goes on along the minus strand of JASFMR010000017.1, from coordinate 32,213 downwards.
CGTATCTGACCCGTGCCCCAATACCATTGATAAATGGAATAAGGTGCCCCCATTTTTCACTTTCATCGAGGTGGGTAATAGCTACATAATCCGGCTGAAGTGAATGGTTTGTTGCGTAGTTTTCTTTAAAGTAGTACCGTTCCAGGGTGGCATTTACGGTATAATGTACTTCGAGTGGTGCTATCGATGAGAGTATCTGCCGGATTTTCCAAAAATCCCGGAAAGCGGTTTCTTGGTGAAGGCTAAGTGAAGGAGTATCAAACAATAAATGATCAAACTCTTCAAGTTCGTTAAGTAGCGAGCCCATTTCGACTCCATCCTGAACTTTATAAAAGGGAAGGTTTTCTTCCTCAGCAAAAAGCTTGAGTGTTGAGTAATGAATAAATTTATTTTTGGGCTCTATAGAAATCAGTGCTATTTTTTTATCGAGCATGAAATCCGGATTTTTCGCTAGTTTCATAATAAGTGTCGTCTTTCCTGATCCGGAGGGTCCTACGAACAACAGGTTTTTTTCAGGCGGTTCAGGCAATGCGAAAGAGAGGGCAGAGCGTATGATCTTGGCAAGCTCAAACATAAAAGACTGGCTTTGTTCATACGGGTCTATGCCCTTGTTTAATATTTCCTTGAACCAATGTGTAACTGTCGTCGCTTGCATACCCGTATTCAAAAGCTGCTGAAAGGCGGGGTGCGAAACATACTCAATATTTGAGGAGACTAGAGCGTCCGAAAGTAATTTTTCCATATGATCAAATCGCCGGTGCAATGCTTTTACCTCTTTTGAAACAGGCGACTCTTGCAGATTATCCGAGAATCTCTTGCGGAAGTTTGACGGAGTGTCTGATGATTTTTTTTGATTATATACCGGAGTGCTTCGACGAGACATCGTAAGGGTTTCGTCACTGTCGCTATCCTTTGAGTGTCCGGTTTTCCTATTGTGGGAATTGTCAAACCCCATCTCAGTTGAGAACTGGTTAAAACCCTCAGCCACGGCTTCTTTAACTTTGTCAAGCGATTTTGGAATTAGGTCTTTGCGACTGTAGGTCCCGGTGCTTTTTTTCGTTTTCTTTTGGGATGAGGGCTGAAGTATCTCCGACTTCTTTTTATCCAGCATCACTGTAACAAAAGCGTCTTTGCTATCGGAAGGCTCTTTGGTTTCCAATATGATGCAGTCCCTGCCAAGCTTGTCATAAGCTTTTTCCCGGGCTTCTTTTATGTTATCGCCATAAAATTTTTTAAGAATCATAAGTCAACTTATTCTGCTGAAGTTGTTTCAGGTTCAATGTCTTCTAAACTGATGGTTCCGGCTTTATTGATCTGGGTATCTACAGTCAAGTCATTATATGAAAGCACAGTAACTTCGGGGATAACCGATACCAGGAAGTCGAATAATGCTGGCCGTAGTACAGGGGAGGTCAATAAAATTGGATCCTGTCCCTGGCCGAGCATCTGTTCAAATGTCTTTGAGCAGTTTACGTACAGTTTTTCAACCGTATCCGGGGTAAAACCAAGTGTATTTGGATTTAGGTTGCCCTGTTGTGCCTGGTTAATGAGATGTGATTCCAGAGACGATTGCAGTACGCTCACTGCTACTTCATCCTTCTCGTCCTTATACTGTCGGGTTATAGTCTCTGATAAAGCTGCTCTAACATATTCTGTGAGCACATCCGGGTTCTGTGTTTGAGGATAATAATCTGCCAGTGTTTCCAAAATGGTATTTAGGTCACGAATGGGGATCTGCTCTTTAAGGAGCCGTTTGAGCACTTTTTGTACTTTGCCAAGGTTCATTGGCTCGGGAATGAGTTCTTCAACCACTGCGGGAGAGGTCTCTTTTAAGTTTTCCACGAGTTGTTTCACCATTTGTCTGTCAAGAAGCTTATGGGCATTGCGTTTGATGATCTCCATAAAGTGGGTAGTGATAACGGCTCCGGCCTCAATGACAGATAAACCATATTTTTCAGCTTGGGGCTTATTTTTTTCGCTTACCCAGACTGCGTCCATGCCAAATGTAGGATCAGTCGTTTTCACTCCATTCAGTTCTATATCAAAATCCGCTGGCAATAAAGCAAGGTGATATTCGGGCAACAGGTCGCCTTTTCCTTGGGTGATACCCCGCATCCTAATCACATAGTCATTTGAATTAAGTTGTACATTGTCCCGTATGCGAATCGGCGGGACCAGGATGCCAAGCTCAATAGCCAGCTGTTTACGAAGTGAAGACATGCGGTCCAGCAGGTCGCCTCCTTGTTGAGGATCTACCAGGGGAATCAGGCTGTAACCTATTTCGAGCTCCAGGGTATCCATTAAAAGATAATCTTCAACTTTTTCCTCCTGAACTTCCTCTTCTTGTTCCTGCAGTTCAATAGCCTCGACTTCCTGAATTTTGTTTTTGTTATTGGCATAATAGAAAAGGAAACCGGCCAGCAGCCAGAATGGGATAATAGGCATCCCGGGAAGTAATCCCATGATAAATACGAATCCAGCGGCAATGGTTATGACTTTAGGGCTACCGAACAGCTGTCCGGTAATTTCAGTGCTGAGATTACCTTCCGAGGCGGCTCGCGATACGATGATACCGGATGCCGTTGAAATCAACAAGGCCGGAATTTGGCTTACCAGGCCATCCCCAATTGTCAGAAGCGTATATTTGGCAGCGGCATCCGCGATGGGCATGCCGTGTTGCATAGTACCGATGACGAGTCCCCCGATAATATTGATAAAGGTAATGAGCAGGCCGGCAATAACATCCCCTCGCACAAACTTGCTGGCCCCGTCCATCGCACCGTAAAAATCACTTTCACGAGAAATATCTTCACGTCGTTTTTTGGCTTCTTCGTCCGTGATTAGCCCCGAGCTTAAATCCGCATCGATAGCCATCTGCTTACCCGGCATGGCATCGAGCGTAAATCGAGCCGAAACTTCAGCAATACGCCCCGCACCTTTAGTAATTACCACAAAATTAATGATAATGAGAACTGCGAAAATAATAATTCCGATCACATAATTGCCCTGTACTACAAAATTTCCGAAGGCTTCGATAAGGTGGCCTGCATATCCCTGACTAAGTATAAGCCTGGTTGAAGCAACATTGAGCGAGAGGCGAAAAAGTGTGAGCATCAAAAGCATACCCGGGAAGACAGCAAATTCGAGCGGTTTAAGGGTATAAAAAGCAACCAGAAGAACTATCACAGATAGCGACACGTTCATCGCCAGGAAGAAATCAAGCAGTCCCGAAGGAATCGGCATGATCATCACCATTAGAACAAGGAGCACGCTGGATGCAACGAAAACATCAGCCCGTCCTTTCAGCAGGTCTATAAATTTATTTGGTTTTGCAGTTGCTGCTTGGTTCATCTAAATCTTCTTTTCTTGTTTTAGTCTATAGACATACGCCAGGATCTCAGCTACCGCCTGGTAGAGTTCCGGGGGGACAAATTCGTTCTCCTCTGCGGATGCGTATAAAGCTCGTGCAACCGGTGGATTTTCGATTATGGGTACATCATATTCCCGGGCAAATTCCCGAATTTTAAGTGCACGTTTACGCATCCCTTTCGCCTGAATTACGGGGGCATCATTGTGTTCCGGATCGTAATGGAGTGCTACCGCATAATGGGTCGGGTTAGTGACAACGACTTCAGAGGAAAGGACGGCATGGTCAAGCCTCTTTCGCTTCACTCTGCTGATGGCTTTTTGTCTTCTCCGGCTCTTCATATGGGGGTCGCCCTCTGTCTGTTTGTGCTCGTCCTTTACTTCTTGTTTTGTCATGCGCAAGTCTTTTTTATGCTGGTATTTTGTATAAGCAGCATCCATAATTGATAAAACTACCAGCGCCGATAGAATCCGGCTTACAATCAGCAACACATATCTGCCGGATTGCGCAATAATTTGTTTTAGCGGCAGCACCAAAAATGCGGTGATATTGTCTATCTCATTCCGCAAGGTGAAATAGATGATCATGCCGATCAGAAATATCTTGCTGAACCCTTTTACAAGCTCCATGACACCACGCATCGAAAAAATCTTTTTGAGTCCTTTCTGAGGATTTAGGCGGCTACCCTTTGCTTCCAATACCTTGGGGGCAAAAACTACGCCTGTTTGGGCTATATGGGCTAAAATTGCCATTATAAATAACCCAATGATTAATGGAGCCAATATTTCGAATCCGTACCATAATGCCATTTTCAACAACTGCAATGCATTATCCTGATTACCAAAGCCTTCCCCAGATTTCAGGAAAAATGTCTCAAACATTTGGCCGACACGGCTATAGATCCAACTACCGAAATTCAGCAGAATAATGGTGGCAATCACCATCAGCATTACTGATGCAATTTCGGAGCTTTTAGCTACATTCCCTTCTTCCCGCGCTTTTTTTAATTTATGCGCGGTGGGTTCTTCAGTTTTATCTTGTTGGTCATTTTGGTCAGACATACTGTTATAGTATATGTCAAAAAGGGTACCAGATATGAGATGCTACAGTTGTGTACGCCAAGGGGGGTAAGGGGAATTGTAGAAACACAAATTCTTCCGTCCGGTGGAAAAGATTTCCCTTGGTAATTGGAGGTTCTAACTCGTTTTTCGATAAAATGAAATTGGTCGGGAAATCGAATGAGTTAAGGCTCTCAATAACCTCATTTGTAACTTTTTTGATTTATAGCCGTACTTCCCTTCAGTTAATTACCCCTTAATAAGAAAATAAATAAAAAATGAGGTATATAGTACTAACTATAATTCTTTTGACGGCCTGTGCAATTCCCTTATTCGGCCAAAATTATGATAAGCTCAATTCATTCAAAGCCTCCAGGGCCCGCACAGAAATTAAAGTGGATGGTATGTTAAACGAGAAAGCTTGGAGGAAAGCCCCCGCTATTTCCCACTTTATACAGCGGGATCCGGATGAAGGTGCCAAGCCCACAGAAAAGACCATTGTTAAAATGCTATATACGGATGATGCAATTTATGTTGGGGCTCGCATGTATGATGCATCTCCCGATTCAATTATAGCCAAAGTCGGTCGTCGCGATGAACAGCTGACGTCTGACGAATTCACATTTTATATCGATCCCTATAACGATAACCAAACCGGGCTTTATTTCGGGGTCAATGCGGGGGGTACCCTATACGACGGGACCTTATTTAATGACAGCTGGGATGATGACTCGTGGGACGGCGTCTGGCAGGGTAAGGCTCATATTGACCATGATCAATGGACAGTTGAAATGCGTATACCCTATTCTCAACTCAGATTTCAAAAAGAAGATAAATATACCTGGGGCATCAATTTTAAACGATTTATTGCCCGAAAGAATGAAAAAGATTACCTGAAATACCAACCCAGGAATGGCAGTGGCTTTGTATCACGGTTTGATAATTTGACAAGCATATCGAACATATCGCCGGCACATGATTTAGAAGTTATCCCATATTTAACAACCAAAGCTTCTTACTTGGATCATACGCCCGGGGATCCTTTCAATGATGGCTCCGAGTATAATTTTAATGCCGGTGCGGATATAAAGACCAACCTTGGAAGCAACCTAACCGTCAATGCTACAGTGAATCCGGATTTCGGCCAGGTAGAGGTAGATCCGGCGGTTGTTAATTTGAGTGATGTAGAGACCTATTTCCCGGAAAAACGCCCGTTTTTTATTAATGGATCCAATTTCTTCAATTTTGGCAAAGGCGGGGCAGATGATTTTTGGAATTTCAACTGGTGGTCACCATCGTTCTTCTATTCCCGTCGTATCGGCAGGGCTCCCCAGGGGAGTACTCCAAGCGATGCTGATTTTGTTGATAGCCCGGAGGGTACCCATATCCTCGGTGCGGCCAAAGTGACCGGTCGCCTGAATGGGAATTGGAATATCGGGGCCTTGCAAGCTGTAACAGCTGCTGAGAATGCCCGGTATTCCATTAACAATCAGTTGCATTCCACTCAGGTTGAACCCCTGACCTACTATGGTGTCACCCGTGTTCAAAAACAATTCAACGATGCTAAACAAAGTATCGGATTTATTGGAACATACACCAATCGCAGTTTCGGGAATGATGCCCTGCGCAATGATATTAACAAGAGTTCCGGGGTTATTGGTGTGGATGGCTGGACGTTCCTTGATAAGGATAGAATGTGGGTAGTTACCGGCTGGCTCGGTATGAGTCATATCACCGGCACCAGAGAACGTATGCTCAATGTCCAGACCAATTCTACCCATTACCTGCAACGCCCGGATTTCAAAAACTATGGTGTTGACAGTACTTCTACATCCATGACCGGTTATGCCGGACGATTATGGGTAAATAAACAAAAAGGGAATGTGATCTTTAATGCTGCTGTAGGAGTAATAGATCCCAAATTTGATTTGAATGATGTAGGTTTTTTAGGGGTAACGAATATTGTTAACAGCCATATTGGTGTTGGCTATCAATGGACCGAACCTACCAATTGGTATCGTTCCCAGCTGTTGATTGGAGCAGTATTTTCCTCCTTTGATTTCAATGGAAATAATACGATGGCCGGTGCCTGGAGCCAATACCGACTGCAGCTTTTAAATTACTATTCTTTGCGAATGAACGTTGCTTTCAATCCACGTACGCTAAATAACCGGTTGACCAGGGGAGGCCCGTTGGCCGTCAATCACGGAGGATCACAATACGATTTGAGGCTTTCTTCGGATAGCCGCAAGCCGGTCGTCTTATCTTTGGGGGGAGGTAGCTATTTGAGTCGTGATGGATCTGACCAATGGTACCTTCAGTCAACGATTAAGTGGAAACCTGCAGCCAACTTGTCATTGTCGCTTTCTCCCAGTTATTCATGGGGTTACGACAAAGCACACTATATAAATACCTTTTTTGATCCGACCGCGACTCAAACTTATGATCACCGATATGTATTTGCCGAACTGGATCAAAATACTATATCGTCAAGCATACGAGTTAACTGGACTTTTACGCCTAAGTTGAGTCTGCAAATGTACGTACAACCACTGATCTCTTCCGGAAAATTCAGCAGTTACAAAGCACTTGCCCGACCTAAAAGTTTTAGATTCCTTGAATTTGGCAAGGATGGAGGATCTACTTTTGATTCACAGAATTACACAGCTGATCCTGATGGTGCTGGGCCCGCCCCGTCAATGGAATTGGGGAACCCCAATTTCAATTACAAGTCACTTCGCGGGAATGCAGTGTTGCGGTGGGAGTACCGGCCCGGTTCAACAATCTATTTCGTATGGACACAGAGCCGTTCCGATGTTCAGGACAGTGGTCGTTTTAACCTGGGCAATTCTTTCCCCCGTTTGATTAATGCCCATCCCGATAACATTTTCCTTGTTAAATTTTCCTACTGGCTTAATTTGTAGGTTTTGATAGTAGTTAATGCCATCTCCAGTGAAATCGGGGATGGCATTTTTTAGTGAATCTTGTATTCATTTTAAGTCCTCTATTCTGACATTTTATTTCAGAATTATCTTTTCTTCTGCCGAAGTCTTTTCCGTTGAAGGGCAAAACTTTCCTTTATAACACAGCTCGTCGCTTTATACCTGAAGATGGAAGTGTTACTTTATTAAAAGGCTCAAACCGGCTTCTATGGTGTATCCTCATCCAAAATAACTATGTCTAACCCCTTCGGAGTAAGTAGCCAAAAGGGAAATGGCATGGCTTTTGAACTTTTCTAAGTGAATTAAGAAAAATTATAGGTATATGATTGACCGACTTCGACAGCAAATGCAGGCTTTGCAGATGTTTATGCGGGCGCAAGAAGTGACTGCCAATAATCTTGCCAATATCAATACGCCCGGATATAAAGCAGATAAACTTTTTTACCGTGCCTTTACTGATAGGCTGAATGGCCAGTCAGTTTCGAGTGTCGAACCCCAGCAGACTTTGAGCATGCAGCAGGGATCTTTTGAGTCAACTGATAACCCTTTTGATTTTGCTATAGAAGGCAATGGCTTTTTCCAGGTTGAAAGTCGGGATGGCCAACAGTTGCTTACTAGAAACGGCCGTTTCAAATTGAATGCCGAAGGTTACCTGGTAGATAAAAACGGGGCTAGGGTGCAGGGCGAAGCTGGTCCGATTCGCCTTCCCCAGTTAGTAAAATCAGGGGCATTAAGTTCTGATACTAATATAGATGTAGCCAAGAATGGCACCATTATAATTGAAGGTAAAGAAGTGGGTAGGTTGAACATAGTGCAGGTGGACGACATGCAAAAGTTGCAAAGGAGGGGCAACTCTTATTTGGCGGTTTCGCCGGATGCAGTCGTTAATGCTGGTAATTCCAGCCAGATTATGCAGGGATATTATGAGTCGGGAAATGTGAATCCTTTGACGGAGATGGTCAGTATGACAAAAAATATGCGAATGTTCGAATCGCAACAACGCGCTATGCGCACAACAGATGAAATGTTGTCGCAAGCAACAAACCGGCTCGGAAAGTTTTAATTCAAAATAAATAAGGTATAAATATGCCAGGTGGAAATGCTTTAAGTACGGCGGCACTCGGAATGAGCGCCCAGCAGAAAACAGTGGATAACATTGCTAATAACTTGGCAAATGTAAACACCACGGGATTTAAACGCAGCAAGATCGCTTTTCAGGATCTTTTTTATCAAAATATTGCCGCTTCCAAGCGGGGGGAAGCCGGGAATGGAGGTACTGCCGGCTCAATACTCCAGATGGGACACGGTTCCAAACCGGTTGCTACGGTGAGGAATTTTTCCCAAGGTTCGCTGGAAGAAACGGGGAGTTCGTTGGATGTGGCGATCAATGGCGATGGATTTTTCCAGGTCGAAATGCCTGACGGGTCTATTTCTTATACTCGTGACGGTAATTTTTCAATGGATGCCGGGGGGCGCTTGGTGACCCAGTCCGGACTGCCCCTGGCAGATCAAATTGAGATTCCACAAGATGCTGTGGGCATTAAAATCTCAAAAGATGGTATCGTCTCGGCAAAGCTGGACGGTGATCGGGGTACCATAGAGTTGGGGCAGCTGGAGTTGGCGAAATTCGTGAATCCCGGTGGACTTGAAGCGCTGGGCGACAATCTTTTTGCCAAGACAGAAACCTCGGGTATGCCTTTTTTCGGCAATCCGGCACAGGATGGTTTTGGCGGTTTGCAACAGGGGTTCCTAGAGCAGTCGAATGTAGATGTAGTTACAGAAATGGTGAACCTGATCCAAGCCCAGCGGGCTTATGAGACCAACTCAAAGATGGTACAAACGGCCGAAGACATGATGGCCATGACAAATTCCATCAAACGATAATGTAATAATGCTTTTGAAGGAAACACTCATACTAACCTTGTTTTGTACTTTGTTGTCCATTCAGGAGGGACGTGCACAGAGTGCAGCAAAACAAAAAATCAGGGGGCTTGCAGTTCAGCAGGTCCTCTCTTTTTGCCCTACCTGTGATGTCGTCGTAGAGAGTAAATGGATGCCTGCTAAGATAGCCCAATTAGATTCCACCAAAATACGGGGGCTCCAATTTACCGAAACAGGACTTCCGAGAGGGTATCAAACAGCAACGGTTTTCTTTATTCGGGATGGAAGCCAAAGCCAGGAAAGAATCCAGCTCTTTATCCGGGTGAATCTAAAGGTCCTTGTTACTAATCGGCGTATAGCAAGGAACCAAACTATCAATGAAACCGATCTAAGCTGGCAAACAAAGGATATTACTAGAATGCATACACTGCCGGTTGTCTCGAAGTCGGAAATTGCTGGAAAGGCTGTTTCAAGGATGATTCCCGAAGGAAGTATGATTCTAGAATCTGATTTGCAGAAAGAGCCCATTGTCAAAGCCGGGGATCAGGTTCGACTGGTCTATAGTCAAGGAGGAATAGAAATAGCAATTGATTGTACAGCCCGGCAGTCCAAGGCGAAAGGAGAGGATATTCGATTGTATAGCAGAGAAACAGGAAAAACATATATCGGGAAAGTATTAACGCCGTCGAAAATAATTTGGGAAAAGACATTATGAAAAATGGGAATATGATAATGGCGCTGTTACTTCTGTTTGGAATAGCTTCTCCAGCGTTTAGTCAGGGTTCATTGTATTCGGATATAAAGGCGCATCGACCGGGAGATGTCATAACAGTGATTTTAACCGAAAATATTTCTGGGTCTTCCAGCACCGACGCCAGTACAAAATCAAATACAGCAGGTAGCGCAGAAAGTGGGATAAGCGGTAATTTCCTTCCTTTTGAACCCGTTTTCGGGGCCGATGCTACCGTCGATTACAATTCTGACGAGCGTATTACCGCTAACCAACATCAACTATTGCAGGGTACACTCAGTGTTCGGGTTGATTCGGTAACTGTGGCAGGCAATTTGATTGTGTCCGGTAAACGCACCACCGAGATTAACGGGGAATTGCACCAAATGGAAATTGATGGGCTTGTTCGTCCTTCTGATGTGGATGATGCGAACCGGGTAATGTCATATCGCATAGCTGATGCAAGAATAACCTACCTGAAGAAGGGCGGTATCAAAGAAACGCGACACAAAACCGGCATTGGGCGAAAGCTTATTTGGGGTTTGGTGGGCGTTGCCACCGGAGTAGCCGTAATAATGTCAAAATAGAATAGGACCAATAAGCATTGAAACGAGCTGAAACAATATATTGGAAAAAGCGGTCTTTCCTTCTAGCGGGAACCGTCCGTCGCTTTTTTGCATATCCACGAGGATATCACCTGCGGCTGTTGTTATCTAAAGAAGCGACAGGAAAAAAAAGACTGATCACATTCTTGCTGCTGGTCCTGGTATTGGATTTCACTGCAGCCCTGCCTTCTCGGGCTCAAACCCGTATAGGGGACTTGGTTGAGATCAACAATGCCCAAAAAACCGAACTTATTGGCTACGGACTGGTTTCAGGGTTGGATCGAACGGGGGATCGGTCTATGGGTAGTCGAGGTGCCGCCTTTACTGTACAATCTATCGCCAGTATGTTGGACAAGTTTGGAATTAATGTAGACCCCAAACGGTTACGGACTCGTAACGTAGCTGCCGTCATGGTCACGGCCAAGATAAGCCCCTACCACTCTCCGGGCAGTGAAATCGATGTCACGGTGTCATCACTTGGGGACGCCCGCAGTTTGCAAGGAGGGGTTTTGTTACAGACGCCACTGATAAATCCACAGACTAATCAGGTTTATGTATTTGCCCAGGGACCGCTGGTAGTGGGAGGGGTGAATGCAGGAATTCCGGGGGCTCGTATTTCCAGGAACCAATCGCTAACAGCTACTATCCCGGGTGGTGGTTCAGTCGTAAAAAACAAGGTTTACAAGCCATCACGCGATAAGCCTTTGGGTTTGATTTTGGAGAATCCCAGCTATACGAATGCCACACGCATAGTAAAGGCGATTAATAAGAAATTTGATGATGAAATTGCTTCGGTTTCCAATGCAGGGTATGTAAAAGTTAATTGGCCCGATGGTTTTGAAGATACGGGAGATCTTAACTTTTTTACGAGTACCGTTCTTGATCAGGAGATACAGGTCGATAGTCCGGCCCGGGTAGTGATTAACGAGCGAACCGGTACTATTGTGGCCGGTGGCGATGTGGTGATTGGCGAAGTTTTAATTTCCCACGGTAATATCCAGATACAAACACAGCTGACTCCCTTTGTATCGCAACCTCCTCCTTTTAGTAACGGCCAGACGGTTCAGGGAGCAGTGTCTGATGCGGGGATATCGGAGGAACAGGCTCAAAACCTGGTGATACAACCGGATACCCGGGTTACAGAACTATCAGCATCGCTTACCAACCTGGGACTTTCACCGCGGGATATTATTTCCATTTTCCAGGCTATCGATAAAGCCGGCGCACTAAAAGGAAAACTCATTGTGATGTAGGAATTTTTATGAACATAAAGGATGTAAAAACAAACGCACCGGCGTTACTTCCAGATCCCAAGAGTCGAGACAGGAAAGAGGAAGTTGCGATGGAGTTCGAGCAATTGTTTGCCAGGCAACTGGTCGGAGAAATGACTAAAGGTTTATTCAGGCAGGACGATAATAAAAGCCTGATGACAGCCGGAAGCGGTATTTATCGACAGCATGTCATTGATACTCTGGCAGGAGCATTGGCGGCAGAAAAGAAACTGGGGATGGCTGATATGATTTCTAAGTATTGGGATCAAAAATCAGGATTACTTTCTTCAGTTAATTCAGAATCAATCACCGAGTCAAAGTTTAAACAATGAAATCTAAAGGAAATAGGAATAAGCATATCGACGAGTTGAAATCAAGTCTGGCCGATCTGATTTCAGAGTATCAAAAAGCCTCCGATTTAATCAATGATCAGATGCAAGCCGTCATTTATAGTGACTTGGTATGGCTTGATTCGCTGGTAGAAGAACAGCTTGCCAAGTATGAGTCGCTTCAAGGCCTGGAAGAAAAATTTAAGGAACAGTTGGAAGGGATATTTCAGGATTTCTGTCCTGAGGAGAATCAACATTCGCTGACTCTATTGATGGAGAAGTTGGAGCAACCGTCAAAAGAATTGAATCGATTACGCAATGAATTGCATGAGCAGGTAGAAAAGACCCAGAAGTTACGTGAACAGCTTATGGATCTGCTTCATTTTGCAAGAGAGCATAATGTGAAAACATTTGAAGAGATTTGCCAGCTCGGTGATAATGCTGCTGAATCATACAGCGCCGACGGTAAAATGAACAAGCGCACTTTCGGTAGTGTGGCTATTAATCAAAAAGCATAGGTTATGAGTAATATTTTTGAGATATCAAAAAGTGGTCTTTTCGCTGCTCAACAGTCAATGAGGACTGCTTCAAACAATATTGCTAATGCGAATACACCGGGCTATACGCGCGAAAGAACAGAGCTTTCGGCCGAGATTCTCCGGAAAAATGGTTTTACACTGGGACGGGGTGTCTCGGTAGAGCAGGTTCAGCGGTTACGAAATGATCTAACCGATAAGCAAATAATGCTTAAAGATCACGAGCTGGGAGACCTGAATGAACGTTCCCGCATTTATCAACAAATACAGGCTGTAATGGTAAGTGATTCGGGCAACGACCTAGATGTTGCAATGAGTGATTTTTTTAACGCATTTTCCGAACTCTCCAATAATCCACAGGATAGCAATCTTCGTGACGTGGTGGTTTCCAAAGCCCAATCTTTGACCTCTATGTTTCAAAACACGGCCGGGGATTTAAAAGATATTAAAGACCGCGTCTTTGATTCCGCCCAGACCCGTGTAGACCGGGTAAATACGTTGCTTACTAATCTTGCAGATGTGAATTCTGATATTGCTCGTGCCGAAGCTACCGGCCACTCGGATTTGGGCAGCAAAGACCAGCAAACAGAGCTCCTGAAAAAATTATCTAATCTTGTTACGGTAGATACGAATTACAATAACGATGGCACGGTAGAAGCCAGGATCGGAGGTATTGTCGTATTAAATGACCAAAAGGTATCCAAAATTAAAGCAGAAACGGATCCTACAAATAATGTATTTCGGCTCCGACTGGATAACGGCAAATTGCTTGATCCCGGCAAAGGGGCGTTAGCGGCTGACATCTACATGTATGAAGAAGGAATCCCTGAGATGAGCCAAAAATTGGACAAGATTGCCGGCTCCGTGGTCAGCCAGGTGAATGCAATTCATTCCAACGGATACGGACTTAGTGATTCGGTCCAGCGAAATTTTTTCAATCCCTCAAATACGACTGCTGAATCCATTTCTCTGAATTCGGATATTGTATCTAATCCCGACCATATTGCTGCTTCATCGGTACCGGGAGAATCCGGCAATAATGATAATGCATTGTTGATTGGTGATTTACGCAATCTTTCAATTCTAGACGGGAAAACGTTGAATAATAATATCATTGAAATGTTGAGCAGTCCGGGACTTAAGCTTAACCGGCTTGAGCAAAATATTAATTCCAAAGAGTCGGCCAAACAGTTGCTCGTAAATCAGCAGCAAAGCCAATCGGGAGTTAATGTAGATGAAGAACTCAGCAATTTGATCAAGTATCAAAATGCATACCAGGCCTCGGCCAAAGTGCTGAATGTAGGGCAGCGAATGTATGATACTTTGCTTGGAATCATTTAAATCTAACGAACTATGCGTATTACACAACTTTTAACCTTCAATGGGTTACAGGAAAAGTTAGAAAGTAACAGGGAGGCTCTGGCTAAATTTCAGGAGCAGCTTTCGACAGGGAAACGAGTCGTTAAGCCGGCGGATGACAACGTAGCATTTGGCACAAGCAGGCAGTTAAAGGAATCCTTGCGAAAAAAAACGCAGTATCAAAGCAACATTAAGACAGGGCTCAGTCAAGCTAGGACTACTCAAGATGCTCTTGATGGGATGATTGATATTCTTATAGATTTTAAAAGTACGACTGTAAACGGGGCCACCGACTCCTTATCTGCTAGTGATCGTAAAGTGCTGGCTGAGAAAGTGGCCAACCTGAAGGATAAAATATTGGACCTTGGGAATAGTCGATTTGGAGATACCTATATGTTTGGTGGGACGAATACAGCAAGCGCCCCTTTTTGGAAAGATAATACAGCAGCCGGGGACGTTGCGGATAATAGCACCAATAGTGCACTGAAAGTTCGCATGTCAGAAAATTCAGTTGTAGAGACAACGGTAACGGGGAATGAACTTAGAAATACGCCGGCCGGAGACTTGTTCGGTATAATGAAAAATGTTGAAGATGCTTTAAGAGCGAACGATCGCAATACTGTGGAAAATGCTTTGAATGATGTTGACAAGGCGATTGATCATGTGACAGGCCTCGCTTCTAGAATCGGCAGTCATGCCAACAGGCTTAGCTTTGTGAACGATCAATTGGAGTCCAGGGGGCTTGAACAAAAAGCAGAAATAAGCAGGCTGACTGATACTGATTTTGCGAAAGTGATTACGAACTTTAAAAAGATGGAAGCGTCGTATCAAGCAGCTCTTGCTGTTCACAGCAGGATTTCGCAGACAACGTTACTGAATTATATTTAATGGAGTATTGGCATGAAAAAAAGAGGAGATACAACATTATTATTTGTGTTGGAAGACGAGTTGATGAGTGCCGGCCGACAATCCTATTATCATAACTTTTCAAAGGAATTTGGGCAGGTTATTACCATTGTGAAAGATAACGTTGACGACCATTGGTTCAGCGTGTATACCGATGAATCGATTTCTTATTCGACAAAAGAGGGGAAAGTAGCAGCTGTAAATAGAGCGGTAACGAAAGCAGAAAGATCTTTTCTGATGATCTTGGAGAATGATGAATATTGCCCCTTTTCAAAACTCCCTAAAAACATTTCTGAGAATAGCTGTTATCGTGGCATTATAGATGGTGCCGGTGAAGGAGTTCCACAGCGGAACTATCAAATCCGCTTGCTACCGGTACCGGATTTCGAGAAGCCTCTTTTTGATGGTTTTTCGGTACCCAACCTGGACCAAAGTTTTCGAAAGTCGGGCTGGAAGCTGGCAGAAGAGATCATCCCGATTCATAAATCTCGTCCGCTCTTCCAAATAGCAGATGCGGAAATGGAGATTTCCCAAAAGAAGTCAGAGTCGATGAGTCTGTTTTGGCAGGGTATACTGGAAAGCAATAATCAAAAGTACAGTAACGCTGAAGATAAGTTCCGGAAGTTTTTAAAAAAAGAACCTTGTTTTGAGTTCGATTACCTGGCGGCTCTCAACGGTTTAGCCAATGCATTGGTAGAGCAGCATAAACTGAGCGAAGCGACAAGGATCGCTAAAAAATCACTGCAAATAAATTCGTGCCAGCGTGCTCCTTATCTGACTTTATACAGGGTATATAAACTAGAGGGACGGTCAGAAGAAGCCTACCAGTCACTAAATGATTATTTGGGGGTGCTGAGATTCGCTTCACGCTCAAACTTGGATGTCAGTTTATCACTTAGCGAATGTCATTTTCTTATGGCTGAAACTACTTTTAAACAAGGAGATTATGAGAGGGCTTTTCAGCACTATGAGTGGTTTTATGAGCTAAATGACAGAGCGGTGAGCTTGCCGGTTTTGGAGAAATTATTCATTTATGCAATTGAGCTCGAAAACTATGAAAAGTCTATTCAGTTTTTTAATGATATTTTTGGCGATTATATCCCCGATAAACTAAACGACGATATGTCGGCCCGTTTGCTTGAATCTTTGTCCCTTTTCATGGACAACGGTTGGTACGATTTTGTGTGCGGCGTTTATGAAGAGCTGGTAGCCCATAATCCCAAGGATAACAAATTGCTGAACGGTTGGATAACTTCGTTGATAAAGAATAAAGAAATTGAGAAGGCTCAAAAACTGATCAACAATAAAAAAGCCAGCTAGTTTTGATAAGCAGGGAAGCTATTCATCCTCCGGGAACTCAATTTTTTTGAGTTTGTTTCGTATGGTGCGGTCTGATATTTTCAACAGCTTGGCAGCCTCTTTTTGATTTCCATCAGTCTTTTCCAAGGCTTTTTTGATCATCTGAAGCTCCATCTCTTCGATGGGTAACACGGGGATGTCATCGAGTACTTCGCGCGTCAGCTCATCGTCAACATTGTTGAAAAGTGGATTTTCAACATGTTCCGGTGTTACTTGATCTTCTCCCTGAGACATGATTACCCCGCGTTGAATATAGTTCTCCAGCTCCCGTACATTGCCACTCCATTCTTTTTTAAGTAAGTGCTTTTTCAGTTCTTTAGAAATGGTTTTTCCCGGCATTCCATATTCTTCGCAATATTTCTCAACAAAGTGTTTAGCCAGGAGTGGGATATCCTTTACACGTTCCCTCAAAGAAGGCATTTGAATAGGGAACACATTAAGGCGAAAATACAAGTCTTTGCGAAAGTCACCATTATTGATAGTCTCAGCAATGGGGCGGTTTGTTGTGGAAATAATGCGTACATCTACCTTTTGCGGTTTTTGGCTCCCTACTTTCTGGAATTCCTTTTCTTGTAAAACACGCAATAGTTTTGCTTGAATGTTAATATCTATTTCGGTGACTTCATCAAGAAGCAAGGTGCCGCCATCTGCTTTTTTGAATGCACCTTCTTTATCTTCAATGGCTCCGGTAAATGCCCCTTTTACATGGCCAAAAAGGGTGCTTTCAACTAATTCACTAGGTAAATTCGCACAATTTATTTTAACAAAGGGTTTGTTTGCGCGGTTACTGTTTTGTTGAATAAGTGAAGCATAGACTTCTTTGCCGGTACCGCTTTCGCCCTGGATCATCACAGGTGCATTAGTCGGCGCGATCTGGGATAGAATAGAAAGCAGTTTTTTGATTTTAGGATCTTCACCGACAAGTTTTTTCTTCGTTTGTTCCGAGTCACGTTTTGAATTGGGCTGTTGCTTTTTTAGATCTGTTGGAACAGCTTCAGCTGTATGTAAGTCAGAATTCTGATTTTCATTTTGTTGATCCCTTGATTTGAAAAACTGTTTAACACGGGTGATAAATTCACGGCCGCTGAACGGTTTGGTAATGTAATCGAACGCCCCTTTACGCATGGCATTTACCGAATGACCAATGTTACCGAATCCGGTAATGAGAATGACCCCTGTAGCCGGATTGTGTTTTACAATATGATTCAGGATGTCATCCCCCGTTAGTTCATCCATTTTGACATCCGTGATTACAAGCGAGGGATTATGCTCATTTAGCGCATTCAGGGCTTCTCGTGGGGACTGGAATGCCTGTACATTAAAATCATTGATCGTCAGGTGTTCCTGCATATAACTCAGTATATGCGGGTCGTCATCGATTACAAAAATAGTCTCCTTCATATAATTCAGGGGATAACTCTAATTTTTTCTGTAGATAATATTAAGCCGACGTAATTTTGAGCAGGGAATTTATAAGATGATGTCTTTTATCCCTGCCTCTGAGTTGGCTTATATATGCAATTGTTGACAATAAAAAAAGAAAAGGCGCATAAAGAAGGAATTAAATTTTTTTAAAATGAATCAGCAATGTTGTGTCGGTTATTATTTCATCTTGCCTCGTTGCTATATCCTCGATTTATGTCTTGTAACTAGGGTCATAGAAAAAAATCTATGGATCCTTCATACTGATGGGGAAGGTAATTTTATTCAAAAACGGAAAAGTTTTCCGTTGGGATTTATGGATCGAGGGTGTTAAACATCATTTTGTTTACAAACAAGCTGTTGAGGCTATAAAATAGCCAATGCCCGGAAAGGTGGGCTGCTGGCACTTTATTTGCAGTTATAATGACTAGTTAAACTGTAAATAAATGGAAAGCTGGTTTGAAATCTCAAATTGCCCGCGTTCAATCTTTATTGGATCAGCCGAATCCAAATCCGTCAAAAGCTTTAATGCTATTGACGCCATTGCTAAAACGGGATAATGCAGCATGGCCGGTATTGCATTACATTGGTATTGCCTACTTGCACAAGAGGAAGTACGGAACGGCTTTAGAATGGTTGGAAAAGTCAAAAGCAGCCGGGGCCAGTGAGCCCGAAACTTATTATGCGATATCACTTTGCCATTTTAACTTGGGAGCGTTTCAAAAAGCGGCTAGGTCTGCCAGGATCGCCTTAGAAAAACGGGATAATTATTTCAAAGCATGGGAACATCTCGGTACGGTATATCGAGCACAAGCAAAGCTAAAAGATGCATTACGATGTTTCCAGAAAGCGAACCAAATTGATCCTGATAATGCGGGCATAGCCTTTAAAATCGCAAAAATATACAGTGATCAGGGCCGACTGGATAAAGCCCTGGAGTTGTTTGAATTCAGTATCAATGCGGATAAGAAAAATTATGCCGCATATGCTGCCATGGCCGAGGTGTTGATAACTCAAAACCGGTTGGAGAAAGCCGAAGAATATCTAAATGTCATTTTAGAGGCAAGGCCAAATAATGTTCTGGCCGGCATAATGCTCTCGTACTTGTATCGGCAGAGAGGTAATTATCAAGAATCAATTGAGTTGTGTGATGAACTCCTAAAACAACATCCGAAAAATGGGAGGATTCGATTGAATTATGCCATTAGTTTCCAAGAGTTGGGAAGGTTTGGTGAGGCCGAAAAACATTACCTGAAAGCGCTGAAAGACCAACCGGAGGTTTATCAATCGCTTTCAAATTATTTAATGTGCATACATTATAATCCGCAAAGAAGTAAAAAAGAGATTTTTGAGGCACATAAACTCTGGGACCAGCATTTTGCCCCCAAGGAACGCCCTCGGCGTCCGGTTCCTTCGAAAAGAGGTGAGTATAAAAAATTACGGATCGGCTTACTATCAGGCGGGTTTCAACGTCACCCCGTTGGTTGGATGATTACACAAGGGTTGGAGAATCTACCCGATGAAGAGTTTGAAGTGTATTGTTATAGCACGCATAACAAATACGATTATATAACGAAACGAATTAACAATGTTGCCGACAAATGGCAGTCGGTTATCGGCTATAACGATGATATTATCGCTGGTATGATTCGTGAGGATGAGATTGATATCCTGATCGAACTGTCAGGTCATGCTGCCGATAACCGGCTCCGGACGGTGGCTCTGGAACCGGCTCCGATTATTGTAAAATGGGTTGGCGGCCTTTTTAATACTACCGGTTTGCGTTCGGTAGACTACCTGATTACCGATTGGTATGAGACCCCGAAAGGCGAAGAGCAGTATTATACCGAAAAGCTGGTGCGGATGCCAGACGATTATGTTTGTTACCTGCCGCCTGATTATGCTCCTGAAGTGGGGCCTTTGCCCAAGGAGAGGAATGGGCACATTACATTGGGTTGCTTTAATAACCCTTCAAAAGTGAATAGCGAGATCTTGAGGCATTGGGCCCGGATTATGAATCGTCTGCCGGATAGCTGTCTCATGCTTAAGAGCCGGCAATACGATACCGAAGTTTTCAGGAAGCAGATTATCGCTGAAATGGCTGAAGCCGGAATTTCGGAAGAACGCATAATTTTCAAAGGACACTCGAATCATAAGGCTCATATGTCTTGCTATAACCAAGTGGATATTGCCCTGGATCCGTGGCCCTATTCCGGCGGAGTTACCACCTGTGAGTCGCTATGGATGGGCGTGCCTGTGATCTCCAAGCCCGGTCCAACATTTGCCGGCCGACATTCGGCAACCCATTTGAATAATGCCGGTTTTCCGGAATGGGTAGTCGATACGTGGGACGAGTATGTTGAAACAACGGTTGCCTTGGCTAATCAAGACGATCGATTGGCAGAATTGCGATCAGGTCTAAGAAAAAAAATGGAAGAGTCTCCCCTGTGTGACGGCCGGCGGTTTGGGGCACATCTTTCCATTGCTTTGCGGGAGATATGGAAACAGCGTGCGGAGGGATACGAAACCGGGGCCGGGGAATGGAAAGACCATATAGAAGTTGATGGGTTGTCAGAAAAAGAGATTGAAGATCGGTTAAAGGTTATTCCCAATAAGGAGGAGGAACCGGTTCCTGAAAACAGTGAAGGCCGACCGGTGAAGGAAGTTTCAGCTTCTGAGGAGGTCATTTCGGAAAACGACATTATTCAATCTCATACTTCGGGCACAAAGAAGAAGAACAAGCAAAAAGCAGATTTTCTCAGGATTGAAGTAAAAGATGGTAATACGATTTGTTATCCTAATAATCTCAACTGGTTGACACCCTATGTACTGCAGGAGCAGCAAGGATGGTTTGAAACGGAGTCACTTTTTGTTGATGAGTATCTGGAGCCGGGTATGAAGGTCATTGATGTGGGGGCCGGGTTCGGCGTTTATTCTCTGCCCATGGCGAACACGGTTGGCAGCGAGGGAATGGTGTTTGCTTTTGAGCCTGGCTTTATTGCTCGTCAGTATCTGAAGGAAAGCATAAGAGAAAATGACTTTCCTCAGCTGAAAATTATTGATCGTGCGTTAGCCGACAGTGAGGGCAGGGCTAAATTCTTTGAAGCTTACACCCCGGAACTGAATAAGTTGGATAAGACGGGAACAAAAGAGGTTCAAGTAACGACCCTTGATACCTGGTGGGCCTCTGAAGGACGACCCAAAATTGACTTTATAAAAGTCGATGTAAATGGATCTGAAGCCAAGGTCATTGATGCGGCAGATTCACTCCTCTCACAGAATTCTCCTGTTGTGATGTTTGCAATTGGAGAAGTTACACAAAAAGCTATGGAGGGCTTAGGAAAGATATTAAGAGATAAAGGGTATCGTCTATATGAATATGTTGCAGGCATCAGGCAGCTTACCAGGTTTGATCCCGAGGAAGAGATTGATCCTTATTTGATGAATTTGATTGCTGTTGAAGAAGAAAGGGTAAAGGAATTTGAGAAGGCCGGTTGGATCTATAATGAAAAAGTTAGTCTACCCGAACCGGAGCATGGACTTTGGAAAAAGGTCTTGGGCGGGTTTTCTTGGACAGAGCCTTTCTGGTCAAAATGGGAGAAGCAAGTTTCCGGCCAGCAGCAGGGAGCTTATTTGAGTGCCCTGAATGACATTTCAGCAGCGGTACGCATTGATCCGTGTCGCAGTCCTGGCCGGCGATCAGAGCGCGGGGCTCTGGTAGTAAGGGCCGTTAAAACCCTTATTAGGCTTTATAATGATGGGAATGCACAGCTCCCTATATCAATGACACTCGCGCGAGGATTGAATCTGCTCGGAAAGCGTGGACAGGCAACGGAAGTGATAAAATCGGTGATGGAAGCCCCAGAGGTTCAAGAGGGTAATATAAATACAGATATACCTTTTTTCCTCCCCCTGTCTTGGCAAGACTGTTCACAAGTAAAGACCACTTTAAGTCAGTGGCTGACCGTTCGCTTGGTTGAGGCGTGGATCATGTTAATGAACGTAACTACCTATCTTGCCGGAAACTATGAGATCAGATTGCTGGGGATGCTGGAAGGGAACCCTGAAAATAGCGAGGAAATAAAGCGCCGTATTCAGCTCTTAAAAAGAAGAGTCGCAACTTCTGAAGTTTCTGTTCAACTGGGAACAGAAAAGACAGGATCAATTAATCCAAGTTCAAATCATTCAGGCCCATTATTTATTCATCTTTGCTTTAACAACATGCATACGCAATCGTTTGTTGAGTTATTAGAGGCCATCAATAGGTTCGGACGACAAAAACATGTCACCTTTGTGGAAAAAAGGAGGTCGGTACCCCATTTCACCGTGGATTTAACAGGCCAGAAGGATGCCCATTTCTTTACTTGTCAAAAGACCGAGAATCTGGTAAAAGTTGTGGAATCGGCCCGGCCGTCTGCCATTATTGTTCACGGACTTTTCTATCCGTGGCAGAAAAAATTTATTAACCAGGTTAAAACAAAAGCTCCCGTGTACTGGTCGGTTTGGGGCGGAGATTTATACAACCCTATTAAGAATGGAGCTCCTTTGTATGATGTGGTAAAAAATATTGACGGAGTCATTTCGAAAGTAGACGGGGACTATGAATTGCTCGAAAAAACTTATGGCAAAAAACACAGAGTTAGCTCTTTCTCTTACGGAGTAAGAAAAGGGCTTGAAGATATAGCTGATGAAGTGCCAAAGATCAAGCCAAGACGTATTGTGGTGGGTAATTCGGGGGATGTTTCCAACCACCACCTTGAGGTTATTGAGGCGTTATCCTTAAAAAAAGATATTCGGGATTATCAAATTTACATTCCTTTCGCGTATAACGGTTCCCCAGATTATTTAGAGAAAGTGAAAAGATGTGTAAGGCAGTACGGACTTGATGATATAACCACATTCCAGACAGAATTTTTACCTCCAAAAGAATACGATAAAATTCTGATGGAATCTAGTTATCTGATATGTGCCCATGATCGCCAGCAAGCATTGGGCACTATCAAAACTTCATTGTATTTCGGGAACATTGTCTTTGCTCGAAACAAAATAAAAAATCAGGATGGGGAAATAGTGACCAACCCGACCTGGCAATTTTTAAGCAAAGAAGGATTAGCCGTTCAATCGTGGGAGGAGTTTTTAAAGACAGAAAAAATTTCCGTTTACGATTTTCCCGAAATCGAAGAGCTTAGCTGCATAAGGGAAAAGTTGAAGTCCAAATATGATGTAGTGGCAGCAGCAGACAAGGTAGAAAAAGCATTCAATGAAATCTTAAAAGAAGATGCCGATGATTTATTCGGATGGAACAAAGAAAGGGGGGGCTTATGATTCCGGTAACTAAACCATTTATGCCACCAAAGGAAGAATATGTTAAATACCTGGAAGGAATTTGGCAGCGAGAATACCTGACAAATAATGGTCCGTTGGTTCAGGAATTGGAAATGAAGCTTAAGGACTACCTTGGTGTTGAATATATGTCTTATCTAACGAATGGAACAATCGCCCTTCAGATTGCAATGAAAGCTCTTGATTTGAAAGGGGAAATTATCACGACGCCCTTTTCATTTGTTGCTACGACCAGCAGTATCATCTGGGAGGGTTGTACGCCGGTTTTTGTGGATATCGATGCCAATAGCCTTAATATAAATCCCGAATTGATCGAGCCGGCCATAACGGAACACACATCCGCGATTGTAGCCACTCATGTATTTGGGAATCCTTGTGATATAGATGCTATTCAAGAACTAGCGGATCGGTACAGTCTGAAAGTTATTTATGATGCTTCTCATTGCTTTGGAACAAAATATAAAGGAAAGTCGGTGTTCAATTACGGAGATATCAGTACCGCCAGCTTTCATGCGACTAAACTGTTTCAGACCGTGGAAGGAGGAGCTATCTTCACCCAGAACAAGAAATTGTTTGAGCGAACAAATTACATGAGGAATTTTGGTCACGATGGCCCCAGTAATTTCAACGGAGTTGGGATCAATGGAAAGAACTCAGAACTGCATGCTGCCATGGGGCTTTGCAATTTTAAATATATCCATTTAATTCAGGAGAGACGAAGCAGGCAGTGCGAAATTTATGACTCTTTATTGGAAGATAAGGCTATAGTCAAGCAACAGATCCAATCCGGGACCACGTTCTGTAATCGTGCATACTACCCCGTTATCCTCGAAAGTGAAAACCAGGCCTTGCGAGTCAAAAAAAACCTGGAAAATGCGGATATTTTCCCCAGGAGATATTTTTATCCCAGTCTAAACCGACTTTCTTACACAGAAAACGCTTCGGTTCCCTGTTCAGAAGATATTTCAAGACGTATTCTTTGTCTGCCCTTATATCATAATCTCAGAGAGTATGAACAGTATTTGATCGCCGAAATTATGAGTGAGGGCCAGAGGATAGCAGTATGACCAGCATCGCCATAATGCAACCATACTTTTTCCCTTACATAGGGTACTTTCAGTTAATTGCAGCGGCTGATCGATTTATATTTTATGATGATGTGAACTTTATAACGCGGGGCTGGATTAACCGAAACAGGATATTGATTAACAACAGCGCCAAATATGTAACGATTCCGTGCTGGGATGCCTCACAAAATAAATTAATCAATGAGGTTGAACTTGATCTGGAAGGGAAAAGAAAAGAAAAGATCTTACGTAAGATAAAACTTGCCTATAGCAAGGCACCTTATTTTGATGCTGTTTATCCATTATTCGAACGGGTGATGAACAGTCAGTGTCAATATATAGCAGAACTCGCCATAAAAAGCATAAAGGAAGCTGCATCATATCTCGGATTGGTCTGTTCATTCGGTCGAAGCTCACAAGAATATCAAAATAATGCTTTAAAAGCTGCTGACAGGTTGATTGATATTTGCAGGCTTGAGCAATGCGATACCTATATAAATCCGATAGGTGGAGAAAAGCTCTATGAAAAAACGGCCTTCAGTGAAAAGGGCGTCCAATTATACTTCCTGGAGTCTGAGAAGGTCCAGTATGAACAATTCGGAAACGAATTTGTCCCAGGGTTATCTATTTTGGATATCATGATGTTTAATAACCCGCAAACGATCAGAGAAGATTTATTGCAATCTTATAAACTTACCTAAGTGCTGATGAAGAATATAGCAATATTCGGAGTACCCCGTTCCGGTACTTCATGGCTCGGACAAATTTTTAACAGTTCACCGCAAGTTGCTTATCGATACCAGCCGATTTTCGCCTACTCCTTTAAAAGAGGACTGTCGGAACTAAGCTCTTCGGAAGATATTCAAACATTTCATCGGGAATTGTTATGCCTTGATGATGATTTTGTTTGTCAGAAGAGAAATATCAGTGGTAATCCGGCCCCTCAATTTACCAAAAAAGAGATTACCCACCTGGTATGGAAAGAAGTGCGCCACCTGAATGTTATTGAAAATTTAATCAGGAAATCCTCAACGAAAGTGATCGGTATAATCCGACACCCCTGCGGAGTACTAAAATCGTGGATGCAAGCTCCCCGGGAATTTAAAGCTGACTGGGACGTCCAGGAAGAGTGGAGATTTGCCAGTAAGAAGAACGACGGAGCCCATGATTTTTATGGCTATGAGCGTTGGCTGAGTGCCGCCAATATGTTTTTAAGATTGGCGGAAGTATATCCCGGCCAATTTCGAATTCTTATATATGAGAGCTTACTCAGGGATTCCAAGTCAACCGTAAAAGGATTGTTTGAATTTGTTGATCTAATCCTATGCGACCAGGTAATTTCTTTCATTGAAGAAAGTACGACGACCATTTCTAACGATCCTTATGATGTGTTTAGAATGAAGAAAAGTGGAACGGATTGGGAAGAAGAGCTTCCCGGAAATATTATCGCAAGTATAGTAACCGATCATCGTTTTGATGCGGTTGTGAAGGGACTGAAAATTAAGCATCCAAATTTTTTATGGAAATAAGGTATGTCTTTATCATTTTTGATGTGTTCAGAACGAGCGGGAAGTAACCTCATTACCAAAATTCTAAATGCCCACTCCGATATTTGCGGCCCAACTACCAAGCATATTGTGAATCCGGTAGCCCGTAATTTATTCCGATATGAACCTATTGATGAGCCAGGAAACTGGGCAGTACTGTTAAGGGATCTCAATAGTCTTTTAAATGTAGATTTCGCCCTGTGGGAAAGTTCCTTTACGGTTGAAAAGTTATCCGGGATGGCTCCTGTGGGTGATATTAGAATGTTGGTAGAAAATATTTTTTATGAAGAAGCCAGACAGCAGGATAAAAATCATGTATTTGTAAAGGAGAACCAGGTGTATGAGTTTTTGCCTTTCTTGATGTTGCATTTTCCCGAATCGAAATACGTTTATCAGGTACGCGATCCCAGGGATATGGCTTTGTCATGGAAAAAAAGTCCAGCTCATCCGGGGGGAGTGATAAAGGGGGCCCGGCAATGGAAAAAAGATCAGCAGCAATTTCTTAAAAATTACAATGAGTTGAGGAAGAGAGGGAAAGCATTGCACATAAAATACGAAAACCTCATTGCTACTACAGAGGAAGAAATAAAACGCGTATTACAATTTCTGGGATATGCCTATGAACCGGAAATGATGTTGTTTTTTACCGATAGTTTAACCCAGAAAAATGCACAGCAGATAAAAGCATGGGAAAACCTGTCAAAAAAAGTGATGTCGGATAACAAGAAAAAGTATTTGATAGAATTGTCTATCGAAGAGATTTCCTACATTGAAAAGATTTGTGGTTATGAGATGTGTCACTTGGGGTATGAACTTGAAAATGATCTCAACAATCTGGAGAAAATTTCAGAGGAAGCGCTCGATGAATTTGAACGTTATGAAGGAGAAACGATAAAGTGCGAGAGGTCAGATGGGATAAAAGCCAATATGAAAGCCAAGAGAGAAATGTATAGAAGAATGCCTGATGAAATCATATTTTCTTGAGGTCAGAGGCAATCTTATCTGCTATTTTTCTCACTACTTTGGGGTTCTCGATTAAATATTTTTTGTATTCCGGAGACAAAGTCTTTTTGCCCGATTCTATCCTTTCAGAGCCCGGCATTTTTGAAAGCATCTTCTCAATGGAGCTCAGGTCTTTTTTTACCAATTTGCCTATCTTCTGATGAACTTCTTCATTGTCATAAGCCCCCTCATTGATTTTTTTCTTAATGCCCCGGAGTGAAGAAAAAGAACTGTCTCTTAGTTTATGAAGCTCAGTAGCTGCTAAATCGAAATCGCTGTTCATCTGAGAGCCTGACGCTGTAAATCGATCTGCCCGGGATTCTCTGGAAATGGGTTTCCCCTTCGAACCCACAACCCCAGGATCCGAGGTACGTGATTTCTCGGATTTTTTAATATCCTTCTCAGAGAAATTTCCGCTATTAATTTGATTGATTGTCATATCAGGAATTTGATTTCAGATCAACTATGTTACTTCCGCTTTGATCAGAGGCTTGAGTATACAACGTTTTTGCTTTTTTATGAAGCTCCAGCTTTTGCAAGCTCTCTTTTATTTCTTCTGACAGCGTAGCCAGGTTTTTATTGAGTTTTTTTTCCAGGAGTTGTAAACGGGTGAATAAATTTTTTAACGGTATTCGGTCCTCTTTGGATAGCTTGTTGATATTTTCTGTTGTGATGTCATTTAATTTGTTGACTGATGCTGCCCGGTTATCATAGAGTTTCTGAACTTTCTTTAAGTTCGGTTTTTCTTTTTCGAGCTCAAATAAAATTTCATAGCCCGTTTCAAGGATCTGTTCAATATGGCTTTTTATATTACTCATTACCTCTTAAAATATCTTTAATGTTACTTAAAAGCCCATTCGGCTCTGAAAATTGAGTACCTGATTAAATTGTGTTTGTCCCTGGCTAATCACTTGGTTCAATTTGGTAAATTCATCCCGGAGGTTTTTCTCTTTACGCTTGAGATAGTCATTTTCGTTGTCAATGCGTTTATCCAGCCGGTCTATACGCTGGTCAATTCCATTTTCAATGGAATCAAATATGTTGTTGTTGCCGGAGATATAGAGATTAATTTCTTTCTGTAGGGAAGCTGAAATTCCGTCAGAAGCTGAAAAAAGATTCGCAACCCCATCGGGGTTTTGTTTGAGGGCTGAATCCAGGGCATCACTGTCCGCGATTTTCATTGAACCGTCCGTGTTTAGTTCAATTCCAATATTTCGGAGGGTATTTATTGGTGAACCGGAAAGACTTGAAACCGGCTGAGAAGCCGCATTCCGTAGATTAAAGCTCAAGTTTCTAACGGACCGCTCTTTTTGCAGGATGCCTCTTTCCCCGGTCTTACCGTTTAAAAATGTTTTATCACGGAGAATTTTGTTGGCTTCGTTAAATTTATTAATAAAGTCCTCAATATTTTTTCGAGCCCCATCAGTGTCCCTCTCAATGTTAAGTGTTTCGGAATTTGTAGTAGTATCATGGATTTCAAAGGTTAAACCTTGAACTGTATCATCGATTAGGTTGGAAGATCTTTGAAAGCTGACACCGTCGATTGTGAACTTGGCATCAAGCTCGCTGGCCGTTTTCTGATGAGTAAGATTGAGACTGCTAAGGTCGCCCTGTTGATTTGTTATATTAATGCGATTGGTTTGACCGGTATTTTTGCTCTTAAATGATAGTTTTGATGTGCCGTCGCCTAGTTTATAAACCGAAGCATTAAGCTGGTCCCCCAATTGGCCATTGACCTCTGCAGCAATGGCTTCTAGTACCTCTTGATTGTTAAGGCCTGAAGTATTGACATTTATTGTCGTAGCTGTACCTGACCCGATTGAAAGGTCAAAGGATCCCGTACCATTGGCATTATAATCAGTATTTGATTGCGATATTGCATCAGATAGAACAATGTCTTCCTTTGCTTTTTGTGTAATGTCAATGTTATAGCTGCCCGGATTATTTAATCCACTGGTTGACACAATGCTTACAGCGTCGGGATTCGAGGAAGTTCCGGTGAGGGGGCTAAGCTTATCCGACGGGGAATCGGTAAATGAAGTGAGCAGTGTATTTAATGCCGATAATTTACTGTCAATATCAGAAAGCGCGGTTTTTTGATCCGTAAGCGTACTTCGCTGATCCTGCAGCTGGGCTTTCTTCTGCCCCTCAATCTGCATTATCTGCTTGATGGAGCTTTCATACGGGTTTGAGAAAAGGGCGTGATCGACAATCATACTACAAATCCATTTCCACCAAGGTTTACGGTGGTCTTTTTGTTTTTAACCACTCCTTCTACCCAAGCCTCGCGAACGGGCTCCAGGAGCTCTCGGACTTCATCAAACTCTTCTTTTTTTGCTTGCCGCTGGCAATATTCATAGAGATTATAGAGTTCCCCCGCAATTTCATAATCAAAATTCAGGGATTTGATCAGAGCAGACAAAACCTGTTGCAGTCGCTCTTCATCCTGAGTATGGCATGCTTGGATGGCAAAATCATACAGTTTCTGGATCAGCTCCGTAGGGGATGCATTCTTTATAGCCTGTCGCTGATATGTTTTCTGTGGATTCTCCATAATATGATTTTCTTTGTTATGGGCTCTTTCTAGCCTTATCGACGGGAAAAAATAGAACTTAAATGTTTTTTTAAAGTTTTTTTGACAATAGGAAGGGTCTTCTATCAAATCCGATTTCTTCGAAGAAGAATAATTAGAGACGAGATAACCTCAGTCCAATAAAAAAAGGAGGCAGAAAGACTGCCTCCTTTTACGAATGCTGATGGACAATAGATAAAATTAGCCTAAGAAGCTAAGAACGGATTGAGGGCCGGCATTTGCCTGGGCAAATGCTGAGGTTGCTGTCTGCTGCATAATCTGCAGTTTTACAGACTCACTCTGTAACTTGGCAAAATCAGCATCCTGGATACGGCTGCGGGCCGAGCTGTTACTGTTGATCTGCTGTGCAAGGTTATCTTGCTTGATCGAAAGTGAGTTCTGATCAATACCGATTTGGTTAAAGTCGCCGGCCAGGGTAGTAATGGCATTGTCAATCTTTGTCATGACAGCGGAAAAGCTAGCTTGACTTGAGCCGGTCATTTGGGCAAGGCTCAAACCGGAGGTAGCCTGAACATCATCGATAGTGACACTCATGGTATCTCCTTTTGCTTCTCCTACCTGGAAGGTGAGTGCAGAACCGGATGTTGCAACACTACCGTCCAAAAGATTGGTACCCTGAAACTTGGTTTGCCCAACAATATCGTCGACCTCATTCATCAGCGCATTAATTTGATCTTTGATATATCCACGTTCGTCAGTTCCAACCGAATCTGATGCCCCTTGAACAGCTTTCGATTTCATATCAACCAGGGTATCCATGATTGAGTTCATACCGGATTCTGCCACATCGAGCATGGCCTTGGCGTCACCGACATTACGTTGGGCTTGCTCCTGGCCCGATATGCGACTCGAAAGCTTTGAAGCAATGGAAAAACCGGCAGCATCGTCCTCAGCTTTGTTAATGCGAAGGCCCGTGGATAGCTTAAGCTGATTGTCAGCCAACCTTTCATTTATTTTGTTCAGCGAATACTGGCTGTTTAATGCCTGTATGTTTGTGTTAACTCTGTTGATATCTCCAAAAGACATAATGTTATTCCGTTTTATTGAAGTTGATTGAATGCGTTCCGCGTTGTTGCGTCTTGCGTTTCTGAATTACTTATCGAAGCAAATTGCGGTGGGCTTAAATTTTCTTTTCAAAAATTTTTTTCGATCCTAAGCAGCTGATTTTTTTATCCTTATCGGAATCGAAGTGGTAAAAAGAGAGAATTAACATTAAAAAAATTTAATATTTGGTCTCTGTTTTATACATTGTGGCTCAAAGAGTAGTACTTGGCTTTAGCTTACCGGTACGGGGTGAGCTAGATTAACATTAGTAGGGATATTTGATATGAGACTATTGTCTTTATCACAGGAGAATACTAGGTTGATAATGTCTCCGGTCCATCCCGGGCGAGGACATTGTGACCGTTTGCATGAAGTTTTAAGATTTAAATCAATTGGCAAACAGGTTTTTCACCGGGTAGAAGGCTTACTGTCTGAATTTGTAAATAGAATAGACGGGGTAACGAATGCCGCTTTTTTTCTGAGCGGTCGACGTGATTTATTAGTCGCCCAAACCGACGGATCAAAAGAAGGCTTAAAGGTTCCAAAATTGAATGAGTTGCTCTTGTTCTCTGGTCAGGCCGTTAAAAGTTTTCGGCATTATTTTCATCCGGTTGAAAGCAGTGGATATGTAATCGGATATTTGTCGGTCGTTCTGTCGGGTAATGAAAAGGCCGGGTTTTTAACAAAATTAGTCGATTCCTACGGAATCTTGATTTATAAAGAATTAGAGCTAGCGCGAGAAAAGTGCAGCCTTGAGAACTTTTCTGAAAATCTCTTGAAAAAGAAAGAGGAACTCGAAAAAGCTCAACAATACAACAACAATCTGCTTAGCATAACCAGCCACGATCTGTCTTCTCCATTAAATGCCATTGCGGGTTATCTTGATTTAATGGGGGATTGTTTTGAAGAAGAACCTGACAAAGACAGGCTCCGGAATTATCACAAGCGTATCCAGTCGGGCGTTAATGATGTTATGGACATTTTGAGGCAATTGAATGAGATTAGTGAAATCGAAAGAGGCGAGGCTTCGATTGATATGGTTAAAGTCAATCTGAGTTGGCTGGTTCGTAAAGTCTTTGATTTAATGGAATGCAATGCGATAAAGAAAGAAATCGAATTCAAATTAGAAGTTCCTGACTTTCCATTATATGTGAATGCAGATACTATTAAACTTAAGCGAGTACTTAATAATTTAGTATCGAATGCAATTAAATATACCCCTTCAAAGGGCAGTGTTAGTGTTCAGTTGGACTATTCTGACGATTTTGTCTTGTTCAAGGTTAAGGACAGTGGTATTGGTATCCCCGAATCCCATTATTCAAAAATATTTGTTCCATTTGTGAAGTTGAATTCCGAAAGTAATAATTCGAACTCAAGTGGACTAGGACTTTACGTTGCCTCATATTTTGTTGATTTGATGAATGGAGATATAAGTGTTGAAAGTAAGGTAGGGAAAGGGAGTACTTTTACTATTTCTCTTCCACGAGCCGGATCACTTGCTTATACAAAACGACAAGTCGGTTAACATTGATTTAAAGAGTGCCGGTAAATTTTTTTCCTTTTGGAATGGTAAAATGCAAGGCCGTATTCAGATAGCTTTTACATTCATTGTATAGGTCTTTCTTGGCATCAGAAACAGGAATCATCTTACTAACCCCACGCTGTTTTCGCACTTTTTTAATACTCATCATTATTTGCTTTCCTTTCTTTCCAGACGTTAGCCAAAACAATTCGGAAAAATCAGGGCTGGCCACGAGGTCAAATATCTCAGGTAGATTCGCACTTGCATTGTCCGCCTCGTTACTTGAATCAGGTTTAGAGTTCGGTTTTCTGTTACCCTGTTTCTTATTAT
>JASFMR010000016.1:0-48250 GCA_050117475.1 Balneolaceae bacterium | reverse complement strand
AAACAATTCAAAACCTTATTCCATAATCGCATGAATCTACTTTATCTGTTTCCTAAGGTTATAGTTCGACACGCAGTTACGGAATAAAATCACCTAAGTTTCAGTTTTTTTTGGGGATAAAGTTAAGTTTCGTTGTTAATATCGAATATTCAGTTTTACGATTTTAGTATATCCCATCGACTTTTTCGCCAACGATCCAATTTTTATCTCTTCTTCCAAGCGTATATAAGCTGTTTGGAATCCATATGATATGGATATGATTTGTTTTGAACCGGCTTGCAACAATGCTGCAAAATTCACGTAAGGGAGCGCGTTTGATGCTTAAAAGCATTTTCCAGAATTCCATACAACACTAGAACAAATTTAGCCCTCCACAAAAAATGAAGGGTATTTTTCATGTTTAAAGTTTTAACAATCCGCGATTTCCGATTATTATTTACGGGGGTCTCTACCTCTTTGCTGGGAGACCAGCTTGTGCTGATTGCAACACCGTGGCTGGTACTTCAGCTGACCAATGACCCGCTGGCTTTAGGTATTGTGCTGGCACTGGAAGGAATACCCCGAGCGTTGTTTATGCTTTTTGGCGGTGCCATCACCGACCGCTTTTCACCACGCATTATTATGCTGACATCTGATATAGCGCGGCTTATACTGGCCACGTTTATGGCAACGGTTGTTTTTATGGGTATCGTTAAATTGTGGATGCTCTATGCTTTTAGCCTGGGATTCGGGCTGGTCGCCGGCTTCGCTGTTCCCGCCGGTAATAGCATCGTACCTACACTGGTTGAAGAGGAAGACTTACAGGCCGGTAACTCGATGGTGATGGGCGTGGAGCAGCTGGCTTCCTTCGTCGGCCCGGTAATGGCCGGCATCTTGATTGGAAAATTTACAAAATCTTTTTTGGGGATTGGGTTGGCCTTTGGCATCGATGCGGTAACCTTTGGTATTTCGGTCATGACGTTGTGGTTTATGCACGGCCAAAACAACGTTGCTGCCCCTACAGAACGAAAACAGAAAAGTATCTGGAATGATATCTTGGATGGCCTTAAATATGTATGGAATGACCGGGCCCTACGTCTTATCTTCCTTGTAATTGCGGCCGTCAATTTTTTGTTTGTCGGGCCTATTATGGTTGGCATTCCGGTGTTGGCGGCTCAGCGTTTAACCCAGGGTGCGGTGGCATTTGGCCTTTTGATGTCAGGCTTTGCCGGGGGTAATTTGGGAGGGTTCCTGCTGGCCGGAGCCCTTCCCAAACCAACCGAGAGAATCATCAGGTTCTTCCTTATTAGCTTATTGGCCATTTTTGGAGTAGTAATGGGAATAATTGGTTTTATTGATCTAACCTGGGTGGATTTTGGTTTAATGTCACTGCTTGGCCTGGGTAACGGATACGTTACCATCACACTTTTTACATGGATTCAAAAGCGTACTCCTCAAAAATTGCTGGGCAGGACAATGAGCTTATTAATGCTATCAAGTGCGGGGCTAATACCTGTTTCACAAGCAATATCAGGAGCTGTGAGTGCCCTAAACCTGTCGCTGTTATTTATAATTGCAGGAAGCCTCATCGTATTCGTTTCAGCCTGGACAGCGTTTCAGCCGGCCTTGGTTACTTTTAGTAAAAGCGTAGCCGCAACAACCAGTTGATGATTTCCAAAACCGATATCATTTTTGGATGATGTCTCCTAAAACAGATAAGGAAAGGGATTGTTATGTACTCACTCATTAGCACCGGGTGAACGAGCACTTCTAACTATGTTCGTATTTAGAATACTATTGATTCAACACAAAGAAATGTATTATCCTTTTATATTAAGGGCTGTAGATTGTAAACTATAAAAGAGACATTCAATATGAGGGGGATATGAGTGCTTTAGGATGGATTGTTGTTACTGGGGTGCTGATGAGTACCATAGCACTGGTCGGCAGTATTACCCTTCTTTTAAAAAAGCAAACACTTCAGAAAATACAGATTCCGCTCGTTGCATTTGCTGCCGGTGCTTTGATGGGCGGTGCTTTTCTGCATATGATACCTGCTGCATTAACAGAGTATGGGGAACACGATCTCCTCTTCATTTGGGTTTTAGTGGGATTTAGCCTGTTTTTCATACTTGAGCAATTTCTGCACTGGCGACACTGCCAGCTTAAAAGAGAGAATACAAAGAAACCCCTAACCTATCTTATCTTGATAGGAGACGGATTACATAATTTTACCGGGGGACTTGCCATCGGCGGGACATTCCTGATTGATATCCGCCTGGGAATAATGGCATGGTTAGCTGCAGCGGCTCACGAAATTCCGCAGGAACTCGGAGACTTTGCCGTGCTAATCCACGGGGGTTGGAAGAAGACCACTGCATTGCTTTTTAATGTCGTTTCAGGACTTACCTTTCTTTTAGGCGGGATCATTGCATACTTTGTGTCTCACCAGATCAATATAGATTTTCTGATCCCTTTTGCTGCAGGGAATTTTATATATATAGGGGCCTCTGATCTTGTGCCGGAGGTCACCAAACACGAAAGTTTAATATCCAACCTTATTCATTTTCTTTCGTTCGCTCTAGGAATTACCATTATGTGGGCGATCAGAATGATTTTTTAAATCCCTGGATAGCCAATTCCATTTTTGTAGGAATATTTCCTAATAGGAAATAATTCTTTTGACTACATCATATCTGGTGGGCACGACCATATTACCCTGACTCGTATATCTTAAATTTTATCAACCATTTAACGCATGGTAATAATCTTAAATCAAAAGGAGTCAAAATTATGGCACAACTAACTAAATATGAACGCCCTGCTTTGCAACCAATAAGTGATCTTCGTCGCGAAATGGACCGCTTATTCAACGAATTAATTCCTTTCTCGTGGCGACTGGAAGAAACAGAACCAACATTAAACAGGTGGTTGCCTACCATGGATATGGTAGAGACGGATGAAGATTATACTATTAAGGTAGATCTTCCCGGGATGAACAAAAACGATATAAACATTAATGTTCACGACAATGTACTTTCAATCGAAGGAGAACGAAAAAAAGAGGCCCAAAAAGAGTCTGAGGGCTATTTGCGCAGCGAACGATCATTTGGAACATTCAAACGTTCATTCACGATCCCTGTCGCAATCGAAGCAGATAAGATTAAGGCGTCATTCAAAGAGGGCGTATTAGCCGTTCACGTCCCAAAAGCCGAAAAAAGCAAACGAAAAAGTGTGAAAATCGACTAAAAGCTTAAAAAGGGGAACCTGTTATATAACCGGGTTCCCCTTTGTTTATAATTCGAAACTTGAAACCGAATTTAGAATCGGTAAAACCAATTAACAATCGTGTAAATATTCGCGGCGAACAATACTTGATGGATCGAATTTTTAAATGAAAGATTCAACTTTCTCAGGGAGCCTAATACCTGTGAAATCAATTGTTCGATAAATCTATTATTTATTGCATTACATTAAAGAGAATAAAACTATAAGCCATCAATTATGGCTTGTAGCTGAATACGTTACAATAGATCAGCGTTAAAAATATGTTAATAAGGATGGCTTCATTAATAAAAAAGCCAGTGATTTCCTTTCGCCGGTACTACCCGGGTCAAGTTTTGGAGGTATAGTCTCAGTTCCGATAAAAATCGAAACACCCTCAATCACTGGCTTTAATGCCGGCACCGTTCAAGTGCCGACAAGTAGACCGTTGCACACTTATTGCACTTCGGTGAAGAAGTGGTGATAAGAAGCCTCGGTCATTCATTACGGCTTATCCCAAGATGCACCGTAGCACAACCTGGGACCATGCAAATTTTAATATATCAAAGAATCTCTCTCTTGATTCCGTAACTAACCTAATAACTAACAGGCGATTTATTTGTAGGGTACTATTGCCATACACTGTAAAATTTTCTCCTACATGGCGCCCGGAACTCTTTCCTTTAGCCGAGCCTTACCGTTCTGAGACTTTCATAATTTGATGAATCAGTAAACCATACTGTTTTTAAGATGAGTTAATGTTCACTTTTCAGGTAAAATCCCACATACTATTTGGCCTTTCTCTTTCTTATGCTGGTATCAGTATAGCCTATACTGATATTGAAATAATACTGCAAATATTTGGAAGAGAGGATTTTAAATGCTCATTTCTATTCTGCTATCTCGATTTTTAAAAGGATTTATGTTGGCTGTTATACTCCTTTTTTCAGTACAGACCGGGAAGGCCCAATACTTTTCATTCGACAAAAATCGCGTCCAGTATAACCGGTTTGACTGGAAGTACATCCAATCACAGCATTTTGATATCTATTATTATGGATCGCTCAATTATGAACTTGCCGATTTTTCAGTGCATGCATTAGAATCTGCACTCAAGCAGCTGCAAGAAGATTTCCAGTACCAGATTGTAAATCGCATCAGGGTCATCATTTATGACTCTCACAATGATTTTTCGCAGACAAATGTCATCGCATTGCCGGAAGATGCCGAGGGAATCGGAGGAGTGACAGATTTATACAAAAATCGCATTACTATGCCGTTTTCGGGCAATTACACTGAATTCCGAAGTACGCTCCACCACGAACTGATACATGCTGTATTTAACGATATGTTCTATGGCGGGAACCTGCAATCTGTAATCAGCAGTAACCTGCAGCTTCTATTCCCGAACTGGTTTGATGAAGGCCTCTCGGAATATGAGTCACTCGGATGGGATACCAATACCGATATGTGGATCCGGGATGCTGTTATCAACAATTACCTTCCGAATATTCCACAACTTGGTGGATACTTTGCTTATCGAGGCGGCCAATCGGTGTGGAATTATATCGTCGAAGTATATGGTCGTCAAAAAATTGGTGAAATTCTGCAGGTGATAAAATTGCGTCGCAATGTAGAGGCAGGAATCCAGGAAGCACTGGGGCTATCAATAAGTGAACTAAATAGCCGGTGGAAAGATTTCTATCGCAAGCGTTACTTGCCGGAAGTAACAGAACGCGAAGATATCAAAGACTTTACCACTCATCTAACCAACTGGACCGGGCGCTATACGTACAATACGAGCCCTGCTATTTCTCCACAGGGCGATAAAATTGCCATGATCACTAACGCACGTGGTTATTTTGATGTGGTAGTTGTTAGCGCGATAACCGGCAAAAAGCTCAAAACGCTCATTAAAGGAAGCGATAACATTAATTTCGAGGAGTTGAATATCCTGAATCCGAACCTAAGCTGGTCGCCGGACGGCACCAAGCTCATCCTATCGGCAAAATCAGAGGGATCGGATGACCTGGCCATTGTAGATTATCAAAGCGGAGACATTAGGAAACTAAAATTTCCAAAACTCGATGCCATAGGGTCGGTCTCATGGTCGCCGGACGGTAAAAAAATCGCATTCGACGGCAACATTGGGCCTTACCAGGATATCTTTGTTTATAATCTTAATACACAACAATTCATAAATCTTACCAACGACGTTATTTCTGATTTTGAGCCGGCCTGGAGCAGTGATTCAAGATCGGTATACTTTGTATCCGCCCGCGGGGATAATGTAGGGCTCAACACCTATAAAGAAAATTATAAGCTTCTCTTGAGTGATGATCTATATTCAACGGATATCTATCGGGTTACCCCCGGAGCTGCACGTGCGGAACGGTTGACAAAAACCCCCAACTGGTCAGAAAAACAACCGGCTGTCACACGAACGGGACAGCTGCTCTTTATATCAGATCAAAACGGCATTCCGAATATTTACCGTATGGATCTCAAAGACCGAACGATAGCTCCGTTGACGAACCTGCAATCAGGCGTCATGCAGATGTCTATCAATGCCGACGGGAGTCGATTGGCAGTCAACGCTGCTGATGAGGGCAGCCTGGACATTTTCCTGATCCTGTCTCCCTTTGACCGATTGAAAAACAAAGAACTATCCCTGAACGAATGGGCGCGCCGCAGGCTTCGAGAACCATTAAGCCAGCGTGTTCCTGCTACACAATACGTTCGCCAGATGGCTGCAAAAAGAGTACGTCCTATTTCGCAAGAATTGACTATACCCAATGGCCAACAGCTTAAGGCCCAAAAAAAGGATACCCTTCCACAACCTATGGCAGGTAACGATACAACCAGGACTATTGATATTCGCCACTATGTTTTTGACAGTAAAATCACGGCTGATACAACTGAAATACTTGAAGCTAGCGTCTTCACGCCCGAAAATAATATGACCGAGGACGGTCGATATCGCCCCAATAAATACAAGCTTAAATTCACCACTGATTTGGTTTACGCACAGGGGACACTCTCAACTTTTTATTATGATTCATATGGCATCTTCCAGGTTGTACTCAGCGATTTGTTGGGTGATCACCAATTCGTTTTTGGTACCGACCTGGCACTGGACCTGAATACAAGTAACTATCTTCTTTCTTATGGAAATTACAAGCAGCGGATGAACTGGACATTCAGCTTTTCACACTCGGCAACCAGTTATGAAACGTTTAGCGGCCAGCTCTATCGGTTTCGTACTTCGGGCTTATCAGCTACCGCACAATATCCCTTAGATAAATTTCGCAGGATCGATATAGGATTATCGGGCATCTCGATTGCACGCGACTATTCCGTTACAGGACTAAGTATCGCCGATAATGAAAATTCAAGTTTCTTGTATCCTCAGGCCGTATATACAGTAGACAAAACCCTATCCGGTTATATCACACCCGTTGGTGGTTCTCGCTATGCTTTAGGATTCTCAGGAAGCCCTCCTTTAACCGCAAATTCTCTGGGATTTTTCTCTGTACTGGGTGATTATCGCAAGTATTTTAATATGGGTTATGGATATTCCTTTGCCGTACGGGGATCGGGGGCAGCCTCTTTCGGTAGGGATTCCCAAACCTATTTTCTTGGTGGAATGCTGGGATGGATTAACTATCGCTGGTCGGGCTATTCCATCCCATTTGATAAGTTGTCGGATTTATTCTTTACGTTGCCGGCATTGCCGCTTCGGGGCTACGAATATAATTCAATATATGGAGACAAATTTACGTTACTCAATGCCGAATTTCGATTCCCGCTCTTTGCGGCTATTCTGCCGGGCCCTATTCCATTTTTGCCGCTCTATAATATGACCGGTGTTGCTTTTGTTGATGCCGGTATGGCCTGGGGAGTCGATATTCCCATTGAATATCAAGAACGATCCGGCAATATCCGGAGTGTTATACTTAATGAAAGCAAGCTCAATTTTAAAGTAGGCAAACCGGTCGACTATTATATAACCCCGGATGGTAACATTGGTACCGGCCCACCACCACAAGGTACCTCATCGTCAACATTCCAAGCATTTGACGGTGACGTGCTGATTGGAGCCGGTTTTGGCCTGCGAACGATCATACTTGGACTTCCTATCCGTTATGATGTGGGATGGCCATATTATCGCGGAGGGTTTGGAGGGAAACCCATTCACTATATTAGCCTGGGTATTGATTTTTAAATTGTGTTCATTGCATTCCGCTATGCCTTCAAATCAATCGAATCTAACCGGCAAACAGCCGCCAGAATTGAGCGACAAAAAAGGTCAGTACCAACCCCATCAGAACGGGCAATAGTGTTGCTATCGCAGTCCACTTGACACTACCCGTCTCTTTATATATGGTATAGATTGTAGTACTGCAGGGGTTGTGTACGAGGCTGAAAAGCATCACATTGACAGCCGTTAAGAGCGTCCAGCCACCGGCATCAAGCAATGTTTTCAGCAAGCCCTGGGTTTCCGGTTCAAACAGTACGCCCGTACCGGCCCCAACCCCCGATTGCCCGGTAACCAATACGATCAGCATCAAAATAGTCGGAATTACGATTTCGTTGGCCGGAATAGCGACGATATATGCCAGAAGGATGATTCCATTCATCCCGATGAGAATTCCGAGGGGGTCTAGAAAATGTATCAGGTATTCGGCCAGGCTCATTTCCCCAATATGAATATTACTTACCAACCAGATGACGGCCCCTGCCGGTAAGGCAAAAATGATAGCCCGCCAGAGAACAAAAATCGTCCTGTCTATAATGGAAGTATAGATGGTACGCCAAAATCGTGGTGGCCTGTAAGGCGGGAGTTCTAAGCTAAAAGTAGAAATCTCTCCTTTTAATAATGTTCGCGAAAGTCCCCATGATGTAAGAAATGTCAACAATATGCCAAGTACTGCGACCCCGACCACACTCAATGCCGATATCAGTCCCGCCAGATACGCCGGTACCAAGGCTCCCAAAAAGAGGCTGGCAAGAATAATTTGGGTGGGCCAGCGACCATTACACAGAGCGAAATTATTCGTAATAATGGCAAGGAGCCGCTCACGCGGACTATCTATAATGCGGGTAGCAATGACGCCCGCGGCATTACATCCATATCCCATCATCATGCTCAGGGCTTGTTTACCGTGAGCCCCGACTTTCCTAAAAATGGAATCAAGGTTAAAGGCCACTCGCGGCAGGTAACCGAAATCCTCAAGCAAGGTAAAAAGGGGAAAAAAGATGGCCATAGGAGGAAGCATGACGCTCACCACCCATGCCGTCGTCAGGTACATGCCATCGATAAGCACGCCGCGCAGCCACCATGGGAAACCCAGGGACAAAGCGCCCTCGCGCAGGGCCGGATAAATCGTATCGATCAGCAGGGCCGCAATCAGGCTTGACGGGTAATTGGCCCCACTGATTGTGATCCAAAAGACCAGCATAAAAAGAAGCAACATAACCGGGAATCCAAATATACGACTAGTTACAATACGATCAATCAGTCGATCTAGATTGAATTTTGGGGTTCCGGAATGGATCAACGCCCGGTCGGCGATACGTGCAGCATCAATATAAACAGCTTCCACGTAACGCTCATGAAAATCGGGCCCGGCCTTTCCACGAAGCTCCTTGGCCTGCGACATAATTTCGTCGGGAGAGGGTACCGAAGGGGAACGTTGTTTTTTAGTACTCATCAGTTTGCTGGGTTTGTAACGTTGATCCTATTGGAGCTTTTACATTCGTCCCAATGTCCCCCAGCTCCCCTTTACGGATTGCATCGGCAATACGTTGGTCACCGTCAAGAAGCCTTAAAGCGACCCAACGTGCATTCGGCAGGTTGGGGTAAGCTGCTTGGATACGTGTGGTTAACTGTTTTATCGTGCGTTTTAGAGCCGGCGGCTCGTTTTGAATGCGATAGGGGTTACATACGGTCTTTCGCTTTGCAACATCATCTATAGCTTGCAAGAGATCAGCAATTCCTTCCTCTGTACGAGCTACCGTAGGAATCACAGGAACACCTAGGTCCCGCGCCAGTTGTCGATCATCAATTACAAGGCCTTTCCTTCGGGCCTCATCCATCAGGTTGAGACAGATCACCACCCGGTCTGAAATTTCAAGCACCTGTAACACCAAGTTTAGGTTGCGTTGCAACCGCGTGGCATCTACAACTACGACGGTAACATCAGGCTCTCCAAAGAGGATAAAATCCCTGGCAATTTCTTCATCTACGCTTGATGCCAACAATGAATAGGTGCCGGGCAGGTCCACCAGCTTATACCGGCTCCCGCCGTAACTCATTCCTCCTTCAGCCCTCGTCACCGTTTTCCCCGGCCAGTTTCCCGTATGCTGCCGTAAGCCGGTTAAAGCATTAAACACAGTACTTTTGCCGGTGTTCGGATTTCCAGCCAGGGCAACTACGTAATCCCAATCCTTCATATCCACGCCCAGTTTTCTTAGCCGGGCCGCTTGGTACATGGGACACGTTTCACACGCCGGTCTGATCGGCTCCGCTTTCAATTTGGGATTTATCTTTTTCATCCTCGGCCTCGGGATCAAGTTTTTTAATATGAATAAACCGGGCTTGTTCGGGTCGCAAAGCAATTATCGCCTCTCGAATGAGGTATGCTGTGGGAGAACCTCCCGGACCGGTCATCTCGGCCTCAACAATCGTTCCGGCGGTCAATCCAAGATCAAGCAGGCGTCGCCGTTCGTCTCCCCTGCAAATACGCGAAATACCCAAAACACGACCTCGTTCGCCGGGCTTCAAATCCGATAAATGTGCACCGGTATATACTTCTGTTATGTCAGCCTCTTTTGTTGGTACCACAGAAAGATTATTGGCAACCATCGGCGCCAGGATATGTTCCGTTCCATCGGCCCAGAACCGGATGAGTTGAGGAGTCTTTTCCAAAACATGCAGCTCCATGCCGGGCGCCAAACCTTCAGCAACAAGTTGTGCATAAATTGCCTCCGGTTCATCCTCTGTATGAACAATACGTGCGGCCTGCCCCGGAGATAGCGTCGTTAATGGGGCACCGCCGTGACCTTCCAGCCCTCCATCTAAAGTGGGAATAGGATCTCCGTGAGGGTCGTGAGTGGGATGGCCAAGTCTTCCGAAAAGTACTTCGGTTTCCCGAGGCGTTAATTGATGCTCGCGTTTTTCAGCCTCAGTATGCCATTCCGTTTCTTTCAATCCCGTATGATCGGCCAGATACCGTTCCCAAAGTCGATGAGCCCTGATAATATGCAGTGCATATTCCTGGCCTTCCGGTGTCAATTGTAATTCATTATCTTTCCATACAATCAATCGCCTTTGCTCCATATTGTTCAAGAGGGCAGAAGTACGGTCAAGGCTCACCTGAAGTGACCCGGCGATACTTCGCATCGTTGGTTTTTGCCCGGTTACCGTAGCATTATAAATATGCTTGAGAGCGTCTTCACCTAGCATTCGATCTGAAAGTTTTTTGTTATCCAGCCAAAATTCAACAATCTTTTTTCCCCACCAAAAAAACATTACTGCTATGACTATTAAAGCCCCTGCAAACAACAACACTGTTAAAGGATCCGGGTAAGGTTGCATATCGTTGGATTTATTCCATTTATACACATAAAAATAAGCACAACTTATTTAACAGACGTAAGTAGTTGTTTGCTAATTTTGTAGAATTTTTACCTACGTTAAACGAATAGCACTTATTCGCATGGCGTATATAAACATCAGGGCTAGGCAATTAGCCAAATAAAAAAAGCCAGTGATTTTCCTTGCGCCGGTATCACCCGGGTCAAGTTATAGAGGTATATTCTCAGTCCCGTCAAGCGAGACACCCTCAATCACTGGCTTTGATGTCGGCATTTTGAAGTGCCGACACATTAGACCATAGCACACTTTATTGATTTTCTTCGTAGAGAAATATCACAAAGAAACCTCGGTCATCATTTTAGGTTTTATCTCAAAAAGTACCAGAGTACAACTTTGAGATTGTGCAAATCTCAATATTTCAAAGACTCTCTCAATTAACTAAAAACAATATAGTAATCGGTGATCGGCTTATTTGTAGGAACTTTTTGTTTGCCAATGTGAAACTTTCACCTACATCACCCCCCAAAAAAGATATATTTCACTCTGTGCCGTACTGCTGATATGGTAAAAAAGACAACCTGTAATAAAGGTTGCCTTTTTTGTTAAATATATATTTATCAGGAAACTTGGGGGTTCACCTTTTCGCCCAGCGCATTGTAATAAACGGTTTGCGTCTCGCCTTCTTTTTCAAGATAGATTTCGAAATACTGCGTACTGCTATCGAAATTCCGGATAAAGGCTTTGTCTCCGGTTATTTTCCATCCGGGATAATCCGTAACCAACGTTTGAAGTACAGGACGCGGTAGCTTCACATCCACCACGATGGTTTTTGAACTTATCAATCGTCCATTTTTATCGTAAATAGCCTCGCAAGTTACATTTTTACCCTGGGCCGTTGCTACGTAATGATCCACCGTCGATTTTTTATCGTTCAGGCGCCATGTAATATTATCTTTACACCTGAAAAAATCAGTCTCTATTGTATTAACCACCGTTTGAGGCAGATCGTCTTTTGCAACTTCAACGGTACGAGCTTCAAGGGACCCCCTGGGGGTAACTTTTTTCCCTTTCTTGTTATAGTAGACGTCCTTCGATTGTCCTTCTTTCTTAAGGTTAACCTGGTAATATGTTGATCGGTCACTGAAGTCGTGGATTATGGCCTGATCACCGGCTATCGTCCACCCCGGGTATTCGTCCATCACTGCGTTATGAACTTCGGCAGGAAGCTTAACATTCGTCATGACGGTTTTTGAAC
Source organism: Balneolaceae bacterium (assembly GCA_050117475.1). Taxonomy (GTDB): domain Bacteria; phylum Bacteroidota; class Rhodothermia; order Balneolales; family Balneolaceae; genus Fodinibius. The sequence continues at coordinate 36,152 of JASFMR010000016.1, read as the reverse complement.
TTATCAATCGTCCCGTTTTATCGTAGACTGCCTCGCACCTCATATTTGGTCCGGATGACCTAACTACATATTGATCTATATTTGCTGTTTTTTCATAGGTATACCATTTTATTTCTTCGGTACAACGGAAATCTCTCTCAATTGCTTTCACCACCGATTGAGGCATTTCCTCTTTTTTTACCTTATCCTGGGCATTCAAATTGCCGACTTGAATTAAAAGAAAAAACAAGATAAAACCGACCTGGGCCATTCCAGTCCATCCAAGCATGTTGTTTTTTTGATAACTATCCATTTCTTACCTCTTCTGAATAAATTTATTCTCTCTTTAGTTATTTATGAGATTAATCTATTGTATTATAGTACGTAATCAAGAATTCATACTTAGGGGGAATGATCTAATCAAAGTGGTTAAATATATTACATGCCCAAGATTATGTAATTAATACACTTACCTGCGTTTAATACTTGTTACAAGGCCCTTCTGTTTAACCGATAAATTAATTTACAACCTTCGCCTTGGATTGAATCTTTGTTTCCAAAACTAAAACCACAATCGTGGAGGAAGTTCTTACTCCTCGGCTCGGGAAATCCCTCTTAGTTTTCTGTCTGTATCATTAGTACTCATGATACTAGGGTTGATTATTAAATATCTTAGCACATTTCTACAGTACGACATCTGCCTCTTTGTACAAATAAAATCGGGAAATAATAATGAGAGGGAGTATCATGACATCGAGAGATAACAAAACAGGTAAAAGCCGTATAACTATCATTTTCTTTGCATTTTTGGGAATCCTTTTATTGGTACAATGTAACGACAGCGTAGTGGATTCTCCCCCCGATCCAGCGAATCTCACCTTAAATTCAAAAGCAAAGGATTTAGCATCGAACGGTAACTCTATCTATAACTACAATGCTCCTGAGGGCTGGCGGGATCTGGTTGTTTATGCCCACGGCTACGTGGATCCCCAGAAGGAACTGGAAGCACCCAATGATCAAATAGAAGGTACTCCGGTATCGGAAATCATAGCTGAACTGGGTATGGCCTACGCCACTACCAGCTACCCTCATAACGGCTTGAACGGTCCTGAGGCCGTAGACGATCTTGTTAACTTGGTAAATGAATTTATCGCTGAAAAAGGCCCGCCCAGGCATGTTTACCTGGTGGGGGTTTCGGAAGGTGCCCTTATTTCAACCCTTGCCGTTGAGGAACATCCCGAAACGTTCAGCGGCGGGCTTGCCGGCTGTGGACCCGTGGGCAATTTCCAAAAGCAGCTGAATTATTTCGGAGATTTCCATGTGCTATTCAATTATTTCTTTCCCAATATTGAGGTTGGAAGCCCAATCGGTGTTCCCGAAACAGTCATTAATTCCTGGGGAAAGGAGAATGATTCATTTCAGGATGACATAAAAGACGCAGTTGCAAATCATCCGAAGATTGCCATAACCTTGTTGAACGTAGCTAATGTACCCGTTCAGGATCCGGGCAATATTGAGGAGTTACAGACCACTATCCTCGATTTGCTCCGCTACAACGTACTGGCTACCAACGATGCCATAGAACGGCTGGGAGGAGAACCCTTTGAGGATACCCCTTTCGACAATACGCCTCGCTATTATACCGGGACCGGTTCGTTCCGGGGGGACCTGCGACTGAATCGCAAGGTCGAACGTTTTGAAGCTAGCAATAAGTTATTATCGACTGTCAATCAGGAATTTCAAACCTCCGGTGATTTGGAAAATCCCCTGGTAACCACGCACACCAGCGGAGACCAGGAAATACCCTACTGGCATGAACCCATCTACCGCTTCAAGGCATTTAAAGAAGGATCATCCCTTCTGCATAGCAACCTGCCGATCCTCGGTCGTTACGGGCACTGTAATTTCAAGCTCAGCGAACTGCTGACCGGCTTCGGCCTGATGGTATTCAAAGTAAGCCTCAAGGATTTGCTGGTCCCCGGCACCATGTTCAAGAGTCCGGAACAAAAACGGGAGTTCTTGGATTTGGCCCGCAAACAAGGCCTTTCACCAATTATACGTGATAAATCCGATCACGTGCTCCCTCCATCGCTTTAACGTTATAACCTTTTAAAAACCCAATCCCGGTTATGGCTTTATCATGACCGGGATCGGTATATAAAGCCCCCTCAAAAAGCAAAACTCCAGAGGATTTGTATACCGATAAAGCCTTTCATAAGTTGATTCAGAGTTTCTCTTGTTATTTGTTATTTGAAGCTAGATATTTAGGGCTCTTTTGCGCCCGTAGCTCAACTGGATAGAGCGTCTGACTTCGGATCAGAAGGTTGAGGGTTCGAATCCTTCCGGGCGTACTTTCTATTAAGTCTTTGATTCCAATTACTTATGGGCAATCAAAGGCTTTTTTATTTTGCTAAATTACCTCACCAATCCATCCCAGGGTTCACATGAGGTTTACAAAATACAGATTGGCATTACTTAAAAGTCATTTACGCGAGCAGCTGGGGATATTATTTGAATAAGCTACTACCCGACCTCAAGTATTCGGCTCGTAGCGGACAAAAGTACGATATATCAAAATCCAAAGGTGAATGAGAACACGGCGTAGTGCAGCCAGGCGAAATTATAAACCGACTCGACGTCAGCGCCGCCCTCTATGGTGCGGTAACCGGCACCTATCCCCCAGTGATCGCTGATTGCGTAATAAGGCTTGAACGCGATGTCGAACGCCCTCCCCGGTCCACCGGCCAGACCTTCAAAGTCGAACAATAGATGCCATTTTCCGGCGAAGCGCCAGTCATTCCCTACATAAAGAAGCGGCACAAACCCCACATCCGTTTTTTTGCTGGTTGTATTCCCCTGCTTAAGCTCAATCTTTGCATCACGAATCTTTGCGGTAACTCCGATCGACAACGTAACGTGCTCCCGGTCCAGCAAGCGATAGCGGTAGCCAAGGCGCCAGGAATTAAACTGGTAGGTAGCATCAACAGGAGCGCCAGGGCCATAAGTTTTACCTGCAAAGTCTACCGGACTCTTGAATGAACCCGTTTCGGTAAAAGAAAGCGGTGCGAGCAGGCCGCGGAAACTGTGTCGGTTGTTGATATTCCAGGTAAGATAAAGCCGGGCGGCGGGCCAGGGGCCTCTCCCGGCAAGGTCGACCAGCGAAAATCTGGTACCGTCCTCGGTATTGGGAATCTGTACATTATTACGGCTCTGCCATACCGGCCCTGCCTCAAGATCAATTACCAATCTTGAAACATTCTGAGCCCAAACAGACGGTGCCACCACGCACATCAGCACCACAAGCATTGATAAAATCATCATGTTTTTACACTCCATCCCGAACCCTCTCTTTATTAACATAGCATTTTATATACGTGATGACTTAAAATACGAGAACCTTTTTGATGAATATCCAGAGCCAAACCATCTTATACCATGCAGTTTATTAACTCTTAAAAAATTAGTGGAATTGATGAAGATTGGACATAAGAAAATCCCCTGCTGAATCGCAATGGAATCTATTAGGCCGCCTTCCTGCCACTGATTACCGTTGACAATTGCACTTTTTACATTGTATATAAAATCTTTATCAAGGGCGCCAAAGTGATGACGATCATTGCTAACATAAATGTTCCCTTCATAATCTCAAGGCGGGGTTTTTTGTTAGAATATACCCATTCCGGGAAAAACTTTTCCCAAATGGCCCCTACCTCCCTGCTCGGTACCACATTTCTGGCGTATTCTTAACCAATCTGATCGAAGAATCATAACAGGTTTAACCAAGAGAAAAGGGAACCACTCGATTTTCAGGACCGGAAAAGCATCGTGGGAAATAGTTTGGAATCCCAATATAATTCCAAAATTTAAGCAAAACAGCCCGTATAACTACCCCATATTTAGCAAGTATCGGGTAATAATTTCTCGTCCATATAGCCATATTGAAGACAGTCTTAAACACAAATAATTTATATAGCTATGGATATTTTAAAAGTTGTGCCTGTTGATGCGGATTATTCCGGACAATTGCTACATGAATCTAACGAGAAAAGAATCTAGATAAGAACCTTGAGAGTAACAGGTCCAAACAAAAAAATGTTGGTGATTTCCTATATCATAGGTTTGAAAGATAGATTGTAATTAAATTGACGTATCTGGCACAATTTTAAGTTCCGCAAGAATCAGATTCTCTATAAATCAATCTCTTATTATTATGTTGGTTACAATGAACTATAAACACGATTTCTGATGATTGACTATAAATCAGCTGAATCATGATGCGCTTTAGCGGAGCTCTGTGGTAAGGCAGTTGGTCATCGAAGTACAAAATCAGGTACCTGATCCCCACCCATGCCAAGTACCCTTGTACCGTGTCTATCGAAAATGTGAGAAGGAGATGCGAATCCAGTTGAATATTCGAGTAGGTCAGGTAATAATTAAAAGCGTTAATTATCGGGATCAAACCCAGGAATAGCGGAATATCAGGATAATAGGGATTCGTATTTTTGGGTTCTTCCTGCATCGACAACCTATGCTAATCTTTAAAAATCATTGGTGTAAAACTCTTTCAAAATTGCTTACTACCTATCATGCGATGCCGAAAAGTCGTAGTATTAAGCATAATTAAAGTTACTTTAAATAAAAATTGCTATCAGAATTGCGACCATTAATTATAGAAGATACCATCTATATTGAGACTCCAAAAAACCTGGTTTGGAATGTGATTGAAAACATTGAACAATGGCCCCAGTGGACGCCCACCATTACGGATGTCCACCGCCTTGACGATAAGCCATTCGGCTTAGGCAGCAAAGCCAGAATCAAGCAACCCGGTCAACCCGAATCTATTTGGACTGTAACTGAATATATTCCCGAAGAAGGGTTTACCTGGGAGACCAAGCGGAGGGGTTTACATATGACGGCGATCCATCAGGTAACGCAGAAAGAATCGGGCACCCTGAACACCTTGCAAATACTAGCTTCGGGATTCTATGCTGTCATCTTCAGGTTCGTGCTTAAGGCTGCAATCCGCAGAGCTTTAATGCAGGAGAACAAGGGCTTGAAACTTCGATGCGAAGAAGGCTGACATTGGGACTTTAGGAGTTATCTAAGTGGTAAAACTACCGATATGATCTTCCCGGGTTGTTACGTTCGAACACCTTTCATCCAAATTACGGTAATCCTCAGCGTATTTATCCATAAAGGCGTAATACTGTTGCTCCGAACTCCATCTGTCAAAGGTGACATAGTGAGAAGGATCTTCACAATCCTGAAGCAGTACCGTCTTTATGAATCCCGGAGCACGTTGAAAAAGTTTAACCCAGGCACCCTCAGCCCCGTAAACGTGCTCAAATTCTTTGCGGTTCTCCTCTTTAATCCAATATTGCCATACAGTAATATATTCAGACATAATTAATTCTCTTGCCTAACAATTATAGCAAAAGCTGCGCTATACGTTGGTTTCGGAATTTCTATCTGGCAGGTTTTAAAGAACCGATTTTTTCCCAACCTAATTCAGGTTCTAAAACTACGGTGATAAATAACCCCTCTTTCGAGACTTTTGCATTTGCCTGAGATTTTTTGAATTCTGCATTCAGTTGTTCAGGCGATAACTTATACAAACCACCCGTTACAGCGTCGACACCTAGACCAATCAAACCACCAAAAACGATATTTCCCCAGACCCATCCACTAACACTTTTGGTAAGGGTTGTTTCATAAGGTTGATATCCTTCTAGCTCCAAACGAATTGTATGTGCATCGGTCCTTTTCAATTTAATATTAACTGGGGTTGTACCTTTCTTTTGGTTGTCTACAAAGACCTTAGCCCTCGAAGGGTTACTGCTTATTCCCACTTCCTGCTTTGAGCCATGCATAATGGTTGCACAAGATTGCAAAACCAGGATTATAATCAACGTAGATACGGTTAATGAGATTTTTTTCATGATATTTGATTTATGTTTGTTTTTAGTTGTAGATCATGCAGATCCTGCAAATAATCTTCAAATGCCCTCTGGTTGGAGAGTGATAATTTCTTCGGATACTCCCGGTTCCAAAGTTCAAGTATTTGATTTTTTTGATGGCTGTTTAAGCTCTCTGTTTTTATGACTTTCATATACAAATCATGTAGTAAAGGTTTTTAAGAGCTGGAATTTTTATGATACTGATGTTTACCCTATTCCTTTATTTTATGGGGTGGTTATCTACTTTTCTGGAATGGGCAGATTATGCATTCTTATGAACGACAGTTTATCCCAATAGCCGCGCTGAAATTTTATTTTCCCATCCACCACGTGAAAAAAACCGCATCCCCTCAATCCCAAGGGATCCTTCCATTCCAGCATGGCCCACTCCCCGTCTTCAAACAGGTTTTCGACGATGCATTCCATGTCCGCCGTGGCAAACTCCTTTTCGAAATTTGCGCGTATCGCCTCTTTTCCCACCACCGGCTCATCCGTTACCTGATGATTGATAGCGTCTTCGTGATATAGGTTCGCAAGGGCGCCTGCATCCGCATTATTGAAATGTTTCACAAATTGTTTAACGACTTCTTTAGGGTTCATTTGCAATTTGTTATTTACTTATAAGTCATAAAAAATTGAGTTCAGAAATTTTACTTAGGCCATCTGCTCTTCCGTAGTAATTGTTTCCAACTGTTTATTTAATCAAAATGCATTTTCATTCCTTCATGGGATGGCTTAAATCCCAGATCCTTATAAAAACTAACTGCTTTGGGTCTTTTTTTGTCGGTTGTTAACTGTACTAAATGGGCTTCTCGTTCTTTTGCTCTGGCTATTGCCCATTTAAACATTTCTTTTCCTAATCCTATACCTCTTTTGTCTTTTCTAATTCGTACCGCTTCAACCTGTGCTCTAATTCCACCTCGGTAAGTTAAACACTGAATGAATGACATCAGTAGTGTTCCAACTATTTCAGAGTTTCCATTTTCAATTACCATCAATTCTTGATTTTCCTCTGCGTCAATTTCTTTAAAAGCATTCAAATATTCTTTTGGGAGTGGTACTTCAAAATTCTCTCTTGTTTTTCCAAGTTCATCATCCGCAATCATCTCTACTATTTGAATAAGGTCTTTTTCAGTAGCCTTTCTAAATTTTATTCCCATGTCTTTTTAATGATCAGTGTGTTTACCGGTAAATTCTTCTTCTCATTACCATTTTTCTTTCATCCGAAATGGGGACTTCCATTTTTATCACTTCCAGCGATCCGACTCTTATATAATATCTTGTGATTCTGTCCTCTTTATTCTGCGTAACGACCCAGGCTTTCACTGACTTTCCGTCTCTGCCTTTAAGCTTAACCTGATCAGTTACCTCAACCTGATACGGTACAAAACCCGAAGTTCCGTCCGCTGCCACTTCATGAGTATCGATTGTCCTTTCATAGCCCTTTTTTAAGGGTAACAAGCGTATAATCAAATCTACCCAATTAGAATCAAAATACGGTTGGTCAAATCGATCGTTAATCTCTACTGTTGCAGAATCTGTAAAATGATAGCTGCCCTCAACGCCGGATGGACTAAAATTCAGCGTAATAATTCGGTTCTGATTCTGAGAATTGTGTGACAGGGGCGCTAGTGAATTCAAAACCGCGCGGACACTATCCATATGTTGGGGCTGGTTGGGTCGCTTTAAAACCTGTATCCGTTCCACCGTTTTCTTTTTCCGATATATGCGAACTTCGTCCGTAAGAGTCCCAATATTCATCTGTTGCCCACCGGCAACCAACATAAGTTCGTACTGGTATTGATAAGGGTGTAAGGAGTTCAGTCGTAATTCTTCAGATCCCGGAATGATTTCTCCGGTTTTAATTGTATCGTAAGATTTTGTGGCATCTTGGGCCCTTAAATTTCCACTTAACACAACACAAAAGAGGAGCAGGAAATACCATTTTACATAGCTCATATTCACTATATCTAGTGAGACTTATAATTTGTAGTTATCGTCTTAGTTTTTTATCCACCATTCGAGACGAGTTTATCAATAACTAGTTTTGGTTTATCTCTTCAATGTTTTTATTCAGCCGGTGTAAAACGTTTGTAAACTCCTCGGTGAATAAAGGCAGATTTTTGCCAGACCTTTTTGCTATTTCGGTGTAGTCCAGAGCAAATCGTACAGGGTCACGGCGCAACGCTTTTTTGAGATATTCGAGGCCATATTCTTTTGTCAGCGTTCCGGTCATCTTATAGCCGGCAAAATAGGCCGGGTTATTCCAGTTCCAGGAGAATAAAATGTTGTATACGTTTGAAAAATTTGCATCATCCGGATGCTCATAAATAGTTACGACCGAAGTGCTGATCAGGTAGAAAACTTCCTCCTCTCTTGACTTATTTACATCCATATGTTCCCTTAACTCGTTAATATGCCGAGCTTCTCTTGGGTAATTATGCAAATCAGCTACAAACTCCGCCGTCCCTTCATAGAAGAGATAAGATACCAGGGCATGAACATAGGCCATACCAGGATTTCGTTTCTCAAGTAATTTATTAGTAGCAGTAAAATTGTAATGGCTATCTTGGATGAGGTGAAACAATTCATGCTTACACGTATTGATGATACTGAAAAGATCTCCTTTGTAGTGCTGAACCCCCACGTAAAAATCCGATGCACCTCCCAGCGTAAAACCGGATGAATAGCCTCCCAGTATGAAGTGGATGGTTACTTTCCTCGTGGTGCCCTTTGGTAAGTATGGACCCAAGCCGGACTTCAAGGAATCCAGAATCACGGTTTCATTATCTTTTATCTTGTCTCTGAAATTCTCCATCCCCTCAAGGTGATTTCTTATGGGGATGTACTGGAAATCAGAATAATTCTTTTCGGGATTGCGGCCTTCAACAGCCTGCAAAAGAGCCAGGCAAGTGGTAAGACTGTTTGCTGCTATCTTCCGGTAAAGCCCCTTAGTTCCTTTCAAACTTAGGAAATTTGAAAGTTGAACTGAATCAACCTTTTCCTTTCCAAGGATACTTAGAGTTTGATCGAGATTTTGATAATCAAACTCAATTTGAAGTGACTGCCCATTTAACAGGAGCGGAAAAACCAAGAATAGTGAACCTATTATTATTTTTTTCATGCGAATATACCTCTATGTGTCATTTGTAGGAGCCGAGATGGATCCGGCAAGAATCCCCCCATCCAAATTAAGTTCGGCACCCGTCATATAACTGGCTTCCTCCGATGCCAAAAGCACCGCCAGGGCAGCCACCTCATCCGGGCTACCAAAACGCTGCATCGGCGTATCTTTTACAAAATGCTGCATGCGCTCTTCCCTTTGTTTGCCTTCACCCAGCATGGGCTCCCACATGGGTGTTAAAATGGCGGCAGGATTGATGGCATTACAACGGATGTCCAGACCTTCTTCCGCGCAATATAATGCCACTGACTTTGTATGATTCCGGATTGCCGCCTTTGATGAGGCATATGCCGCTGCCCGGGGGATGCCCACAACACCCGAGCGGGAGGAAATGTTGATGATGGATCCTGTTCCATTTGGACGCATGCTTTTTATGGCATATTTGCAACCCAGGAAGACACCGTCAAGATTGGTCTTATGTACCGACCGCCAATCTTCCAGGGAGGCGTTTTCAGGATCCTGGGGATTAAAACTGTTTTCGAAACCCATAATCCCGGCATTGTTGACGAGAACATCGAGCCGGCCTTCCTCATCCATGATCATAGAAGTAACCCGAGCCCAATCGGCTTCACGCCGGACATCCAGGGTACAATAGCTGACATCTCCCGCTAAATTCATGGCGACCCCTCCTCCCAGTTCATCCCTAATATCAGTGATATAAACATAGGCCCCTTCTGCTACGAATAGCCGGGCTATCGCTTCGCCTATGCCGCGGGCCGCGCCGGTGATTAGGGCTATTTTTCCTTTCAAACGATTCATTGTTTGTAACTATGAATTAACACGAAATTATTGTTGATCTCTTTGTTCTATACTATCGATAGTTTTTGATAGTTTTGGTGTACATATCTTTCAACTTCTAATGAGAGAACGGTAGGGGTGAAGAACAGAATCGCCTGTGCCTTGTTATATTAATGATTAGACTCACAAACAAACTGTTGTGCGTATTTACTTTCTTTCAAAAAAGTCTTGAAATCCGGAATGGTGAAAAGATCCCTCAATACTTCTGTGTCATTGACATCAGCCTGTTTGTGATACGCTTCGGCAATTTTATATCCCATAAAATATCCAAGATCAGCAGGACGATTTTTCGTTGCCGATCCATTGTAGAGCCAGTTTGAAATATCTTCTCCAAACATTTCTTCCTTGAACCTGCACCATGTATCGGACTCATGCCGTTCCCCCCATTGATACATCTTTGGGTTGATAGTATCACCCGATATTAATTTCGCCACATAATCCGCTATTCCCTCTTTAATAGCTCGTTCAAGGAGGGTTTTTGGCTTGTGGGTATAATGCTGCTGATAATGGATAAGTTCGTGCGCTACGATATGAGGAATATTCTCTACTGGCGTAAGAACGGCCCGGTGCCAATTGTCAAGTTCTTCAACGGGCATTTGGGGCGTGCGCCCAAACATTTCTGCCCCGATGAGCAATCCTTCATCGCTTGTGGTACCACCAGAATTCATCCTGCCGATTACAAAATATACGTTGGGATAAACCGCATCCGGATACAGCGCTTCAAGCTTATGAAAGGCTTTGCGGATTGTTGCTTCATAGTCCGTTATTCGAAGTATGCTCTCCCGCGCGGAAGCATAGTAACGTGGGTGACTATTGACAACCTGAGCAAGATCCTCAGCACTTTTAATTCGCAATTTGATGAATGCTTTAAGACCCTCAGATCCGCGATTAAAATAATCGGACTGAAAAACATCAGCACGATCCTCTGCCGTTGATGAATCATACGCATCCCAAAAAAGACGAATGTCACTTGTAACAATTTTAGCAGAGTCCGGATGCGTGGCAGGCTCTTGAGCATAACCCGTTTTGCAGAACAACAAGAACATTACAAAACAAGCAATCAAATTATTTACTAATGAAGTTCTGCTTTTTAATGAAAGAATGGGCCGCATATTTCAATCCTTATATTAATTGAACGTTAGTCGTAATACTTTAAAACAAAGCCAACTTTATCCCTGACCGAGTCCGGAATAGAAACATCCGGCAATATTCCACTTTTATTATATGCCCCTTTAGAACCATCCATATAATATATCTCAGGTAGTGTACTGGTCGGATATCCAAACCATATATGTTGATTGCCGGAATCCAATTTCAGAATATTAACACTAGTATAATCGATTACTCCGGCTGTGGGAGATCCAAAGATGGTTACTTTCTTACTCATCTTTTTTGAATGCAGGATGAAAGATTCCGCAGCACTTGCACAGGCTTCATCAGTCAATATGGCTACATTTTCGATTTGAGAAGGGTAAGGGTTCGCTTTTTTCCCTTGATACGCAGGACCGCCTACAATCTCTCCCAAGTGCTTTTTAATTCTCTCAATAAGTGGAGTATAAATAGGAGATCGAGAATTCCCTGCCAATCTCTTATAGTATTTCAGCGTAGCTGGTGAAGCCAAAACTTTCCCCTGACTGGGAAGAAGATCATTCGTTACATATATATCAGTAAACATAAAGTAGATAGCATTGCCGCCCGTATTGCCCCGAATATCAATTATCAGGTTTTTGCTATCTGTCAACTTATCCACATTACTCATTAGTAAATCACGCATTTGTTCCGGATCTACTAAGAAAGAAGGGATAGAGAACAGAGTAGTCTCTTCATTCAACGATGTGATCGTTGGGGCAAGAATATTGGAATAATCAATCATTTCAAGCTCTCTTTCAGGGCCATCCTCCATCCTGGCCCAATAATGAACGCCTCCCAAATGCAGAAGGGTTTTCTCTTTGTAGAGGTTTGCCTTCACATAGCGGGGTTCGAGATCGTAATTGTTCAGAAAACCTTCATAGCCTTTATCCGTCTTGATCAATTGAGCTAGTAGGGTGCCTTGTGATAAGGTATCCGAATCACGGGCAGAGTATGCATTAAATACATCCCCTTCACGAATTATAAAGATTTGATAGTGGCCATCGGTCCATTTCCCTATCATTCCGGAGTTGTCTTTTTCTTGTAACTTTTTATTAAGATATTCACCTGACTTTCGATTTTCGTCTGACCACCAGCCAAGCAGTTTTTTCTCGTTGAGAGTATATTCCGGTTCTTCATATACGAAGAGGTGTCCATCTTCAAACTGATCCAGAAACTGCTGCAAGGCCCGAGTGCATTTTACAGCAGGAAGTGCTTGTGTGATTCTTTTATATTTTTCTTTAGTCCTCCTGTAGTCTACAAGCCCACCGCTTTTCCTCAATTTTTTATAACCGATATAGTTTTCTTCCATCTTCCTTACGAGATCTTCAAAGGCCCGATGACAATCACAGGTACGGTCAGGCAGTTTGGTAGCCACTTCTAATGTATCTTTAAGCGGAAGTGGTTTAATGCCAGATGTTTGAGTACAATGACCTACAGCTTTTTGCGCCGGTTGATGGACAAAAAAGGACAGTGACGAAAATAACGCTGATAGTATTAAAAGTATTGAATTATGCATGTTTTTGGCTTCAACGGAACACCGTTATTCTGAATCCTGCTTTTAGTTGTAATCTTCAACTTTTGCGTCGCCCGACAAATGAGTTTCGATATCGGGATGTCCTTTATAAAGGATTCTGCTTGCGCCGGACGCGGACACATCAAGCTCCTCAGTGGTATGAGTTTTAACCACACTTTTCCCGGAAGCAAAAACAGACGTCTTATTAACGGTAAAGGAAAATCCGTCAAACAAGCTTTCTCCGGAGATCCCCAAAACATCCAGGGAGACCGTCTGTCCGGCTATGATCACTTTTGAAGTGCCACTCGACTCAATTTGCGTTTCGTTAGAATGGACAAATAGATTTGCCTGCGACTTTCCGCTTGTCCCAATCGACACCGTATCCGCCGAAATCACATCATCACAATGCAATGTGGAAGTTCCGGATATTCGTATTCCACCTATGGATTTAACCACTAAACTTATCTTCTTTACACTCAGCTGGGATGGTTTCACATCGGGATCAAGTTTAACCAGCAATTCATGATTTTCTACGGTAGTAATGATGTAGGGCATTGCATCCTCGGGAGCTTCAATGACCAACGATTCTTCACCACCGACAGCCATGGTAACATCGAAGCCATAACCGACGCTTACTTTCGAAACGTTTTCAACTTTCCGCGTCTCTTTTACAATCTCACCAGAGAATCTATTGCCACCGAAAAGACCGCAGCTTAACAAGGCCAAACTCAATATGCCAGTGATCAGCAAGTTTTTCATAAAATCACCGCTGTTCATCCCGTTTTAACATTTCGCCCATCTCCAGGTAATAATTCATGGATTTTTCCCACCAGCTCATGGAGTCTTCAAAATCATCCTCTAATTGATTTTTGAGATACTCCAGCTGGGCCCGGCTCAGGGCGGTATAGGTATATGAGACCCTGACATCTGTGAAATCGCTAGCCGATCCAAGTACCTGAATCGCTATTTGTACTATTACCTCCGGGAGCGTAAAGCGGACAAATTCTATGATGAAATTTTCGGGGTCATACCGGCTGACAACCCAGTATGTATCATTTTTCCCGTGCATTGGCGTTTTAAAAACACAATTCCCCTCTGCGAATCCGCTTTGGGAGTGGATCATCTCGTAGTCCCAACCATCCAGCCAGTCGCACTCCCGCTCGGGACAAAGCAGGGGAAATATTTCCCTTGGCGTCCCTTTAATTTTTTGAGTGTAGCTCAATGTTCTTTGATTGTCATTCATTTTTACAAGTACTATATAGTTAGTCCATTAGCTTCTTTTTAAGAACTTGGCTCCATATCTGGTATCCTTCACGGCTGAGATGTGTCCCATCCCACTTATAATATTTCCACTCCGGTTCGCCTAAATCGCTGAGAAAAGAATCATCTACATCGAGGTAGGTCACCCAATTCACCCGCTCGGAATGTGACCGGATCGTCTCGTTCGCTTTTTTAACTTCCGGCCAAACATTCCAGCGGGCAAGGGTAGGGGTAATAGCCAAAATATACATTTGGCAATCGGGGAATTTCTGATGGACATCCATCGCTAACCTGGCATACAAATCGTAAAGTTCTTCCGGAGATTTATCATTTTCAGCACCACTGATATCATTGCTCCCCAAGAAAAACACCAGTTTTTGGGGATGATACGCATAGATAAGCTCTTCTTTATAATGGAACACATCAGGCACCTTTGCTCCTCCAAATCCATTATTAATGACCTTAATAGGAGTCAGGTCCTCCTCAATGTGATCCCAAAAACGAAATGATGAACTACCGACAAAGAGAACGGCCGATGAATCTCCTCTCATTGGTTTATTCTTTTCAGTAAGATGGGTCATTTCATCTTGCCAAATAAGAGGATCATCACTTTTCATCATTGCGATTTCATTGCCTACCCACATGACGAACCGGGCCCCGTATCCAATGACCGCAACGATCGCTATGAGACCTGCAACCTTAATAAGCTTCATCGCCATCGGAGATTGCTTGAAGGGGTACAGCAACGGATTCAATCTTGGAGTGGTTTTTTTATACTCTTGATACTGATCACCAAACTGTTTGATGAGGTCATGCTCTTCAAAAATAATCGCGACATAGATATAAACCGTAATTCCTGCGGCAAAGAGTAAATGGCCAACCGTCATCATCGGGGTCATCCAGTGAATTAATATCCAGCCCAGATAAATGGGATGCCGGACTACGCGATAAAAGAAAGGCATTTTAAGATCTTGGCTTTCATCACTCCCCGGATAGAGTGCCTGCTTTACACCAAAAAGCTCAAAATGATCAATTTCGAAGGTGCTCAACAGGCCGACCGTCCAACCCAAATAGTACAATCCCAATAGCAGATCGCCGGTTGGAGTACCCTTGACATCGTAAATCACAAGGGGAATCGGTTGCCACAACCAGATCACAATCCCCAGAACAATGCTGGAAAGCAGAATATAATAACTGCGGGTAAGTGAAGAGGGCAGTTTCTTTTCAGACCACTCTTTAAAACCCGTTCGGGCCATCAGGCTGTGCTGCAGTCCAAATAACATGAGTAATCCCAAGTCAATAAAAACAGCGTTTAGAAAACTTTGAGGATTTCCCGAATTGATACCCTTGGGGACAAAATACCCGGTAAAGAAGTCAAAGTAGTAGATGATACACCCAAACCCGATCACATAACAAAGCAGGGAAAATATTATTTTTAAAACTCTCATTGCTCACTTTTGAAAATTCACGATTCGTTTATCCCCATACTAATATTCTATGTTGATTTTTTTAATGTAAGAATCTTTCAATCTGAAAAAGAGGAAACAAAAACTTGTAGTATTCGAATAAAGTGAAGAGATTTAAATTGCCAATGATTAACAAAGTGTTTTGAAACAACCAACTGTCATATTCCCCGGTGAGAAGCTGTCTTACCTGAAGACTGCCAATCCGACCAAAGCATTAAGTAGCTATATTAATTTCTATTATGAGATTTATTTCAGCAATCAAGGAGAGGAAGTATGGCATACCTCGTTACCATCTCTTAATACCCTTATTTGCATTAATTTAGATGGTGCGGGATGGAGTTACCTTGATGATTTTAATGATGAACAGATCGTAACATCATCAACCTTTGTAGGGCACACCCTGGAAACCAGGAAGTTCAGGCACCCCAGGGGGATGCATAATTTCTTTGTCAACCTAAAGCCTGGATTAGCGGGCTTGCTTTTGTCCCCCCGCCAAAGAGAACTGGAGGACACCTTAATCGATCTTAATTATTTATTCAAAGACTTATTCCTCGAAGAGCAACTTTGCGAAGCCTCTAATTTTCACGAACGGATAAAGCTATTTGAAAAATTATTACTTCCTGAGCTCTGTAAACTTGAAGCAAACTATAAATATCACACCGTACAAGACGGCCTCGAACTTTTATTGCAGCAGCAGAGTCTTGATACTACCAATTTGGAGGATATATCTAGAGAGTTGGCCGTATCCTACTCAACCCTGTATCGTTATTTTAAAGACATAACCGATTACTCCCCAAAATTCTGCCAGAAGCTGGATAAATTTAAGAAGGGACTGGAACAGTATAAAAAGCATGGATATAACTTTAATCACTGGGAATATGGCTTTACCGATTTTTCTCACTTTGTTAAAGTTTCCAAGCAACTTACCAATCGCACGCCTTCGGATCTTTAGGTGTAGGGTTCTTTTGGGATATAAAATTAGGTAAAAGAATAATTATTTAAGAGGGATTCTTCATATATCTCCACCGACAGCTAAACTTCGACTTTGGATTCGCCGACTCAATTCGGTACCGCAAACAGTTAAATTGACCTTCAGGATACCGGTTATATGGGCAAGACTTAATTCCTGCAGCGCTCTTTTTTTGTATCTGTATCATAATCCTTTCGAACGGCCCGTTCGATATCCGCAGGATGCGTGTGATGTCCCTCAATAAGATTGGAATAATAGCTGTTTATGTGCCGCAGCAGATAGATCAGCAATACTTTTGCGTGTTATCTTATGCAAAGAATTGCGCAGGGCTGCGGCCTGTCGACCTCCATTGCCAAGTCAACTAAACTACTATTTCCCTTGGGAAACAGTGGCTCCAGTTCACTGGGATTATCAAACATAATACTTTCCGGATTATTTTCCAGTTGAATTACCGGTTAATATTGGCTTCCCTGAATAGTAAGCTTTTGGAGTTTTTGCCGTAACTGAGCCAAATGTTCATTTTTGATAAAGAATACTGACTCATCCAATAAGGATCTATCTTCCCTTTGGTATCCAACTATTTGAACAAAAGTTTATTAAGTCTGCCATTTTCTGTTTTTGTTCATCTTCATTATCAATAATTTGAACAAGCCAATTAATAATTTTAGGATACAATTCCTCGGGGATATCAATTCTATTTTGAAGGGTATATATATTTAAAATATGTCACTATCCCATCCATAATAGTTTTTACTTCATAAGATATTTATCTGATATGGAGATTTGGCTTTTCATTATTTTATCATGGCTTTGAATCATAAGGCTGAAGTTCATTCTTCCAGACATAACCGCCTCGCAAAACGTTTCGATCTTACTATCGGAACGATCCCCCCAAATTATTCATACGCAGCCAGTTTTAGATCCCGCAATCCGTTCATGAGCGTTTCTTCAAGCTTTTCGGAACTGTAAAAAATCCTTATAAAAAGTCCTTCCATTGATTCGCGTGTTGACACAAGCGTCGTTTGGTTATCAAGGGTTTTAAATTCCCAGACGTGAATAGCCCGTGTCCCCAGCGCTTTCCCGGTCCAGGCCAGCCGGGTTTCGGGCTCTACCAGTTGCAGCTCAGAAGTAATCTTGAGGCCATTTGTTTTCCATCGGAAGGTATTCCCCGGAGATAAATTCCCTTTAAAGCTGACCTTGCTAACATCTTCCATCCACATTGGCCAGCAATTGAAGTCCGTTATCAACTCCCAAATTTGGCTTATACCGGCATGTATAACCATTTCGGCGGAAGCCGTGATGGAAGCCGATGAACGGATCTGTCCGCCGGCAGCTAATTCTTTGTCAGATTTCATGGTTGATTTCTCTTATTGTTGTTTGTTACGGGTTGTCCCCAATGTTGCACTACCATAGTAGCCGAAAAAAAGAAACAAAGCGTCCGACTACTTGAATAGGAAGTTTGATTTCAGCAAATACGGACGTATTGAGGAAAGTCGAACCGGTTTATTCCGAAGGTTGGTATTCCTTTCGGTATTGGGAAGGCGTCATGTCGGTAGATTTCCGGAAAGCAGTATAAAATGAACTTTTCGAATTGAATCCGGCATCCATCGCAAGGGCCAGGATAGTGTATTGATTTTGGGTAGGATCAACCAGGCGATTACAGACTTCTTCTACGCGGTAGGAATTGACGAAATCAAAGAAGTTGAGATCCAGGTGCTGGTTGATAATTCTGGAAAGCAGGTACTGCGGGATATTGGTCATCGAGGAAAGCCGGGCGATATCCAAATTACTCTCGTGATACGGTTGCTCCTCCTCCATGAATGTCTGAAGCTTCTTCAATAGCTTTTTTTCTTCCCGGAGATACTGCTCATCCGGTTTCGCTTCCGGATTAAAGTTGAAACGTCCCCAGAGGGTGTTCCAGGCTGAGATTTGCTCCCAGGCCGGGTAGTCGCGATCTCCAAAGACGCGTGGTTTGATCAAGGCCGAGTATCCCATCACATAGACCAAAGCCGCCATCACCAGGGCGATAACCCAGTTGGCAAGGCGGGTTTCGAACAGGCCCATGCCCGACAGTAAAAATGATATTACCGCTACACAAGCGAGAAAAATCATGTACCCGGTGAGCTTACGTATCCAGGACAAGTCCGTACATTTCAGATCCGAAGCAAAGGTCTGAACCTGATCGGCATGCTCCTTCAACAGCCAGTACACCCAGATAAAATAACCCGTAGCATGGATGGCTTTTATTAAATTGAACCATGATTCCGCCCCAGATGATGCCAATGCACCCTCCGCCCACTGTATTTTTGTTGAGACCGGTGAAACATAGAAGGGAAATAAAATTAAAACATATAGTACAAAAGGCAGAAAATGCGCCCATTGTATGGTTGGGATCTTGCCAATCCTCAGAGCCGTAAAATATAACAGCAGCGAAGGGCCGAGCAGCAACACCATGGGATCTCCAATTCGGATTAGGTTGGGAACAACTGCATCAAGACCTGTTGCCCCCAGAGAAGTACCGAGGATGATCAAGCTGAATGCCAGGATCAGGATGGAAAGGACCCGGTTGGGGACTTTGTTCTCCGCCGGATAACTGTTTAACAACACTGCCAGAAAAAGTCCCTGTGCACCTGCAATAAGGTGTATATATCCGATAATTGTAATCCATTGGCCTGAATTCATAGAAAGGAATATAGAAAAATAATCATGGACCTGGTGCGCAAATAATGAAACCCGTAACCGTATTCATGAATGTACGACTTTATTAAATGAGTTCGTTTTAGCTAAAGTCATACGGTAAATTGATATAGCTGGACGCTTTTCCTTTCTCGGTAATATATACTGGGTCGTTCAATCAGCTGCCCTTTTCAGAGGCTGTAGAATCAAAGCAACGAACCTAATACAACTCAAATGTTAAACAAAGAACTCGTTAAGACCGTAAAAAATTTAATCAAAAATGGAACCCGGTTTAATGTCGAAATCCTGGATGAAATCTATCATGAGGATCTTCGAATTTCGCGCAGAGAAAGTGGGGACGCATTACACGTGATTGACAAATCCGAAAATTTGGCTTTCTTCCGTTCCAAGCGTAATGTAGGGGCAAAACCACTCAGCCCGGAAGCCACTTTTTTGTATGCTCATGCATCGGGACCGGTTGGACATGTGGTCCTTGAAAGAAAAATGCAGCTTCGGGACAATCATGAGCATTTACTGTATAATATTGTGCTCAGAAAAGTTGAAGAGCAATGGACAGTCGTTAGTGAATTTGTACTTCCATTGAATGGAAGATGAAATCTCAAGTAATTTAAAACTAAATAATGCTGGCAATTACATTAAACAAATTTGGAAGTACAGAGAACCTCTCAATAGAAGAAATTCCAGGGCCGACCATTGATGATGATGAAGTTCTGATCAAGGTCAAAGCGATAAGTATTAACCCTGTGGATGTTAAGACGAGACAGGGAAAAGCGTTGGCCAAACAATTACAACATCAGAACCCTCTTATTTTGGGCTGGGATATTTCTGGTGAGATCGTTAAGAGAGGTCGAAATGTGCACTCATTTAAGGTTGGGGACCAAGTATTTGGTATGATTAATTTTATCGGGCATGGAAAAGCCTATGCCGAGTATGCATCGGCGCCGGCTCGTCATTTAGCACTAAAACCTCCCAACATAAGCCACGCTGAAGCAGCCGCAAGCTCTTTAGCAGCACTTACAGCCTGGCAAGCTTTTACCAAGTACGGAAAACTCAAAAAAGGCGATAGCGTTTTAATTCATGCGGCAGCCGGTGGTGTGGGTCATTATGCAGTCCAAATGGCAAAGCATTTAGGCGCCCATGTGATAGGAACGGCTTCCGGTTACAATAAAGAGTTTATACAGAACCTGGGAGCGGATGAACATATCAATTATAAAGAAACCGCTTTTGAAGAGGTTTTATCAAATATTGATTTTGCGCTTGAAACCATTAGTGGCGATCACTTTGCCCGAACGGTGAAAGTGGTCAAACCCGGGGGAACTATCATAAATCTACCATCGGGGTTAACAGAAGAGGATAAAAAGAAAGCTCGGCAAAAAAATATTAATGCCACCTTTTTTATGAACGTTTATTCCTCAGGACAGCATATGAAACAAATTGCCAAGCTATTACAAAAACAGTTCATACATTCCCATGTATCAAAGGAATATCAATTTAATCAGATAAAAGAAGCACATGAACAAATAGAAAGTGGCAAAACCAGGGGGAAAGTTGTTCTTACATTAAATTAACTGCTTTAAAAGATAGAACTATGATTGATAAAACCATGAAGGCATTGACATTTTCAGAATTTGGCTCCCCGGATGTATTGGAATATCAAGAGGTCGACACCCCAACACTGGAGGACGGCGAAGTACTTGTTGAGATGAAAGCCATAGGATTGAACTATGCAGATATATATCGCAGGAAGGGCGACTATCACTTGGAAGGCGAGGCACCCTACATCAATGGTTATGAAGGGGCCGGAATTATCGTTAAATCTAGATCCTCAAAATATGAGGCCGGGGACCGTGTTGGTTTTGCTGACGTACCCTTTGCCAATGCCCAATACGTGGCCGTGCCTGAGATAAAAGTTATCCCTTTTGGAGAAGAGATTGATTTCCCTTTGGCTGCTTCTGTACTACTGCAGGGATTAACTGCTCAATATCTCTCGACGGATAGCTATGAAGTAAAACCCGACGATACCGTGTTAATACATGCCGCTTCGGGAGGCGTGGGACAAATATTGACTCAAATTTGCAAGCTTAAAGGAGCTGAAGTTATTGGCATGACTCGCAGTGAATCGAAAATAGAAACGATTTTGGCTCGCAATGCGGACCATGCAGTCATACTGGATGACAACTGGAAACCTAAGATTATGGATCTTACGGATGGCGAGGGCGTTGATACAGTTTATGACAGCGTTGGCATAACATTAATGGATAGTTTTGAGGTAACAAAAAAACGGGGCCATGTTGTCTTTTTTGGGATGGCCGGTGGGGACCCGGAGGCTGTGGACCCAAGGATGCTAATGGAGCAAAGCAAAACACTAACCGGTGCTGATCTTTGGAACCACCTGTCTACAGAAGAGGAAAGAATGGAAAGGGTTGCGGAGTTATTTACCTGGATACTTGATGGTGATATCCAGATTAAGGATCCGGTGAAATTTAAATTGTCTGAGGGTAAAAAGGCCCATCAGTTCATAGAAACGGGAAAAAGTTCAGGTAAAGTTCTACTGATTCCAGAGTGGTGAGATCAAACAAATAATATGAATTCTTTTTCACGAAGTACTACAGCTGGTGTCATTTACATTGCTCTGGGAGCGATGTGTTATGGAGCCTTGGGCACGATGTCCATTTAGCTTATCAAGCAGGTTATTCAACGTCTGAGGTCACTGTACCACAATATGTGTTGGGGATCTCTGTCATTGCTCCGTTTTCATTCTTGAAGCACAAGTCGAAAAGAAATGAGGTAATACTAACCAATTTTCATTGCCTATGTCGAATTTAATGAAGAAGCCTTAGCTATTCAGCGGATTGGGGTAGTCATCATCTTATTGCCAGTTGTGTTAATGAACAGCCCTATCTTTGGATCTTCTATAAGTATCACAAATATTAATTTTGAGGAATCGAATGGATATTATTGAATGGAGGGATTTTCAAAAAGTAGATATACGAGTTGGTACCATCATAGAGGTGACCGATTTTCCCGAAGCCCGGAATCCGGCCTATATACTGCACGTGGATTTTGGAAATGATATTGGGGTAAAAAAGTCCAGCGCCCAGGTTACCGACCTGTACAGCAAAGAGGACCTGCACGGAAAACAGGTGATCGGTGTCGTCAACTTCCCTCCCAAACAGATCGGCCCAATTATGTCAGAGTGCCTAATCACAGGCTTTCGCCGTGAAGATGGGAAAGTTGCTTTGGCCACTCCTGATATCGAAGTACCGAACGGTGCCAAGTTATCCTAATAGAGAATATATATTCTCCTTTCGTTAATACTTTCTTATAACGAACTGGATTATAATGAGTTAGTTCCCATCCCTTTGTACCTAACCTGCCCCGAGCATCCGGCTCAAAGCCCTAACCACATGAAACACGCCTGCGGTTTATCTTATAAACCCGGTAAGTACCGACTGATATTTGGTTCCTGAAGAAATGAAATAAAGTTCTGAGTGACAGGAGTCAGTTTTTTATTCTTTCTGTACAGTACATGCCACCGGGTGGCTATGGGAAAGTCAGGCATGTCCAATACGGAAATCTGGTTCAGAGTCACCTCATTACCTATGCTCAACTTTGAGATGATGGACAGACCTATACCAGCCCTGATGGCCTGTTTAACCGCTTCATTGGTACCCAACTCCATGGCCGGGTGGGTGGAAATGCCCTTCTCTTTCAGGTACGCTTCCATAACCATACGAGTACCCGATCCCTTTTCCCGGAAGATGAACGGCTGATCTCTGAGTTGATCAAAATGAATATTTTTCTTCTTGGAGAGCGGGTGGTCATAAGGGGCCCCGATCACCAATGGATTGTCGAGAATGGGTATGGCCGTGGCATAATCCTCCTTGGGAAGTTGGGTGAGCACCGCCAGGTCGTACTCATTCTGTGAGAGGTGCTTCAGCACCTCGGTTCGGTTCGTCACTTTTAGCGAGATAACCACTTGGGGATACCGGTTTTGAAATTCACCCAACAGGTACGGCAAGAAATATTTAGCCGTGGATGCGGATGAAATGGTCAGGGTTCCCTTTAGCCCTCCTTTTAGTTGTGAAATGGCCGCATCAAAAGATTCCAACTCCTGATCAACGGTTTTATAGGCCTGGTAAAGCTTTTTCCCGGCCTCCGTCAAGTAGAGCTTACGTCCAACAATCTCGACCAGTGGGATGTCGACCGCCTGCTGGAGCTGCTTAATCTGTATTGAAACGGCCGGTTGGGTCATGTGCAGTTGGCGGGCAGCTTCCGTCATGCTCTTATGGCGGGCAACCATTCCAAAAACGTTCAGCTGGTGAAGAGTGAAATTCATTATATAAATATATGTTAATGTATATGATCAATTATATTAATTATAACTTATATAAAAAAGCGGTTATCATTAGCCCGGCAAAAAAAGTTTCCGTTTCAGGTACTATCCGGGCTCCGGTAATCATTTTATGTCTGATCGGTTTATCTGCCAAGGTGATAGCAATCTAATCCTAAACTCATACATCAATCGTAAGCAATCATATGAATACCCCTAAAGTTGCGAACAATCAGGACAACGCATTTCCCGACCTGGACGCATTACAGGATTTGCTCTTAGTGAAGGGGCAATTCAGCTCTTCTGAGGCCAGAGAGGTGCTGATGAGTCTTATCAACAGCAAATTATCGTATCACACCAAAAAAAATATGCGCTCATTCGAACACCAGGGAGAACTGGATCAGGATTCACAAAGACGCATTGAAGAGCTGAAGGAATTACGCAGAAAAGTGCTGGATTTCCTAAAAAAGAATGAGAAAAGGGTACAGGGCGAATCAATCAAAATTGAATCCAGAATACATATCGAACTCGCTAATGATCCGGCACGGTAACCAAACTATCACAACCTGTCTGCGGTCTTACAATAAACAAATGTTTATGATAAAGATATAAAGCATTAATTAATATATATCTTTTGTAATACCTACATTTGGCGCGCCGTAAACTAAACCACGAATCTGAATTCATTGTAAATGCATACCATGTCGTCCCAGTCACAAATCGAAAGCCTCAGGCAACGGAACCGGCCCTTCTCGACTTTTGTAGTTCGGCTCATGTGGACCCTTAGCTTGGTGCTCGGCTCCTTCACGTTCGCTTCATTTTTTTATCCCGTGCAATGGCATTTAGGTGGGATCATCGTATTTGATCACCTCGGACTTATCATCAGCACGGCAGCAACCCTATTCAGCAGCATCGTACTCAGCTACTCGGCAAGGTATCTGGCCGGACATGCCAAGCTACGGCGGTTTATGCTAAACTGTCTTTTTTTCACAATCTCGGCTATTCTGATGGCGGTAGCCAATCATATCCTGCTGTTTATTGCAGCATGGCTCGGTATGGGCCTACTCATGGCTGAGCTGATCGGAGGATACACACAGTACAAAGAGGGAAAAGCCTCTAGAAAAAATGCGCGTACCTATTTTTTGCTAAGCTCAGCACTGATAGCAACAGGATTCATCGGGCTGGCGGTGCTTACACATTCATGGAGTATTTCCGGAATCGTATCTTCGGCTGACACCGCCGGGCAGACAGCCGTGCGGATCGCTACCCTGCTGATTATCGCCGGAGCGGTGGTACAATCGGCACTATTTCCCTTCCAGCGCTGGCTGATGTCATCGATGACAGCGCCCACGCCGGCATCGGCTCTGATGCACGCCGGCTTTGTAAACGCAGGAGCCGTTTTACTCACTCGAGTAGCCCCCGTTCTTTATAACAGCCATCTGTTGTGGCTATTGGTACTGGTGGGTGGCTTTGGGGCATTTATCGGTAAGTTCAGCAAATTCGTGCAAGCAAACATAAAACAGAAGCTGGCTTGTTCAACTGCGGCCCAGATGGGCTTTATGCTACTTCAATGTGGACTGGGATTCTTTTCTGCCGCTGTCACCCACCTCATTTTACACGGGTTCTACAAGGCCTACCTCTTTCTTTCTTCCGGCGATAGCGTGGCACAGGAATCGCCACTTAACGGAGATACCAATCGAAATTGGAACCATTGGTACTTGCCTGTTTCTCTCGTTAGCGGCCTTCTGGGCGGGGTGCTGTTTGCGTATACCACTGGAAAGGGCCTGGAGATGAATAGCGGACTGTTTCTCACTTTTGTGATTGTACTGACGGTTATGCACGGAACACAGGATCTGCTGAGGCAGTCGTCGCTCAACATGGCCTACCGGATGATCGCCCTTCCCGTGACCATCATTCCGGCGCTCGGAGTATACGCCGTTTTTTTTAATGGAATTTCAACCTTGATGCACCAACTCCCCATGGTTGACGTCCACTTGCCCATTACATGGGATCAGCTAACCATTGGCGCGTTATACCTTGCCACTTTCCTGGTCATCGAATTTGAGTGGTATAAAAAGTCCCGCCGTCTCTATGTATACCTGCTTAACCTGTCACAACCCAAATCCAGTACAATACTTCAATAAATCAACCATATGGACAACGCAACGATCCCTGAAATCATCCGCACGTTATCGGATCAACTGGCCAGAAACTGGCCACTTTATTCCTTTGTCACATCCAATCCGCTTGCCGGGATGGAACACCTTCATTTTGAAGAGGCTGTTTCGGAGTTTCATAAAATGAATGGTACAGAAGGATATCCTTCTGCTGAGGTTTACCGTCAGGCTTGGGCAAAAGAGGAGATCGGCCGGATGGTGGTCGAGAAAGAGCTTCTCAAACAGAACATTTCACTATCCCCCGAAAAGTCGCTCACACGCATGCAACAGCTTGAGAGACAAGCTCCGGCAGATACCTTGCTGGGGCAGCTAGATCGACATATGATCAAGTGGCTTACGGTGTTTCTGGACCAGGGATCTGCGGAATGGGAAATGCCCAACCGGGAAGCCGGTTTCTATAAGGCGTGGCTGTCACTGACCCGTTTTGACCGAAGCTTACCGAACCGTCAGATACTCCGTACGCTACCCGAAGAGCCATTGGAGGCTATACAACTTTTGACCACTGCCTGCCCGCCAGATGACATCGAGGCTCTCTTCCGACATCATCTGTTTGCACTCCCGGGATGGGTCGGCTATATCAGGTATCGGTTGGAGAACACCACGGATTGGCAGCAAGCCTATCCCATAACATTAGAGGATTACCTGGCTGTCAGGCTGGCACTGTGTACCTTGCTTGATAAAGAGTTGCTGCCTGAAATACCTTCGGACGATCCGTTACCCGAAGAGTTGAAACAGCTTAAATCAGCCTGGCTCAGGGCAATGGAACGCACCTATCAGGATCGGCTCATACAGGCTATTGAATCACAGGCACAGGACCGGCGTCTGGGCAACAAAGCCAGACCCGATGCACAGTTGGTATTTTGTATTGACACACGTTCTGAGCCCATTCGGCGAGCAGTGGAAAATGCCGGAAATTATGATACCCTGGGCTATGCCGGATTTTTTGGTGTGGCCATGGACTATCTTCATCCTGATAAAGATATTCGTCACAAATCATGTCCGCCCATCCTGGAATCCGTAGTGCAAGCTACCGAACAGGTGCACCCGGAAAACCAAGCCGAAGCGACAAATTTCAACTTCTATAAGCGTATAAAGAAAACTTTAAGCAGGCTTCAATTTACCCTTAAAAATAATATTCCAGCCTCTTTTGGGTATGTGGAATCCACCGGCTTTTTCTATGGCCTTGTGATGATCTTGAGAACCCTGAGCCCCAATATCATCCATAGGATTGGGGAACGTCTGTCCGGGCATATCGGCCTTCCCGAGTCTTTTAGCGATTTGGCCTTGTCGGCTCCCGCATCCGATGGGTCGCCTGTAACACAGGAGCTATCGACGGATAAAAAAGCAGAAATCGCCAAGACGGCCTTTGAACTTATGGGCTGGGATCAATTTTCTCCGCTGGTCGTATTCGCGGGCCACGGTAGTCAGACGACTAACAATCCTTATGCCTCCAGCCTTGATTGCGGGGCCTGTGCCGGTAATAAGGGACGTCATAACGCAAGAGCCCTAGCCAACATATGCAACGATCGCGATGTACGCCAACGGCTTGCAATGGAGTATGGCATCGAAATTCCTAAAGATACATGGTTTCTGGCTGCCGAGCACAATACTACCACCAACCATATTCAGTTGTTTGATCCAGACGCGCCGGCTCATATGCTGCCACAAATCGATGATTTGAAAAAAAGCCTGAGAACTGCACAATACTATGCCAACCTGGAACAGTTCAACCTATCCGGTAACCAGGAGAAACGCGCTGCCCGTGAGGCGGGACGCAGAGCATCCGACTGGGCGGAAACACGACCGGAATGGGGATTGGCGGGCAATGCCTCCTTTATAATTGGACCCCGTGATCTGACCGCTGACCTGAACCTGGAGGCACGTAGCTTCCTGCATTCCTACGACTGGCGGAAGGATCCGGACGGCAAAAAGCTGGAGGCCATTTTGCAGGGGCCGATGGTGGTAACCCAGTGGATTAATAATCATTATTACTTCGCCTCAGTAGATAATGAGAACTTCGGAGGCGGAACCAAAGTAACCCAGAATGTTACCGGTAAATTTGGAGTAGTTCAGGGCAACGGCGGGGACTTAAAAAGTGGCCTTCCCCTCGAGTCGCTAAGCGAAGACGATAGTCTGCTGCAACACCTGCCCCTTCGCCTGACCGTAATCATCCATGCTCCCCCGGAGAGGGTGAAATCGATTATCACATCCAATGCCGAAACCCTGGAACAACTGGTAAAAAATGAATGGATTCATCTGGGCATTCTGGACCCGGCGAAAAATACGGTTGAAATGTTGAAAGGAAATACATTGGCCGGGCCCGTAGAAATAAAATATTGTATGGAATAACATGCTTCGGAACAATTTTCAGCAACTTTGGCATAGGGTTCTATATAACACTTAGTATTAGCGAGTACACCAAAAGCCTCAACATCACGCTTACTGCTGACCGGAAGAGTGCAGTTATTCCTGCAGGAGTCAAAATAGGATACATTTGACACTTGGTTAACCTATAGTTGCCCGCTTCATGTTTTATAGTTAATATTTTCCTTCACGCACTCCCATTCCGATGGCTGTGGCCCTAAAAATAATTACAACCAAATATGAAGCAGACAGTCAGCCAGATCATATTCCACGAGGTGGGCCTAGTGTATCTGCTAGCTGGAATACTGGCAGGCACTTCCCTGTTTTTTATTACAGTCTATGCCGGATTAAATCGAAATAGATCGTACCTGTTTTTTTCTTCTTATTCCCTGCTGGGAGCTGTAAGTTTGCTTTTGCTTACGAATGCCGAAATCATTTTTTTCCTTCTTATTTTTACGGTCTCTTGCCTCTGCCTGCTCTATTTTTTCATGACATTCTTCGATTTCGGCCGTTCAAAATTGAGTGCTTTATTCCCTCTTAGTTTAGTTTTTTTGCCGATAGGTAGCATCCTTTTTTTCGGAGAACCAACCAATACAACAGTCTTGCTCATCGCTTGGTTGATGTATGTGATAACCCTCATGGGATGTTCAATAATATCGCTGCGTGCATTTAATAAACAGTGCTATGGTAGCAAGGGGCTCTTCTTCGTCACGGCGCTGATATTTTTCCTAATGATCCTGTTGGTTTCAGAGGCTTTTTTTATCTCAAGTCTGAGTATCGCTTCAGCAGTACTGATTCTCGCCGTGACCTATACGATTTTACAAGATTTCAGGAAGCAAAGCGAACTGATAAAGAGTCTTAAAACTAAAGCAATCCATCTCGAAAATGAGATGCTGAAAAAAACTATTCAACCACACTTTTTGATCAATACGTTAACCGTCCTGACCGAGTGGATAGAGGATCAACCATCCCTGGCGGTAAAACAGATAGATTTACTGTCCAAGGAATTTCGATATATTACCCGGGCGGCCGGTAAAAAACTAATTTCCATCAAAGAAGAATTGGAAATTTGCCAGGTACATCTGGATATATTCAATGCCAAGCGGGCCACCCATTTCGTAATGGAAACGAAACAAGTTATGGGTGATACCCAAATCCCCCCAATGATTTTTCATACACTGATCGAAAATGGCCTGACGCATTCCGATGCTGAGCAAGGCCGTTTTATCATTGAGCAAGGACAAGTAGAAAATGATACATGGTTTCAAGTTTCCGTAGAACCCCTTGAAAATAAGGTTGGGAATAAGGATGGATTGGGACTAACCTATATCAAATCCAAGCTACAAGAAGCTTTTCCTGATCGATGGAGCCTATCATCAGATGCAAAAAACAATGCCTGGGAAACGTTAATCACTATTTCAGGATGAAGATACTCATTGTTGAGGATGAACCGGTTATCGCCCGTAGAATTGAACGGTTTACCCGGGATATTTTGGGAACTAGGATCACAAGTATTACCCACAAGAAAGACCTGAAAAAGGCCAAGTCCTACCTGGAGTTGCACCAGGTGGATGTACTGTTTCTGGATTTAAATCTAAAAGGAAAAGATGGGTTCGATCTACTTGAGGGTTTACAAGCCGGCAGCTTTTATACGGTGATTATCTCCGCCTATGCTAATAGGGCTATCCAAGCCTTTAACTATCCCGTCGTCGATTTTATAGAAAAACCATTCACCAAGGACCGACTAGCCCAGACTTTTGAGAAACTAGAACACTTTGATGCAAAAAATAACTTTACATCAAAGTTCTTGTCCATCAAGAAAAATAGCGAAATAAAGCTCATTAAAATTGATAGTATTATCTATTTAAAAGGAGCTGGTGTGTATTCAGAGCTTTTCTTACACAACGAAAAAAGGGAGTTGCACCATCTTAATTTAAAGGAAGTAAACCGCTTGCTGCCCTCAAATTTTATCAGGATTCACAAATCATACATAGCGAATATGTATTTTGTCCGGAAGATTACTTCTCACGGTGGATCTAAATACAGCCTAATGTTACAAAACGAGATGGAACTCCCCGTTAGCCGAAAACGATACCCCTCATTAAAGAATACACTGGGAGGCATTTCTTGATGGTTCCCGGCAACGTGTTGGAACTATGCTGACCATTCATTAACTATTTGAGCAGTTGAGATAAAGAAAATCCATCGGTTGTTTAAATTTATTATTCTGGTCCAGTTCATTTAAAAACAAACAATTCGATTTATGCTGGATTTTCTCAATCAAATAGGCCTGTTTGGCTTACCGCTTCTCATTATTGCATTATCAGTCATTATTCTTACCGCTAAATACGGTATTAAGCTTTGGGGAGGAGCAGAAACTGCCGTTGATATAAATAATATTATATTCCTGGGAATTTTTGGACTTTCCCTTGGCATCTTCTCCCATTTCCTCGGCCTTTATCAAGCTTCTGGTTTTATAGCACAACTGCCACCTAAACAAATTGCGGCTGGATATGGCCAGTCTCTGTTATCCCTTCTATATGGTTTTGGTGTCTTTTTTATATCTGCTGTTGCCTGGTTTGGATTGCGTTTGAAAATGAAAAAGTCACAGCAAATGCAACATCAGGTTACTGAATAAACAGCCTATGCAAAGGGGAAAAAACAGATGGATTCGATCCCTGCTTATTTTGAGTGTTACGGCCCTATTTCTCGGGATAACTGTTACGGCTAAGGCAACTGATTCCTTACGTGTCCTGTTCGTAGGTAACAGTTATACCTACTACAATAGCATGCCTCAATTATTCAAGGCTATGGTGGAAAGCAGATTTCCCGATTTACGAATTAAGACAAAATTTGTGGGCGGTGGCGGAGCAACATTAAAGCAACACTGGGAAACCGGCATTGTGTCAGAAGAACTCGAAACAAGCAAGTGGGATTATGTTGTCCTTCAGGGTCAAAGCACGCTAGGTACAGGTTTCAGGGAAGATGGCAAATGGTACTTCGGCAGCCCGGATCAATTCTTTTTCTATACCAGAAAACTGGACCAGTTAATTAAAGCAAATGGAGCGAAAACAATTCTATATATGACCTGGGCTAAGAAAGCGTACCCGAATCAACAAAAGTACCTCACCTATGCCTACATGCACATCGCCAAAGAGTTGGGTAGTAGGGTGGCACCGGTCGGGATAGTTTGGGATAACCTGCGTACCAGTAAAAGCTTCGAATTGTACCGGAAAGATGGCTCACATCCCACTATTCACGGATCTTTCTTGGCCGGTGCCACCTTGTTTTCGGTTATCTTTAACACGGTCCCAACAAGGCTCCCCGGTCGTCTGGAAGGGTATAAGATTTTGCGGGGAGGGAGGTTAGCCTCCGAAAAAAGTTTATTGTGTAACCTGTCAGAGAGAGATGTCAAAACTATAGAGAACGCAGTTGCTATAATTTTTGAGAAATTGCAAAATAACAACGGATATCTTGACGTAAAGAAGGCGGTAAGCAATAAAAAACCGTCCCTTTTATCTTATATATCCCGTTTATTGACCACCTCCCAAGGGCAGGCAGTTATTTTACTTGTCATTGCCCTCTTTGTTCTGGCCGTTAAGGGTGTTAGACGATTTTCAAAACCCCTTCAATAATTCATTAACTTCCCTTTCTACAACAACACGGGGACACCTGTTGTATTACGGTAGGATTAATCACTGAGAATGTGGATTCGATTGTTCTCACGTTGTTAAAATTTCTAATCAGCTTACCGGCCGGGCCCCTTTCTTTGGTTTTACTTATTAGTTTTTAGTATTGAAAAGTATAATTGAACTTAGCCCGTATTGAATGAAGTCCGGTAAAATCATTGGGGGCTACCTGATCCAAAGGCGAGGAATTGCGTCCGTGCTTATACACCAGAAACAGATCGGCTCCATCCATGATATTGAATCGAAACCGGGCAAAAGAAGACCATATCTTTGTAAGATTATTATATTGGGAGAGGCCCGATAACGAAATACGTGAAGTGGGCTTAAAATCAAGCCTTCCACGTACCAACAAGCTCCTGTAATGTTGGTCCCGGTCTGTAAATCTTATATTATAGTATTCCAGGTCGCTGCTAAGCTGAAACTTTGAACTTACCGTCCATTCAGGAGAAAAGCTCACTGCTACCCCTTTTCCATCAAAAAAAGCCCCCATTGACGTATGACTAATAAAACGGATTGCCTGACCTTCAGCAGAAGAAAGAGATAAAAAGGTTTCCCAAAAATGATAGTTCCCCTTGGGAATAGTAACATCCGAGGAGAGTGAAAACCCTTCATAGATTTGCTCTGACCGGTGTTGAGCCCCTATTTCGAGTGTGAAACCGGATTTCAGTGACGTATAACTTTTTATTGAAAACAAAGAGCTTTCCAACTCATTTGTTGTATTTCCCATAAAAATGTTGCCATCCGCTATTATCGAATATTTTTGGAAAATCGAAGACTCAGAGGCAATCCATCCGTAAGCGACCTTATCGCCATAGCGTATACAATTACGGCGATCCTGAAATCCCATTTCAGGATTATAAAACTGCCCTACCCTATTTATGGAGAGCGTGTAAAATAGCCCTACATATGAACGGCGTTCCACCGAAAAAAATACATTAGTGCTATTCAGCCAATGTCGGGAATAATCCTCTTTTTTAGGGTCACTTAACGTATGCGCATAACGTCCGGTAAAGAAAACGTCGTTTGGAGCTTCCCAAACCATATCAACCCCATAACCAATGTTATATGATCCATTGTGAGCTATTCGGGAGGCAGACATAAAACCTA
The DNA here is from genome assembly GCA_050117475.1 of Balneolaceae bacterium. Lineage (GTDB taxonomy): Bacteria > Bacteroidota > Rhodothermia > Balneolales > Balneolaceae > Fodinibius. Next base: position 3,524 of record JASFMR010000016.1, on the reverse strand, counting down.
TATACGAGGAACTAGATTCGCTAAAACTTTTTCGTATCCTCAAAACTCCAAAATTTTGGCTGTCCAATCCATATTTGGGAGCTGATTGCATGGTAAGCATCCCCAGGTCCCAACCGCTGGTCCGTCCTGTAAGTCGAAGACCGCCATAAAGTGGAACCTGTTGGCCATCATCGGTCAGACCTATGCGGCGACTGTAAAACAATGTTGTGGACCCGCCTGTATTGAAGGAGAACAAGCCTGCACGTTCTTGGAAAAAGGCCCTTTTTTCATCTCGATATAAGTCAAACCGGCTCAAATTTATTTTTTGATCATCACTTTCAACTTGGGCAAAATCGGTATTAACTGTTGCATCAAGCGTGAAGTTCGAAGAAAGCTTGTATTTGGCGTCCAGTCCGGCATCCAACAGCAGATCCTTATTTTGATTACCACTTTTAATTGTCTGATCATCGTAGCCACTTAACAAATAGGGTGACACAAAAAGGGGACGATCAGTTTCTGTGGTCGAAAAGTAGAAATCAGCGGTTTTTGAAGGCTTAAAATAGCCGTCTATCCCATATTCATTACTGATAAGGGGATAAGTATCAAACTCGTTGTTCGCTGCCACGTATTTCCACGCCGAAAGCCCGATAGCTGCCTTCCCGTTTTGCCGCTGATATTGCAAACTGCTCAGCGGAATCCGCATCTCAAATGACCACTGGGAATCCCCCGAATGTACTTTTACCGTCCAAAAGGTATCCCAATTCATATTTTTAGGCGACTCCGCATCATTAGAAATCGCCAGATCTGTCTTATTGCCTGATGGGGAGGTCATAAACACGTAGGCATTTTCTCCATCGTTATATCCATCAATCACAAGGGCGAACATATCCGAGCTGTAATCCAGATCATCCCGTGCCAGTTGTCGGGGAGATTGTCCCGGGGAGCCGGAAAACACACCCGCTACATAAAGAGCTTCGTCACTAAAGACCATCTTAAGTTTTGTAATCCCGGTGGGCTCCCTGCCATACACGGGTTGGCTCATTCTGAGAGGCAATACACGAGCTGATGCCCAGATGGGATCATTCGGTATGCCATCGATTCTAACTTCCTTCTCAACGGTTGGAATTAACACCGGATCCTTTCCCAGGATGGTAGTTGTTAATCCCCCCAGGAAAAAAACCATTACAATTAGGATGAAATCTGCTTTTATATCTCGATTTGACAAGTACATAACGTTGATTTTTTGTAGTAGGTACCGCTAAACCTACCACCAGCACTCCTTTACTAAAAGCGTGTTGTGCCGGATATCAACGTTTTGGGATGATGGGCATGCTTTTGTGACGAATGACAAATGGTTAGCCATTCATCACATTATCAAATCTCGAAATATAACGCCTTGATACGGCAACCTTCTCTTCGACACCCGGAAAAGTTAACCGATAGCCTTGGGCATTACCCTCAACCTTAGCAATATAATTGCAATTTACCAGGTAGGACCGGTGCACCCGTAATACCCTGCCAAACTTTTCTAACTGTTCCTCTACATTTTTAAGCGTATTCCGTTTTATATGGCACTCTACATTTCCATCTTCATTGAGTAAAAAAAATTCAACATAATTGCCATCCACATGGGCATAAATAAAATCGGCCAGATCGAAATCTATTTTATCCTGTTCACTGGCAGCTGTTATGGTTACAGGCGTCGGTTTGAGAGTTTCCAGCGAGTCATTAATCTGCTGAATCATTTCATTCCAATCCGTTGCTTTATGTGTTTTGGAAATAATCAAATAAGTAAAATTGCCAAGCGTAAGTAAGCTTACAGCCAATAATCCAAACAGGTAACTATGGATGATTTCTTCCAGCAGATAGCCTATAGATAAGTTGTTGGGATTGATATAGATAAACTCACGCAAGAAAAAATTGGCAACACCTATTCCTAAAAGTATCAGTGCCCATAAACCCAACTCTCTTAATATGGTCCAGTTCTCCTCGGAAACGAATTTTGGAGATACCTTTCGAAGCAACTGTGCCAATACAAAAAAAACGAATCCGTCAATCAACCCAAAAATAATTGATGTCAACGGATATGAAAATCGGTGTTCCGCATAATTGATATTAAAAGGAGTGAAGAGTAACATAAACAGCAGAATAATCACCGCCAAAATAACGGAAACTTTTAAAACTCTCTCGGTAGAAGTGTAGTATAAAGGATACAGGTAGTTCAGCCGTTCTTTCATAGGCGCAATTAATCAAAAATCCTAACAAAAAGCTAGAAAGCCCTACGCATAATCATCTGCCTTATCTTTACATATTAAATGAAATTTTTAATTTCTTAATCGTTAAAATAGCACACGTTATTAATATTGTATGGCTATTCGCACTCGCTTGGCGATTTGCTTAGTATGATCTAGAACTTCCATAACATAAATCAATTGGTGAGAACTCATGACTGTATTTGTTGCTGACAAGCTTCCTGAACAAGCAATCGATGAACTAAAACAACTTGGAGTGGACGTAATATTTGAGGCTGCCACCGGCAGCGGAGAACTGGGCAAGGGAATAGATGCTGATATATTAATCGTCCGTTCTACCGTCGTCAGTGATCAGTGCATACAAAACAGCCCCCGGCTCATGCTAATCATCCGTGCCGGAGCGGGTGTAAATAACATTGATATCGGGGCAGCCAGCAATTCCGGAATCTATGTGGCCAATTGCCCGGGCCAAAACTCCATCGCTGTTGCTGAACTCAGTTTGGGACTTATTCTTTCACTGGATCGATCCATTCCCGATAACGTCCTTGATTTCCGCAAGGGCAAATGGAATAAAACTACTTTCAGCAAAGCAGATGGATTATTCGGAAAAACACTAGGCGTCATTGGAGTAGGACAAATTGGCCGGGAAGTAATTAAAAGAGCCAAATCATTCGGATTCAATATAATAGCCTGGTCTCGCTCTCTTAGTCCCGGGATCGCCCAGGAAATGGAAGTTGACTATGCAGACACTATTCAACAGGTGGCGGAAGAAAGCGATATCCTAACAGTGCACCTGGCCATGACGCCCGATACCAAAGGTATCATCTCTAAAAAAGTACTTTCCGGGCTTAAGGATGGAGCGTTTTTTATCAACACTTCCCGCGCAGGAGTAGTGGACGAAGATGCCCTGTACAAAGAATTGAAGTCGGGGCGTCTCAAAGCTGGACTGGATGTCATAGGCGACGAACCTGAATATAAACAGGGTGAGGTTGAAAGCCGGTTCCAGGATTTGGACAATGTTTATATAACTCACCATATCGGTGCAAGCACCAAACAGGCTCAGCTAGCCGTGGCATCGGATGCTGTTGATATCGTCAGGGGATACCTCAGGGAAGGTAAAGTGAGAAACTGGCTGAACCGCTGTGAACGTACAGAAGCACCCTGGAAACTGGTGGTACGCCACTACGACAAACCCGGAGTGATTGCCAACGTAATGAATGAGCTTAAATCCGCTGATATTAATGCTCAAGAGCTCGAAAATGTTATCTTTGAAGGCAAAAAAACGGCCTGCTG